>CAJWCA010000017.1 GCA_913020395.1 uncultured Cellvibrionales bacterium | reverse complement strand
CATGACCCACCACTGCGACCGGGTATTACATTTGCAAGACGGTGCAATCCGTCAGGAGATCGCCCAATGCGCCGCATGAAACTCGCCCTGCTCAACCTCTTTCGCAACCGTCGCCGTAGCCTGCTGTCGGTGTCCATCGTCGCTATAGCAGTGATGGCGTTAATGGCCTCTGGCGGCTTCGGTTTATATACCTATCAGTCGTTGCAAGAAAGCGCTGCCCGCACACAGGGTCATCTGACATTTGCTCAGTCGGGCTACTTTGACAGTGATGAGGACTTTCCGCTTCAAAACGGTTTGGAAGATGCAGCCTCCCTCAGCCGTAAGCTATTAATGCGCGATGGCGTCAAAGCTGTGCAACCCCGCATCTACTTTACAGGGCTGATTTCTAACGGAGAGAAATCGACAATTTTTGTTGGACAGGGAGTGGAAGCCAGTGAATTTCGCTTAAAAGGCCCGTTCATGGACATCAGCAGTGGCAAAACCTTATCTCCGGATGAGGCTAAAAGTAATCCGCAAATCATGCTGGGTAAAGGTTTGGCGCGCAACCTGAAAGTCAATACTGGCGATTATATTACCTTAATGACCTCAACGGTTGAGGGCGCTCTGAATGCTATCGATTTTCAAGTGCGAGGAATCTATAGTGCGGGTGTGCCTGAACTGGATAAACGACAGATCTATGTCTCTCTACCAGCGGCACAATCCCTGTTGGACAGCACCCGTGTTAGTACTATTTCAGTCTACGCCTACGAATTGTCATCCACCGAAGAGTTAAGGCAGCAACTCTCGAACATAGCGCCAGAGCTAGAAATTACAAGCTGGGAGGAACGTGCCTTTTTTTATGACAAGGTCAAAGGCCTCTACAATCGCATATTTGGTGTTATGGGTCTGGTCATGGCTCTGGTTGTTTTTGTCGCGCTGTTCAATACCCTCACGATGTCGGTTACAGAACGCACTCGAGAGATAGGCACACTGTCTGCATTGGGCACCGCACGGAGTGAACTGCTGCTTAACTTTATGTGTGAAGGTCTGCTGCTAGCACTGGCAGGCGCCCTGATTGGCATTGCCTTAACGGCCATGATCAGCGTTTCATTAATGGTGTTAGAGGTAGAAATGCCCCCTCCCCCCGGCAGTACTAACGGCTACCCTTTGATGATTTATTTTTCAAGCAGCCTGGCTTGGATGATCACCCTGGGCGTGAGCATTATCTGCGTTGTCTCTTCTTTTCTAGCCGCCCGCAAAGGTGTCAATAAACCTATCACTGAGGCCTTGATCCATGTTTAATATTTCGCTAAAAATGACACTTACCGCTCTAAAACATTCATCTCGCTGGTCGGCAGTGGCGGTACTGGCCTTACTCCCGATAAACGGTTTTTCCGCCACGGTAACAGACATGTTAAAACAAGCCGATGCGTTCCGGCTCGCCGAAGGATCGTCAAAAGTGGTCACAGAGGTGCAACTGTTTGAGTCAGATGAATTAACGAGCCAACATCAGTATCACGTATACACTCGCCCCAGCCGGGAAAGCCTTGTCGTTTTCAAGGCGGCCTCCGAAGAGGGACAAAAAATGCTGATGTTGCAGGATAAGTACTGGTTATTAATGCCAAGAAGTCGCCGTCCGATTCGTATCACACCCATGCAAAAACTATTGGGGGAGGCTTCGGTGGGCGACATATCGACATTAACCTGGAGTCAGGATTACAACGCAGAACTTGAAGGGAGCGAAATCATCAATCAACAGCACACTCAACGATTGAGATTGCAGGCAAAAACCCGGGGCGCCAGCTATTACACGATCACGCTTTGGTTACAGCAAGAAGACAACTTTCCCCTCAAAGCAGAGCTTTATCTCAAATCCGGAAAATTAGCCAAAGTCGCCTGGTTTACCGCCGGCGTGCAAAAAGGCCTAAAAACCGTCAGTGAAATGCGGCTGGAAGATGCCATACAAACCAATAAGACAACACGCATAAAATACGTCGATAGCCGGGCCCACCAGCTTCCGGACAAGTTCTACAACCCTGCCTATCTAAGCAGGCAGTCAGTTGCTCATTTGTAGTTTTGTTCAATCAGCGGGTGCCCTAGTGGGCACCCAGGTGTGCGCCAAAATCCTGCAACGCAGTATCTATGGATATCGCCACGCCAAAACCCTGTGAAAAAGCATTCACTCCAGCGGTTTGTTTAAACGTATTTACACCTAGAACATTGCCCTGTTCATCAATCAAAGGGCCGCCGCTATTACCGGGTAAAATCTGTGTATCTGTCACAATCTCGTCACGGCTAACACGAGCCACCACGCCGGACGTCACATAGTCTTTTAAACCCATAGGGCTACCCACCGCATAGACTTTCTGCCCTTGCCTGGCCCGTGCTCCTGCGGAGACGGCCAATGGCTTGGTTTTGTAGCCGTCAATTTTTAACAGAGCCAGATCATGGGTTTTACTGAGTTCAACCAGAGAGGCATCAACGGTACTTTGGTCCTTTAGCACAACCTTAAAACGTCGCGCACTTTTGGCGGAACGACTGGCTTTTCTATAAGTCGACTGGGCCTTGGAGTATTCTTTTTTGCGTTTATTGACGACACGGGAGTCTTCATTAAAATCCCTTAAGCGCTCACTGTAGCGCTCCTGATGATCTCGCAAATCCTCATCGTCTTCGCGCCTTTCATAGGGCAATAAGCCCTCGAGACTTTGTTCAAATCTCCTAATATCAGCGGCATACTTGGAGAGATTTCGGTCCTCTCTGGCAATGATTTTTTGCGCGCGGCCCAAGTCGCGTTTCTGTTTTTCAAGACGCTTCTTCATCTCCTCAAGTGAAGGTCTGACAACATGTTTATTCGTAATGATATGCCCCTGTTCAGAAATAAAAAATCCGGACCCAAGTCCTGTTGCCGTCTCAATCGTGACAACTGACAAGGTAGCTCTTTCAATAGGGGACTGACTCTGGAATTTTTCTTGAAACGCAGCGTTTAAATCGACGGGGTTTCGACGACTGGGCTTGGGAACCTTTGGGGTCGCTCCCTTATCCGGATCAGGTTTGTGCCCCGCCGGCCGTTTATCGGTAAAATGCCACTTGCCGTTTTCGTCCTGATACTTATAGATCTCAGCGGTAGACAAGGGAGATGTTAGCATCAAACTCACTAACACAGCCGTGGCGTATGTCCGTATAGTCATATAAAAAACTCCAATTCAAATATCCATTTGATGGGGTTTTATAGCCTAACATAGACCCCGCGCGACGACCTATACTCAATAGATACACCACGGCAGAGGTAGATATGAGATTTTTCCTAAGCATTTTGTGTTTACTCGTAACACCCTACTCAATCGCGAACGACGCACAAAACAGCAGCCTGAATATCACTGAATGGCACGTAGAATGGGAGGGCCGCCCCCGTGACCCATTTGTGGATACACTTGGGCGCACGTGGTTCTGTGGTCAGGCGGGCAATTATATTGCTTACCTGCAGCCTGAAACCGGGGTAATGAAACGCTATGAACTGCCGCCCGACACACACCCTCACAACCTGATTGTCGATCCCGGTGGTGACGTTTGGTACGCAGGTAACCGCAATGCACACATTGGCAAACTCAACCCTGAAAACGGCGACATTACCCGTTTCCCAATGCCCGATCAGAACGTCAAAGACCCACATACCCTGGTATTCAATCAAGCGGGAAATATATGGTTTACTGCCCAGTGGGGCAATGCACTCGGCTTTCTTGATGCCCAATCCGGTAAAATCGAGCTACTCAAGGTAAACACGCCTCGCGCCCGCCCCTACGGCATCAAAATGGATTCTCAGGACAGACCCTGGGTTGTACTACTGGGGACTAATAAGCTCGCGATGGCTGACCCCAAGACTCTCAATATAAAAGAAATTTCTCTACCCAGGAAAGACGCCCGCCCCCGCCGTCTGGAGATCACCGCTGATGGCAATATCTGGTATGTCGACTATGCCGAAGGTTTTCTCGGAAGGTACACTCCCGACACAGAGACGTTCAAAGAGTGGCAGCTGCCCGAGGGCTCACAGAGCAAACCCTACGGCACTGCACTTGATAAAGAGCAACGACTCTGGATCGCTGATACCGGCGTATCGCCAAATCAAATAGTGGGTTTTGATACGAAACAAGAACGTTTTTTCTATCGTACACCAGTATCCAGTGGCGGTTCAGTTAGGCATATGTATTACCACTCGGTCGGGCATGCCTTTTGGTATGGTACCGACAGTGGTTATATCGGACGGGCTCAAATTATTGAGACAAAATAAGCCGAGGCCTCCCGTTTTTAAACATTCAATTCAAACGATGCCACTCCAGACAGAATGGTCCCGGCTAGAACTTCGACAGATATAAATTCAGGACGCTGGGTACAATCTCACTGGCGAAACTGGCTTCTGAATTGGATAAATACACTAAACCCATCTGCAACCGTTTATTAAACACTAATTCGGCTCGCACCCCTTTTACCCAGCCGCCATGATGGACAAACCCCTCCTCTCCTTTGAAATCGAAGGTGCGCCACCCAAGAGCATACTGGGTATTTGCAACCCCATTCCAGGCCGGATTTTGATAATGTGCGCGTTTGCGCGACGTGCGCACACGGGGTTCATGTAAATCTTTTAGTGCCTCGGAGTCAATCACATCGGGGCGTAATCCCAGCTGCACACGCAGCCAGCCCATCATGTCATTCAGGCTCGCATTTACCCCCGCCGCGGGTGCAAAACGGTAGTAGTTTCCACGTACTTTCACGGGGTCCCAGAGTTTGTTTGACCGATCCCAACGATGGGGGGTAGCCCTGTTCTCAGCACTCATAAAAGCCTGCAATCCAAAAGAACTATTACGCATTCCTGCAGGGTCGAATAATTGCTTTTGCACAAGAGATTCATAGCTTGTGCCCTCTCTCGCGGCAATTAAATCTCCCGCCAAGCTGTAGACAACATTTTGATACCCATAACACTCACCCGGCGCACAAATAAAATTGACCCGTTCAAGTTTGCCGATTATTTTTTTATAGGGCTGGTTATCCTGGATCAGATTTGTATAAGCATGAGGCATTAAACCCGAGGTGTGCGACAACAGATGCCCTAGCGATAGCTCCTGTTGGTAGTCGGCACGACTCAAAGAAACATCAGGCAGATATTCACTTAATTTGTCAGCCATGTTGACTGATGACAAACTAGCGGCGAGCCCTGAAGCAAAGGTCTTGGATACCGAAGCCAAGCGAAAAACAGTGTCTGCATTAACGGTATTCGGCGCACCTCGCTTTCGCACCCCTCCCGTATTGAGCATGAAAATATCGCCATCAACAATGACTCCCAGAGCATAACCCGGCGTACTTTGGGCAATCGATTGATCAACGTAATTCGTCAATGCATCCCTGAATTGAGCTGCACCACGTGTAGGCTCAGCACTTTCGCGCTGAGTGACACTCCCCAGCGCCTCCCACGAACAAACACTTGAAACCAGCAGGAAAGACAGTGGGCGAAAAACTGCCGTTATATTTCGAGTAAACCTCATAGACTTGACCTTAAATCTGAATCTTTGAACCGTTAACATCCGAGCAGTAAACCTTCACGTTATTATTCACTCCTCCAAATCATTCGAACTCAACGCAGCGTGACGTTGACGCCTTGGAAGTTTTGACAGGGCAGCCACTCTCTGGAAGAAGAGCGCCCAGTCGTTTCCGCATTCCCGAAACAATCGAATGAAGTGAGGAACCAGCGCCTCGTAATTAACGAGATTGGCAAGGGTGGCATTGTTGGTACTTGCAACCCATTGATCATAGCGGTTGTCCCAGCCACGCTGAATCTTCTTGCGCTGGTACGACTGCTGTAGGCTCTGCAGTATTTTATTTTTCCGACTTCGCTTTTCTTCGACGGAAAGTACATCGTCGATATAAATAGCGTTTAATTGTTGCCTAACGCCTAAAAGGAGCTCTGTAATTTCCTGCTGCGTGTTTAAACGTTCCTTATAAGCCTTATACAACCGTTCATTTTCTCTCTGTCGATACCATTGTTCTGAACCCAGCAAGGCGACGGCCGTAGCAAAATTCTCATTAAATTGCGTATCACTTTTAATATACATTTTTCTATGTGCGATTTCATGAATCAGCAGTTTGACGAGATAAGGTTCGCTTTTTAATAAAAATGTATTGAGGACCGGATCGTCAAACCAACCCACGGTGGAATAGGCCAGGATACCCCCGACCTTGACATCATAACCCTGATCGAGAAAAACTTGAGCATCCCGGTGGGCGCTCGACTCGTCAAAAAAACCTCGATACGAAAAACACCCGGCAATCGGGTAACACCACTGATGAGACTCGAGAGAGAGCTCGGGCGCCACATAAATATTCCACAGCGCGAAGGGTCGTTCCAAATCACTGTAACTGGAATAGGCCTGCCCAACGGGTAGATGCAAGTTGTCGCGAGCAAACACCCTGATTTGCTGAACCAGCGCCAGGCGCGCTTTAACCGCGGGGGCTGCGTCGGGATCCTGTAACACAGAATCGATCGACTGGCGCTTCATTAGAAGATCGAGCTGACCGGCCACGGCCTGACCATAAAAAGCCGTGGAACTACAACCGCTACACAACACCAAGCAGAGCAGAGCGCTAATCAATTTCATATCAAAACCCAGTAGTTCTAACACCCTGAAACCAATGACAGCCAGAGTGAGCTGACGCACAGGATAAATTAAGGTCCGGTTTACAGCAATACGGCTCCCACCTTGCTGAAAGCACCCACTACTTGACCTGACTGAACAGTCGCTCATTTTTTGTCAAAACTCGACTTTAAAGGCTGGAACGCCATCAAATATTCCGGTAGCCTTGCCTGCGAAAAATATGACCAGCTATGACCAGGCGGTCACGAAAATACAAAGATGCACCTTACGGTGGAAATACTGCGGTTTCGGACATTACTGAGAAACTGCAGGCTGAATTACACAATATGTAGAGAGAATCCTTATGAGTCAGTTCGTATCATCCCCCTCCGCGCCAGGCAAAAAACGTTCTTTATTAACCGTTGCCATTGGCGCCGCCATTGCTATGTCTTCCACGAACCTCACCTTCGCCCAGGACTATGCCCTGGAAGAAATCGTGGTCACTGCGCAAAAACGCGAACAGTCGCTACAGAGTGTGCCCATTGCCATCAGCGCCTTCAGTGCCAACCAGCTTCAGGATATGGGCGCTGAAAGCTTAAATGACCTGGGTGCGTTTACCCCGGGTCTGGAAACAGACAATACTGACGTCAACCAATCCAGCTACACCATTCGTGGTATCAATACCAATGACTTTGGCAGCGGCTCCGACCCGGCCGTCGCGGTTTATGTTGATGGTGTTTATTCAGGTCGTGGCGCCAGTGCGCCGGTCAACTTTTCCGATGTAGAGCGCGTAGAGGTTCTGAAGGGACCCCAGGGCACGCTCTTTGGTCGCAACGCCGCCGCAGGCGCCATCCACATTATTACTAAAGACCCGTCTGATGAAACCGACGGCTACCTGGGCCTTCAGATAGGTGACTACAACAAACGCAAAATTCAGGGTGGTTTTAACGTCACACTGGCAGAAGACGTTTATGCACGCTTCAGCTTCAGAGAGAACACCCGCGACGGCTACATCAATAACACGGTCGGCTCATCGGATTTGTCTCAGGAAGACGACAACATGGTTACCGCGGCTGTGTTATGGGAAGCCTCTCCCGACACCGAAGTGGTGTTCCGTGCAGAGTATTCTGAAATGGATAAAGACGGTCCACAGGCTACCAGCTTTACGCTGAGCGATGACCTGTATGATAATTTCGCGATCGACTACCCCGGCTTTGAAGCACGTGACCTTGGGGGCGCAAGTGTTACCGTTGCGCACGACGTAGGCGATTTCACTTTTACCTCAATTACCGCATTTCGCACGTTTAACGCACACCAGAGCGAAGACGAAGACGGCACTGACCTGGCTCGTTTTTACCTGACCACAGACACGATTGATGAGCAGGAACAATACAGCCAGGAGTTTCGCGTAAACTACGTCGGTGATCGTTTGAAGTACACCGTCGGCGCCAGCTGGTTCAAAGAAGATATTGAACAGACTTACCTCGTGGACGCTACGGTTACCACACTGGATACCTTTTTCCTGATCGACGCGGGCGTGCCGGTTGAACAAATTGAATTGCTGCCCGAAGGTGCTGGTTTATCCGGTTTCCTGGGCGCCGCTATCGCACCACAAATCAACGCCCAATTTGCTCAGATGGGTTTACCCATCGGCATGGACACAGCAGATGTGCTCGCCGCCACCGGCGCGAACCTGGGCCAGTCCTGGCACGAAGAAATGCACAACATCGGCAACTATGAAAGTATTGCCGCCTACGCCGATATGACCTATTCCATTACCGATCGCCTGGACCTGTCTCTGGGTGTTCGCTGGACTAAGGATGACAAAGACTTTCACATCGATACCAGCTGGATCAATGCCTTCCAAATTCCTACGCTGACCGGTCCCTTTGGCAGCCAGCCTACTGAAGCCTACCTGGGCGGCCCTATGGATGTGCCCTTTGGTCTGGTTTTCTTTGAGCAGATCGATGACGACAAGAGCGATTCCTGGAGTTCCGTCACCCCCCGTGTAGTGCTGGACTACAAACTCAATGAAGATGTAATGGTTTTTGCCAGTGTTGCCGAAGGTTTTAAAGCCGGTGGTTTCAACAGCCTGGGTGATGACCCCAGCTTCTCTCCAGAAGAAGTGCTCAACATGGAACTGGGTTTGAAGTCGACACTGATGGACGGACGCATGCGTTTTAATGCTTCTATTTATCAGTACGACTACGATAACCTCCAGATTCTGAAGCTCAGCGGCCCCGCCGGAGTGATTCCAACCTACAACATCAAAAATGCTGATGCTGAAGGCCAGGGCCTGGAGCTGGAATTACAGTGGCTGATTACCGAGAAATTGTTCCTCGCAGCAAATTACTCACACACCGAGACGGAATACACCAGCTACAGCTTGTTTGAGGGTGAGACCGCACTTGACGATCTGACCGGTGAACCTCTGTCGGATATGCCCGAAAACAAGGTCAACATTTCCCTGGAGTACACCACCGATCTCGCTGAAGCCTACGAGCTGGTCGTTCGCGGTGACTACAACTATACCGATGAGCGCACCTTGAATGCAGGCATTGACCCTTCTCGTGTAATTGACGACTACTCTTTGTTAAACGCCCGTGCTATTTTGCGCAGCAACGAATCAGATTGGGAAGCGGCTCTTTACATTAATAACGCCTTCGATGAAGAATACCTCTACGGTATCGGTGGCACCGGGGAAGGTATCGGTTCTCCCGTTGCCGATCGCGGGAAACCTCGTACCTTCGGCATCGATCTGATGTACCGCTTTTAAGCATTAGGTATTTCACCGAAAAAGCAGCGTCTCCACACCGGCGACGCTGCTGTCGGAAACAGTATCAACAATAGCGAGAATTGAGTATGAAGAAGATTGTCATTGTCATCTTGTTGCTGGTCTCTATTGGCGGCACCTACAGCTACCCCAACTTATCCAGCACTCTCAACATCGCTACAGGTTTCTCTGCAAAGAATCTTTGCTCAGGGCATTTCATCAGTGGATTTGATACCGATGCTATTGCAACCGAAGCCCTTCACCCCATTGACAGTTCCTTTCAATATCTCAGTTATGAAGTCGATGAAAACAAGCAGGAGGTTCAAACCTCTATTGCAGGTTTTTTTGTTCGCAAAGCGGTTTACCGACCAGGCACTGGTTGCACACTTTTAGTGGCGGGAGAAGACACGCTCAGCCCCGGCGTCACACCATTGGAGCCCGCACTTGCTCCCACAACTGAACCCTGGCCCCGTGGACTCGGTGAAATCAGCGGCCAGAAAGCCGGCGTCGATTATGCACGTTTGAACAGCGCGATTGACCAGGCCTTTAGCGAGCCCGAACAAAGTGGCAAGCGCAACGTGAAAGCCATTAGCATTGTACATCAGGGGAATTTGATCGCTGAGCGATATGCAAATGGCGTAGATAAACAGACTCCCCTACTCAGCTGGTCAATGGCCAAAAGCATCACCAACCTACATGTGGGCTTGTTGGTAAAAGCCGGGAAGCTAAACTTATTTGATGCCGCCGAGGTACCTCTCTGGCAAGATTCTCAGGATCCCCGCTCCAAGATCACACTAGACCAACTGCTGCGAATGAGCAGTGGGCTCGAGTTCAATGAAACCTACGGTATCAATACCGATGTAAGCAGCATGCTCTCGACAAAAGGAGATACCGCGGCCTTTGCCTCAAATAAACCATTGGCTTTTGCTCCCGATTCTCACTGGTCTTATTCCAGCGGCACCAGCAATATTATTGCAGGCATTATCAAACGTGCAGTGGGGGGTAATTTCCAGGATTACTACGAGTTTAATCAACAGCAATTACTACAACCACTGGGAATAAACTCCGCCATTTTTGAAACGGACGCCAGCAATACCTTTGTGGGCTCGTCTTATTTTTACGCAACCGCAAGAGATTGGGCCAAATTAGGCCAGTTGATGTTGCAAAATGGCAGCTGGAACAACCAGCAGTTGTTACCCGAAAACTGGGTTGAATACAGCACCACCCCCACCAAGACTCACCCCTTAAACGAATATGGTGCGCAGTTTTGGTTAAATGCCCAACCGCTGATCGCTGATGCGCCTCGCACCTGGCCATCCGTGCCCGAAGATACCTATTACATGGGTGGATACCAGGGCCAATACGTGATTGTAGTGCCCTCTAAAGAACTCGTTATTGTTCGCCTGGGGTTCACCCACCCCGGCACAGATCGAGGCATCGAGGCACTGATCAGCGGATCTATTGATGCACTCCCGCTCTAATCCGTGTGAATTCATAAAAGTGGACTATCAATAATAGTATTAGATATTTAACTCAACGGTATTGGCAACCCGACGACCATTTTCACTGGTCACATACAGTGAACTGTACTCGGGAATTTCCAACCAGGTAGACACTTCACAGGTGAGAGGCTCCGAACTAACAATCACCGAATCTGAATGACCAGCGCCCCCCACCATTTTCCATTCTCCATCATGGAAGCCATAGTCCCTGCCAAAGGTGAACCATAAACTTAGGTAACTCAGTTCATTTTCAGAAACAGAATCACCGTAACATCCAAAATCAAACGTGAATCGCGTGGCGACCAGATTGTGACCATCGCAGACAAAAAGATTGACCGAGGAGGACGTATTAATTCCTAAGCGGTCTCGAATTTTTCGCAGAACGGCAAGTGTTTTGGAAATCGCGTTGACGATATCCAAAGGGGCCTGATGGGCAGCAGGGTCTTTGAACTGGGATAAAAACAAGGCGTATATCCATTCACTATCAGTAGAACCCATAATTAATTTTGCAAACTCCGGCTTAATCGCGTCAAGTAGATCACCGCGCATCTCTCCAAAAGACACCAGGTCTCCGTTGTGGGCAAAGGCCATTGAAATACCCTCATAACGAAAGGGGTGCAAATTAGCGGGACCAATTTGCACCGCATGGGAATAGGGCACTCCGCGTACGTGCGCTAACAAACAATGCGAACGTATAATCTGACTCAGGTTATTGAGGTTGGGATCAAAAACAGGAATGTCGGTGGTACGATAGGTAAAGGGGATGTCGGGCTGGTCCGAACTTCGTCCCCAGGCGGTAATACCAAAACCGGCAAGGTTTAACATGCGTAACATCTTTGGATCATAAGTTTGTTTGATCAAGGAGCTATCTGCACTGTACAACAGATCCTTCAACAAAATGGGGGAACCCAAATACGCGAGCACTCGACACATAATCGCCTCCTATATCAGTCCACATTCATTCAGCACCAACCGTAAAACTCCCAAGCAACTTGTAAAGTTGGGCTTGGTTATTCAGCTTGCGGAGCAGTGAAACCAGCGCAGTGTTTACATTGGCACAAACATTGAAAGACACCGCTGAACCACTGTGACGCAGTTCCTCAAAGCGGGAGCGCGAGATGTATAGAATAGTGCTCCGCTCCCGGGTGGAGAGGTCAACCGGGTGGGGTAGCCCATCGATCAACGACACAACACCCGCCACGGTGCCGGGTCCGTGTAGAAAAATATGTTGCCCCCCCATACTGCGAGGCAACCCGGATCGCAATGCGCCTCGCAGTACAATCACCAAACCCTCCGGGCTCCCTCCCCGGCTGAACAACAAATGCCTGGCTGGAAATGACCAGGTTTCACCCTCTTCGATAAGAGTTTGAATATCAACATCACTAAAACCTGAAAAGATGGGGAGTTGTTTTAGTTGCGCGCGTTTGAGCGATAACTCACTGTCACAATAAGATCTGTCCCATTGTGATGGACCCGAGGGGCCCGCTGATTCTGCTGTGCGCCCCCCACTGATATCTTCTACCACTGCCCTGCAGCGGGAGGCCACCTGTCGGCCCAGTCGATTCATAATCGCCAAACCCGCCGGGCGCATATCTGCTCGGAGCATTTCAAATCGTTGCTGGCTGATCATATAACCGTGAGTGTCTTCCTCGGCGGTGGCACTCGCCGATCTTACCGCGGTGTCCATCAAAGCCATTTCCCCTGCTATGTCGCTTGGCCCAATTCTGGAGATCAACACATTTTCATCACCCGGTGTGCGCACCTCGATACGCACACTCCCCTGCTTTATCAAATACATGCCCTCGGCCGTTTGCCCCTGCTGGAACAATACGTCTCCCGCGGCACATTCGAAGGGCCTCGCGGCCAGGTTTACATCCGACAAGATGGCAGGCTCCAGCCCCTCAAATAAAGGCACTGTCAACAAAAAATCGTCAAACGAAATCAGCGGTGTATCGCCGCCCCCCGTTTCAGCATTGACACTCTCCAGTAAACGATCGGCGATATCTATGCCACTTGAAAGCGCTTGCTCATGCACAAAAGGCTCTCTTAAATAAGCACCGGCAAACCAGGTATTACGAGCGCCCTGAATGTGATCGAGTTGTTCGCAGGCCATATCGTTAATGGTGCCGGCCGCGGGGTGAACAAAAAACTTTTTATAGATCACTTTGTCGGGATCGGGTTCCCGAAAGGGGTTCATCGTCACAAACACACCAATAGTTTCTTCAGATAAACTGGCCAGGCTCCTGGGATAGAAAGTAATTGTCGGACGGATAGCAATCTCTTCCAGGGTGCCAACCGGGTAATTATAGGACCTCCAGGCAACTGGATCCGAAGGCATCAAACGCTCGTCGCGGTGCACCACCAGATGCGCACGCTGCCATTGAAAATCATTGAACAGACGGGTCTCCAATTGGGACGGATCTTCGAACAGAGGCAATACCTGATTGGAATTGGACGCGATAATCACGTGATCGAAAAAATAGGTGTGATTACACCGAAAGCTGTCTTCACTGCGTAGACGAATGCCCCCCTCTCGCCGCGAAACACCAACAACCCGAGTATTACAATGTAGCTGCCCGCCCTTCTGTTCAAACCAGGCAGCGAAGGCTTCACAGTATGAAAACATGCCACCCTTAAGCACCATTCTGGGTGCCGGTTTACCGCCGACAATACCGTGTATCCTATAAAAGGCCACCAGTGTTCTTATCATGTATTGCTGGGGAGGTTTATCCGGCATGGGGAAGCAACCCGAGGCGCGGGGGTAGAAATACAATCGTTGAAACTCTTCAGAATAGGCCTTTTCGTCCAAGTAGCGCTGGGTTGTCCAGTCCCAATAAATTCGATCGTTTAATACTTCCAGGCACTGAACATTAAATCGGGCAATTTCCTCTTGGAACCGAGACTCATTTTCAAGCGGTGTGACAAAGTGCGGCTTTCCACCGAGGGTATACCAGAGTGGCAAACGGTCAGGCGACATGAAGGAGGCATCTTGAACAACGGGGTAATACTCTAAACCTAATTCATCCAACAAGGACTTAACATGAACAAAGTTGTCCTGATTAAAATCACTGACTCCCGCATCCACATACGTGACTTCGCCATCTTCCCGGGGGACCGGCACAGCAAAACAATGCCCACCTAAACTGGCATCATTTTCGAACAAACTCACGTCTATTCCGGCCTTGATCAGGCGGTGTGCGGCACCAATACCCGCTGCACCTCCTCCCACCACCGCTATTTTCATGACGCCGTGACCTCCCTAGCCGCTTCGGAACAACATGAAACACCTACAAAGCTGCTATTGAGAATAGCGCAGAAGATCAAATCCGGGAGAAAAAATGAGCAGAACTTTTTAGTTGATCACCTTAAAAGGGATATTGGCATTGGCCACATGCTGATGACCGTCGACGGAATAGGAGAACAGGCGATATTCTCCCAATTGCACGGGCGCCTTGAATTCGATCTCTACAAACCCTTTGTTATCCGTTGTTTTACCCCTTGTTACCTTAGAGACATTCACCGGCAAGCTCTTTGGCTTAGCTTCAAAGTGGCCACCCTGACTACGTGTTTCAACCTCTTGCATTATCCGCCAGTCGGTAGTCAGTACATCGCCATCTGGATCGCTTACGACTAGTCTGGCAATTGAATCTTTACCTGCCTGCAAGGTCACGCTGTCTCGGGGTCTTTTCCCGTTGAGCGTAATACTATCGGTGAGTGGCGCCCGGTTATCCGGATAACTTCCCGTCCAAATTCGGGTAAGCTCGTCGATTCGCGCGGTTTGTTCTCCATTTTCGTTAAACATGCCATACCAGGTTGGCGTTCGCTCCTGTTTTTGCCCCCACAAAAATGCAAACGAACCGATAATTTTGCCGGTTTTATCATGCACGATATTGGCTTCCATCCGAGATGCCATGCCCGCGGCTTTGGGGCCACTGGGCTCTTCAATCTCTCGTCCCCAGCTGGTCGCTGGCACTTCCCAGTGTCCCTTGGGCCCAAACTCAGTAACCATAAAAGGTTTATCCAGCTTAAGAGACTCGAGAGTGTCCCCCAGAATTGCCAGGTCTCCGTAGACCTGTACTGAAACAAAATCGATCTGCGGCACTCTTTCCAGAGTCATATCGATATGTTTTTTCGAGGCGCCCGCAAGGGCAAATGTTACCGGATGATTGGGGTCGGTTTCGTGAATGTAATCAACGATATCAGCCAATGCATCATACACCTTTGGATTAACGTCTTTGAGTTTGCCCTCTTCATCAAACAGTAGATTGGGCTCATTGGCGATGACCCAACACAATACATTCGGGTGATTTTTATATCGGTCAATATAAGCAGTGATACGTTTGTACTGCTCTAGAACTTTACGTTCATCATTGTAGTCAAAACCCTGCAGCTCTTTTCCCGTGTCCAGCCCTACCGCGACCATCAGCCCCAGTGACTTGGCCAAAGCTAGTTCCCGATCCAGTTTGTCGGCGTGCCAGGTGCGAAAACTATTGCCACCAGCGGCCTTAAGCGCGCGCATCCGTTCACCGCCGCTATAACTCAAACCAACGCCCTTTACCACAAACGGTTCTCCGTTCACGAGCAAGTGATAACGCCCCTGATCGGACACAATCTCTACACTGGACGCCCCCACAATACCCGGCGGTGTGCCCGGTTTGTCGGCAGAACTGACGCAGGCAGCAAGTAGGAAAACCGAAGCCAACAAAATTCTATTAGTTATCATAAAGCCTCAAGCTCACTGGAGAGAATGAAAAAAACAATACACATACAAAATAAAGGGAAATAACATTGCCGATTATTCCCTAAACAGCATTTGGTTTCCATCTGTTATAAACATCCATTCTAGCGACCTGAATAAACATGATTCAAGTTTTGACTAGAATTGAATGAGAAGCAGAACAAAAAAGCCCTTACATCCTTTGACATTGACCCCGCGGGATAATCCTTGGCTTAAGGAGCATTTTATCGACGCCAAACGACAGGACACGAACGACACACTGACATGGCGCGACTATCGCCTCGGAGAGGAAATACTGGATGCTCTCTGTATTATCGACGCCCAACTGAATGTCGTACAGCTTAGCCGCCCATGGACGAACCTATTAAGAAAAGACATGAGCCAGGCCAAGGGGGCCCCATTTGTCGAACTGTTACACCCCGAAGACCGAGAACAAACCCAACAATCCTTTTCAGACTGTTTAAACAAAAATATCGCATTTGACACTGAGGTCAGGGTTTCAAACCTGAATAGCGACGTCCACTGGTTGCACCTGCGAGCGGTGCCCATGGTTGAGCGTCAACTCATCTTCATCAGTGCTTATAATATTACCCCGCTTAAAAACAGAATGGGCGACCTCGACAATTTTTTTACTTTATCGCCCGACCTTTTTTCAGTCATTGACTTTCGAGGTAACTTTATTCGAGTTAATCCTGCCTGGGAGCGGCTGCTGGGCTGGACCAATCAGGATTTATTGTCAAAAAACTTTTTAGAGTTTGTTCATGAGGAAGACAGGGATCGAACCCGAGCCCTGTACGAGAACATTCTGGAGGGGGCGGACACCGTTTTTTATGAACATCGCTTCAGAACCATCAATGGCACCTATCGATGGGTAGAGTGGAAATCTGTCACACTACCCGACGAAGAGATAATTTTTGCTACCGCCCGGGACATCAACAGCAGAAAATTGTACGAGAAGAAACAAAAAGAGATTGAAGTTGAGAAGTCTACCAATCAGGCCAAATCGGCTTTTTTGGCGGCTATGAGTCACGAACTAAAAACGCCGCTGAATGGCATTGTGGGCACCGCCAACTTGGCCTACGAAGACGCCCAAAGCCAGTCTCAAAAAGAACTCTTAATGACCCTGAAGAAATCCGCAGATTCACTGGTCAAAATAGTGAATGACATTCTCGACTACTCGGCCATGGATGCGGGAGATATCGAGCTTAAACAAAGAGCGTTTTCGCTAAGTTCAATGGTTTCTGATATAGAACACGAATTTAAAGAAATTGCGACAGACAAAGACATTCAGCTCTATTCGGAGTTCGACCTGTCACTGCCGGATTTGGTCATCAGTGATTCGTTTCGCATTACACAGGTCTTGCGAAATCTGGTAGACAACGCCCTGCGGTTTACACCTGAAGGGTCGGTGACTATTCGAGTAAAACCTTGCAACGGCCACAATCATTTCCGCAACAGCGCGGCTCGCAGCCGAGTCTCTGACGAACGGCATGTGTGGATCCGGCTGTCGGTGCTGGATACCGGTATCGGTATCTCCATGAAAGACCAGACCCATATCTTTGATATCTTTCGTCAGGCCGCAGAATTCATTAAAAGAAAAAAAGGCGGGCTCGGTATAGGGCTCACGGTTTCCAAACACCTGGTAGAAATGTTGGGTGGGCAGATGCATTTGCAATCAACCATTGGCAAAGGCAGTGAGTTTTACATTGACCTGCCGTTCTCGGTGACAAGTTATGGCGAGAGCAGC
Organism: uncultured Cellvibrionales bacterium; assembly: GCA_913020395.1. Lineage (GTDB taxonomy): Bacteria > Pseudomonadota > Gammaproteobacteria > Pseudomonadales > Cellvibrionaceae > CAJWCA01. The sequence goes on along the minus strand of CAJWCA010000017.1, from coordinate 10,174 downwards.
AACCACAACCCCCCTGTCTCTGACATTCAAGTGCCACCAATGAAGTTGCTGGTGGTAGAGGACAATGTCGTCAATCAGAAAATAGTGGTGCGTTATCTCACCAAGCAGGGCCACAACGTGGTGGTGGCAGAAAACGGTCACTTGGGCATTGAAGCATTTGAATCAAACCTCTTTGATGCCATTTTGATGGACCTGCAAATGCCCGAGATGGACGGTATTACGGCCACCCGCTACATTCGCGAGCTGGAGCAAGAGGGCACCTCAAGAATTCCGATTGTGGCGATGACCGCTCACGCGGCAAAGAGTGATGAGGAGGCCTGTTACGAGGCCGGCATGGACGAGTTCTTAATCAAACCTTTTCGGCCCGACAAGCTCACAGAGGCATTGCAGAAAATCGTGCTGAACAAAATGAAAAAAGATGCTGCACAATAAACCTTTGCCGGGTGAGATCTATTTATGATGGACCGCGTAAATGAATTTATCGGTTCGACAATAGGCCTGGCTTATTTCGACAACTCTTCCGTCAATATTAATACTGGAACGGTCTACCATTAACACCGACGCACCTGCTTTCAGGCCTAGTTCTTTAGCATATTCGCCTGGCATTTCAGTTGCCTTTAGCTCATCGTGAACAGAGACAATACTGATGCCATAACTTTCCTGATAGACAATATATAAGGGCCTGGATAGTTCCGATTGTTTGTCAATATCGGGAAATACCGACAGGGGCTGAATCACTTTTTCGACAATTACTGGCTCACCTTGCAGGAAACGAATGCGGACCAGTTCCACTATTTGTGCATTTTTTTCCAGCTTTAACTTTGCACACTCTTCTTGGTTTGCCGCCCGGCGGGATGAGGCTAGCACTTTAGTTTCAGGAATAAGTGTTTCGCCATTGGGTTCTCTCAATCTGAAAAACCGGAAAAGTGAACTCTCCTGGGTATGTTCAGCCACGTAGGTACCCTTCCCCTGTCGCCGCTCCAGCAGGTTTTCTGTCACCATCTGATTCAGGGCCTTTCTCACGGTTCCCTGACTCACGCCCAATTCCTCCGCCAGAGCCATTTCACTGGGCAGGGGTTCAGACGGCTTCCAATGCCCTTCAACCAGACGCTTTGTCAGCAGGTCGTAGACTTGTTTATACAGTGGCTGGAAACTCGTGCTTAGAGTCATATCTTTTCCCTATCGGTATACAACTGATGCGGCCTGGTGGAATCTTTCCGAGAACCGCTCCCTGACAGCGCTATTATCTGATTTTCGCATGCCGGGGTCAAAGGAAGAAAGAATAAACGCCTATACCCAACATTACTACTCTTAAGAGTCCGCTTTTGGCAGGTTTTAGGCAGAGAAAGTGTCGCTCGAGGTGGCGGTAGATAAAAAAAGGGGGGCTTACGCCCCCCAAAGACTGGATAGATTAAAAAGAAGCTTTAAACGCGGCACCAAAATAACGCTCTGCGTCTCTGGGTACCTGATAGCGGAATCCATCACCGCTGTAGGTGGTGACATACTGCTCATCCCCAAGGTTCTTACCAATCAGGGAGATGCGGTAGCGATCTTCATCAAAGGAGAAGGCGATGCTGGCATTCACGATGTCATACTCTGGCAGCACTGCGGCTGGATTTTCAGAACCGTCATTGCCTGGCAGTGTGGCCACCTGCTCGTCAGTGTGAACCAATGAACCGTTAAGAATAATGTCCATGCCGTCCATTGGAATGACGTATTCAGCCATCAATGAATATTTCAGGTCAGGTGCAAAAGGTACGGCTAAACCCGAACGAGAAGAACAGGACCTCGCCCCTACAGGACAGTTAAACTCATCAATTTCAGCATCAATTGAGGCAAAACCACCAAATACCGTCAGGTTTTCTACCGGTCGCCAGGTGAAATCAAGTTCAACGCCGGAAGTACTCACATCACCCGCATTTGTCAGGCGAGTAATACAGGTGCCGTCAGAACAATCGAAGTTATTCGCCTGAAAATCTGAAATATCCGTTTGGAAAATAGCCGCATTCAAAATCAAACTGCCTGAGGTGTACTTATAACCCAGCTCCAGTGAATCTGATGTCTCTTCAGAAATAGGTGCCGAATCATCGCCGTTGGCTTTGAAGTTATAATAAACATTAAAACCGGGGCCTTTGTAACCCTGAGCGGCGGTCGCGTATACCATGGAATCTTCATTCACATCCCACTGAAGACCCAGCTTTCCGGACACGTTGGTCTCATCGGCTTTGCCTTCAAAATCGGTATTTTCAGTGGCCGGACGAACACCCACGCCACGACGACCGTATTGATCGTTGCTTCTACGAGAGTGGCTGTAGCTCACCTCGTCATCGGTGTAACGCAAACCAAACAGGATACGCATGTCGTCACTGATGTTGATTTTACCGTCGCCAAATGCAGCCCAGTTATTGAACTCTGTGCTCATATAAGCGGTTGCAGAAACAATGTCATTCGCATTACAAGTCACGCCTTCTGAGGCAGCAAAGGCACCCAGATCGGCCAGTGCGTCATCCAGAGCAGTGCCAGAGAGTGTTTCATTGGCATACCAGCTCATGGCCTGGTCTAACTGACCACCGTTGTTCTGGCAGCTAGCGTCCCGGGTAAAGTTTCGTTCAGACTCAATGTTCCAGTAGAAAGCGCCCACTTGATATTCCACCAGACCACCGACAGGTGAAGCCAGTCTCAGTTCCTGGGAAAGCTGACGCCATTCCTGTGGACCCACGTCGTGAAGCTGGAACGGTACGCCAAACACGGGCTCAGTGCTGTCTCCGGCAATCGATGTGAAATCACCTTCACGAATTTCTGTATTGTCCCAGGCGCGATAGGCTGTGATAGAGGTCAGCTCAAACTCGCCCATTGTTTTGTTCAACTGCACAGAAAACGCCGTTGTTTCGTCAAACGTTTCAGTGGTCAGGTCGTGGTCAACTTTACGAAGACCGAGATCGAGGTCGGCAATACCGTTGACAACACCGTCACTGTCTGGAGCGGCAGGTGAATCCGGGTTTCTGCCGCTGGGCAATAATTCCAGATCCGTACAACACTCGTCTTTTGCTTCATAGTGCTCAACGATGAACAGCATTGACATATCGTCTGCCGCATCAAATTCAAGCATTCCGCGAAGGCCCGAACGGTCATAACCGTTGGTCATCTGATTGTTGAATTCATTTTTAACATAACCGTCAAATTGTTTGTCCAGCACGGTCAGGCTGCCTCGAGTGCGATCACTCAAGGGGCCTGAAACGGTGGCCTTGAGGCTATATTCATTGTCTTGATAAAGCTGCGCTTCCAGGCTGCCTTCAAACTCTGTGCCGGGGCGCTTGGTGGTCATGTTTACCACACCCGCAGAGGCATTTTTACCAAACAGTGTGCCTTGAGGACCGCGCAAGACTTCAACCCGCTCCAGATCATAAAGATCGCCAAAGGCCTGTCCGGAACGACCCAATACCACACCGTCTACAACGGTTGAAACACTGGGTTCTGCGGCAACACTGAAAGAGATAGTGCCGATACCACGAATAGTCAGGGCAGAGTTTCGCGTGGTATTACCTTTGCGATAACTGACAGAGGGAACCATCGCCTGAAGCCCTTCAATGTTATTCGCGAAGGCTGCGTCAATTTGATCTGCGTTCATCACCGTAACCGCGACGGGCACATCACTTAGCTTTTCCTGTCTCTTTTGAGCCGTGACAACGACTTCTTCCAGTTCCCAGCTAAGATCGTCGCCTTGGGCCAGAGCCTGGCCTTGCAGGGCAAATCCCGCCGTCAAGGCTATGGCAGAGGTGACTGCGCGATTTATAGGGTGTTTTGTTGGCATCATTGTTATCTCCTGAATATTTTTAATTATTACAGCGGGTAACGCTTTTTCTGACTTAACTCATCTCTCGGTTATCTGTCGCCAGTGTCACGGGTATGCAAATGCGACCTGTGGCCTCTAGCGATGATGCATCAACTATAATACAACTTATATCTTATACAAGACTTATTTAGACAAATTGCGGATCTTTTTGCGATCCCTTAAAGCAGCAACGAGTCTCTTTTATTTTTTTTCAATTAATTCAAGCAATTAAGACTGTTAGGAAGAGTATGTTAAGAGGGAAGGTATCCCTCCCCCCACCTCTATTCACTGTCATTAAAACTCGTTTTCCCGAGAAAACAGCGTACTCAGCTCTCATTCCAATGTAGTGTCTGACTGTATCGTTGCCGCCAGCGCCGCATACTGAAGGTACAAAGCACGACATTTACGATCAAAATTGTGCCCATAACCGGCCAAAAAGCCGCGCTTAAACCACCCACTAAGCCTATGGGTGAGAATAGTACATAGACCATCACTATGCCCGTAAACAAGGTGATGGCGACAGGCAATGCGTAGGCCCAGGGCGTCATATCCACTTTACTTTTTTGTTGGTAATGCCAGGCCGTTTCCATGGGCATTAGATAGCCGATGCCCAACATAATGGCCACTTCGGTAAAAAACAAAATGGCGTAAATGTGAATGAAATTGATCTCGACATCGAATACAAACTTCAACAAACCATACACAATCACGTGAAAAACAATGGCGACCTTGGCTGCAAAACCAGGCACCCGTTTGGTAAACAAACCCACCAACACCACGGCGATCACAGGGATGTTGTAGAAGCCGGTAAAGATTCGAATAATCTGAAAGAGACCTTCAGGTGCGTATTGCAGCAAAGGAGAAACAATGAATGAAAACAGAGCAATGACGATGCTCGCAATCTTGGCGACTTTAATGAGCTGTTCATCACTCACCTTGTCGTTTTTGAAGGGTTTATAAATATCCAATACAAACAAGGTGGCCGCACTGTTTAACAGGGAGTTAAACGAACTAAAAACCGCACCTAATAATACAGCGAGGAAAAAGCCAGACATGAATACGGGCAATACATTCTTCACCAGGTGGGGGAATGCCATATCAATAGATTGCAACTCTCCTCCGTAAAGGTGGAAAGCGATCACACCCGGTAGCATCATTAGAAAAGGCACCAGTAATTTAAAATAACCGGAATACAAAACACCCTTCTGTCCCTCTGCCAGATTCTTAGCGCCCAGTGTTCTTTGAATCACATATTGATTGGTGCCCCAATAAAACATATTGGCGAAGATCATACCGGTGAAAATGGTGCCAAACGGCGTTGGGTCTGTAGATGAGCCAATGGCATTCAATTTTTCGGTGTGAGTGGATAACACTTCATCGATACCCGCAGAGATACTACCGTCGCCGAGGGCTGCAAAACCAAACAGCGGGACCGTCACCCCAATGATTAACAAGCCGACTCCATTAATCGTATCGGATACGGCCACCGCTTTGAGCCCTCCAAATACGGCGTACAATGAACCGATTAATCCCACTGAAATAATAGTGATGACCAGCGCAGTGCTATAGCTGACATGTAATAAAGCCGGCACATCAAACAATTGCAGAACAGCAATCGAACCGGAATAAAGTATGGAAGGAATGGTGATCAGGCCGTAGCCCACCATGAACAACACCACCGTCATGCGCCTGACACCATCGTCGAAGCGACCACTTAAAAACTCGGGTAAGGTGGAGAAGGCTCCCGACAGATATTTAGGCAGGAATACCAGCGCCATGATGATTGTGGCAAGCGCAGCGGTGACCTCCCACGCCATACTACTCATGTTATAGCCATAGGCGGACCCGTTGAGCCCGATCAGTTGCTCCGCCGACAAATTCGTGAGCACCATGGAACCCGCAATAAATACGCCGGTCAGCCCCCGCCCTGCGAGAAAATAACCGTCTTTTGTATTTACTTCACCTTTAGTTTTTTGATACGAAACCCAGGCAACAATACCCATGAAAAATGCACATGACAGCAGCGTTGTTATAATAAATTGCAGTTCCACAGATACGTTCCTCTGGCTTTTTTCTGACTTTATTTACAGGGAAATTCGATTTAATACGGCCTAATCACCGCCGGCATTCCAGTATGATTCAGTTGATAATCCGGGTGCCAATGCATCGGTATGTTCAACAATTGGCCCTAGGGGAATACTTTTTCCCTCCGGTACAAATACGCCAATTTCATCCAGAGCCAAAGTGAGAGAATGGCTCTTGCCACCTTCAAATCGCTGACCGTCGGGAAACCTGCGCCAGTGGCTGGCAACAGACGAGGGCAAATAGAATTCTATTTTGCCACCCGGCGCCAGCGCGGGCGCAACCAACATGTCATCGCCAAACATAAATTGATCTTCAAAGCCCCACGCGGCTTTCTCATTGGGACACGTTAAGACCATGGCGCGCTGAACCGGAAGGCCAGTGACACTGGAATTTTCCATCGCTGCACGCAAATAAGGCAGAAGTTGATAACGTAATTTCAGGGCCTGATTGGCCGCCTCTCCCGCCTCATCGCCATATGACCAGGGTTCACGCTGGCCTATACCGTGCAAACGCATATGTGCGGAAAAAACACCCGCCTGGGCCCAGCGGACATAAAGCTCCGCATCTCTTTGATCACCGTAAAATCCTCCGACATCCGTTGCATAGAACGGCGCGCCAGACATCCCCCAGGACAAAGCACCCCGGACACTGCCTGCCAAGCCGCCCCAATCGGCCTGAGGGTCTCCACCCCATTGTGCGGGATAACGCTGGGAGCCAGTCCAAGACGAGCGACTGAATAAAAACGGTCCGGTTTTACAATAACGTTCGGCCGCCTCATAGACACAACGGTTGTAAAGCAAGGTGTAGGCGTTGTGCAGTGTATCGCCGCTATCGCCATTATGAGCCAGCATATCGCCCTCAACTTGCTCACCGAAGTCGGCCTTGATCATGTCCACGCCAAGATCAAACAGCGGTTTATGACTGTCGCGCCAAAACGCAAAGGCATCCGGGTGTGTAAAGTCGACAATGCCCGATTCTGGTAAGGGAGTCAGCACTTCACCAAAACAACTGGTGTCCCACTGGTAGCGATAAGTGTCTCCGGTGTTGCGATCTTTAAGCAGCCAGCCTTTTTCAGACATCGTTTCAAACAAGGGATTTTCGACCGAGACCAATGGGTATTCCCAAACACAGACTTTGAAATTGAGATCTTTAAGTTTTTTAATCACGCCAGCCGGATCCGGGTAGCGTTTAGGGTCCCATTCAAAAGCAAAACGAGTATCGGTATCTTGCCACGCCCTGCCGTCCAGCGTGATCACATCGCAGGGCATATTGTTATCCCGAACATCCTGCGCCGTTGCTAACAATTCTTCCACATCCTGATAATACGCTTTGGACAGAATGACACCCAAACTCCACTCCGGCGGGACCGGAGCCTTTCCCGTTAAATCGGTATAAATATTGAGAATTTCAGCCCCTCCCTCTCCTGCCATCAGAAACAAATCCATGGAGCTGTCTTCAACCAACAGGCCATAACTGCGCTGTGACCAGGGGGCAAAACCCACCCCGTGAGTAACTGGCGCGGGGGTGTGAACAAACGCTCCCCAGCCTTGCGGGCTCCAGGCAAAGGGCGTATTTTTATAGGAAATCTCTGCGTTGACCCCCAGTGCATCGTGATTGTAGGAACGTATCAACTGACCACGTTTATCCAAGCGCCCCCATTTTTCTCCAAGCCCATAGACCGGTTCACTCGAGCCCAGCTCCAAACCCACAAACCACCCTTCATCCACCCGCGCGACAGGCGGCAGGCGAAACTCGCGAACAAAGTGACCATCTGAAGGAGAGCGTTGAATACTTGACGACCCTTTAGACAATTCAAAAGCAAAAGGATCATGCCTAAAAGTCAGCGTATAGCCTCCCCCTTTAACAACACTTTTACCCTCAGCACTCTCTAGAGATAAATCCACACAGGAAGGTTCTTTAACCAACATTCCGTAATCGCCGAACTGGCATTGACCAAAACGAAGCCTGGCACCAAAGTCGTGCAAAGAAATAGTCAGCGGGCCTTCGCTGGTCTCAACAGACACAGCATGGGTGCCCACCTGAGAAACTTTGCCACTGACAAGCAAGGGGGTAATGTTATTCCAGTCAGGTTCGTTTGTATTAAAGTTCGCCATTTACTCTACCTCTAAAGATCTTTCAGTAATTGTTTCGTGTACCTGAGCACCCAGATATTCTTCGAGCTTCGCCTCGGCGTCATCTCCAAATAAAATTCTGCAGGCCTCTTTCAATCCCGGTGCGTGAATAATGTCTTCCCGGGAGATCACTTGCTCAATTTTGGACCGGCGCCGCAGGAAATCTTCCAGTTTGGTAATCATTTCCCTTCTCGCCGCCTGCTCCACTTCACAGCGTAGATATTCAGCATTTTTGATCAACAATTTTGCATTGTCGGGATCTTGTCGAATTGACTCCAGCATTTCCAGCGCACTGGCGCCATAACGCCGCCACAACCTCTGTGTCAGTGGCTCGGAAGACGAGGGGTCCGTCATTCCGTCCAGGTCCATCAACTTCGCTTGATGAAGAAATTCCGCTTTTACCGTGTCACTGGGCTCGCCATACCAAACCTTGTCTGCGAAGGGAATGTCGATGCCAAACCCACCCACAATATCGGCTACTTCATCACCAACGTTGATACAATCTGTGAGTTTGCCGCCAAAAATACTGAGATGATGATCTGCTGCATTGGTATCAATGGCGTGCCGACGAGACAGCTTGACCCAGTCCGCCACTCCGTCCCGGCCCTTCAGAGCAAGAGGACGCACACCACAGCGCTCGGCAATGACATCGTCGGTAGTGAGCGGACGCTCCAGTTTCAGCAAGCGATTTACGTTCTTCAAAACAAACTGGCGATCTTCCTCAGTTACCTCTGCTTCCGGAGTGTCCACTTGCGTATCCGTGGTACCAATGCAGGTTTTTGGGCCCATCGGTATAACAAAAAACAAGCGGCCGTCACTGGCAAAAAAGGCCAATACCCGTTTGTTTTCTGAAACACGGTCAACGATCAGGTGAATTCCCTTGGAAAATAGATGCCGGTGCTCCGTTTGTTGAGCCGTTATTTGATTGTGAGTATCGACATAAGGGCCACAAGCATTAATCAGCACTTTTGAACGAATGGAAAAGGTCTCCCCGGTACAGTTATCCCTCGCAGATGTCGTCCATTGCCCATCGACCCGCTTGCTGCCAAGAGACTCAACATAGTTGGCGGCGATACCACCATAGTTCATACTGGATCGAATGAAATTGAAAACAAATCGTGCGTCGTTGTCATAGAGATAACAATCGGAATATTCGAAGCCGCCCGCAACATCGTCAGTATTGATGACAGATTCTCTTTGCTTGAGCATGCCAGGGCTTAAGTAACGTGGCGATTGGGTAAAGAAGCGACCAATGATCCAATACAGAATGGTGCCCAGAAAAACCAGGAAAGGCGGAAAACGAAAACCTTTCTGAATGGTGGTTAAAAAACGAATTTCTTTTACTGTCGAAGGGTAGCTGCGCATTAAATGGTTACGGCTTTTGCACAGTTTATTAACCAGCAAAAACTCGTTGCTCTCCATGTACTTAATGCCGCCCCACGCCAGGTTTGACGAATTTGAACTGGTGGTACCGGCAAAATCCCCGCGGTCTATCAATGCCACTTTGACACCCTTTGCCGCCAGCGACGCTGCAGAAACAGCTCCATTAATGCCTCCGCCGAGTATCAGCACATCGTATTGCTCGGAGCGAAGTTTGTTTAAATTATTCTTTCTTAAATTCATAAGGTCTCACGTTTCCCTATTGCGCTCAGGTCGCCCGACGTACGGCGTCGCGCCAACCGCTCAGCAAGCCTTCTCGCTCACTGTTTGTGATGCGAGGCTCAAATTCTCCACCCGCCTGCCACAATCCGGTAAATTCCTCAAAGTTGCCATAGACATTCAACTGTCTTCCGGCGAGGTAGGCAGCACCCAGGGCCGTTGTTTCAAGCACTTTCGGTCGACAAACATCCATATCCAAAGTATCGGCCAAAAATTGCATCAACCACTCATTTCCAGCCATGCCACCATCAACCCGCAGTGAGCTGGGCCGGATACCATCCTGCTCCATGGCAGCAAACAAATCGTGAGAGAGATAACACACAGATTCCAAAGTCGCTCGCACAATCTCCGCCGGCCCAGTGTCCCGCGTTAACCCAAACATAGCTCCCCTGACATCAGGTCGCCAATAAGGCGCACCCAAACCCGTGAATGCGGGCACCACATAAACGCCATTGTTACCCGATAA
>CAJWCA010000016.1 GCA_913020395.1 uncultured Cellvibrionales bacterium | reverse complement strand
ACGTGGAAATTCCACGTCGATAACGGCACCAATAATTTGTACGATACGTCCGCTACTCATTTCCGGATCCTCTTAAATTAATTGTTCAATTAATTGCAATTTAATACTGCTACTTTCGTTAGTAACTGTCCTAAACACCTTACAACGCTATGCAATAGCCGCCGCGCCACTCACAATCTCTGAGAGCTCTTGGGTAATCGCTGCCTGACGGGCCTTGTTATAGACCAGTTGCAGATCATCGATCAGGTCACCGGCGTTATCGGTTGCACTTTTCATTGCAATCATCCGCGAAGCCTGTTCACACGCGCCATTTTCGACAACGGCCTGGTAGACTTGAGACTCGATGTAACGAGTGAGCAGGCCTTCCAGAATCTCTGACGCTTCCGGTTCGTAAAGGTAGTCCCAACTGTGTTTCAGCTGTTCGTTTTCGTCCGCAAGCAAAGGCAACAGTTGATTGACATACGGGCTCTGAGTCATGGTATTAACAAATTCGTTACCCACCAGAAAGAGCTTGTCGATCTTGCCCTCGGCATAGCCGTCGAGCATGTTTTTCACACTGCCTATCAAGTCGGACACACTGGGTGCTTCACCCAGATCTCGCACTGCAGCAACAACATTGCCACCGTAACTATTGAAGAAAGCAGAGGCTTTGGCACCGATCAAACAAAGATCGATCTCAATATCCTGATTGCTCCACTCCTGCATGGATCGAATAGCAGTTTTAAACAAGTTAATGTTTAAACCACCACAGAGCCCACGGTCACTAGAAACCAGAATGAAGCCCACGCGCTTAACTTCGCGCTCCTGTAAATACAGGTGCTTATATTCCGGATTGGCGTTGGCAATATGGCCTACGACAGCGCGAATGCGCTGCGCGTATGGCTTGCCAAGCTGCATGCGGTCTTGTGCCTTACGCATTTTACTCGCCGCTACCATTTCCATGGCACTGGTGATTTTTTGCGTACTTTTAATACTCGTTATCTGAGTACGTATTTCCTTTCCGCCTGCCATTTAGGCCCCCAAACAGATGCTGTTTCTGATTACCAAGTCTGGGTAGACTTGAATTTTTCCAGCGCTGCCTTGATGCCGTTTGCGATTTCATCGCCGTAACTACCGGTATCGTTGATTTTCTTCATCAAGTCAGCATTTTCGCTGTTCATGTAAGAAAGCAGGGCGGCTTCGAAATCACCAATCTTGGCCACTTCGATATCGTTCAGGAAACCTTCGTTGGCGGCATACAACACAACACCCATTTCAGCGAGTGACTGTGGAGAGTACTGCTTTTGTTTCATCAGTTCGGTTACCCGCACACCGTGGTCCAGCTGGGCCTTGGTAGCGTCATCCAAATCAGATGCAAACTGGGAGAAGGCTGCCAGCTCGCGGTACTGTGCCAGTGCAGTACGAATACCGCCAGAAAGCTTCTTAATCACTTTAGTCTGGGCAGCACCACCTACACGAGAAACAGAAATACCGGCGTTCATCGCAGGACGAATACCGGCGTTAAACAAATCAGTTTCCAGGAAGATCTGACCATCGGTAATTGAAATCACGTTAGTCGGTACAAAGGCCGATACGTCACCCGCCTGGGTTTCGATGATAGGCAAAGCAGTCAATGAACCGGTTTTACCTTTCACGTCACCATTGGTGAGTTTTTCAACGTGAGCTGCATTCACACGAGAGGCGCGTTCCAACAAACGGGAGTGTAGGTAGAATACGTCACCGGGGTAGGCTTCACGTCCGGGTGGACGCTTCAACAACAGTGAGATCTGACGGTAAGCCCAAGCCTGCTTGGTCAAATCATCATAAATGATCAGCGCATCTTCACCGCGGTCGCGGTAATACTCACCCATGGTGCAACCACCAAAGGGAGCCAAAAACTGCATCGCGGCAGGGTCAGAAGCAGAGGCAGCGACTACAATGGTGTGATCCATTGCGCCGTGCTCTTCTAACTTGCGAACAACCGCTGCGATAGAAGATGCTTTCTGGCCAATGGCCACATAAATACATTTAACACCAGTGCCTTTCTGGTTAATGATGGCGTCAATTGCGATGGCAGTTTTGCCTGTCTGACGGTCACCAATAATCAATTCACGCTGTCCGCGACCGATTGGCACCATGGCATCGATGGCTTTCAGACCGATTTGCACGGGCTCATCAACACTTTGACGTTCGATAACACCCGGCGCCACCTTCTCAAGTGCATCGGTTTTAGTCGTGCCAAGTGGACCTTTGCCGTCGATTGGAATACCCAGGGCATCCACGACTCGACCCTGAAGTTCAGGACCTACCGGTACTTCAAGAATTCGGCCAGTACACTTACAGGTTTGCCCCTCGGCAACGCCGCGGTAATCGCCCAAAACGACCACACCCACAGAATCGCGCTCAAGGTTCAAGGCCATTCCGTAAACGCCGCCTTCAAACTCAACCATTTCGCCGTACATCACATCGGCCAGGCCGTGGATGCGAATAATACCGTCGGTTACAGAAACCACGGTGCCCTCATTTTGGGCTTCAGTCTTCACTTCAAGACTATCGATACGAGATTTAATAATCTCGCTGATTTCTGAAGGATTCAGTTGCTGCATGCTCTGTTCCTCAATACCTTAATCCGCAGCGGCGGATCAGGAGTTCATTGCTTCGGCGAGCTTGGCCAAACGACCACGCACCGAACCGTCAATTAATGTATCACCGGCGCGAATGACCGCACCGCCCAGCAAGGCCTTATCAACCGCACTGTGTACGTTTACATCGCGGTCCAGCTTGGCACTAAGTGCCTCCGCCAATTTATTTTCCAGATCGCCCGACAGCGGAAATGCTGTGGCGACCTCTACATCGATGGATTTTTCCTGGTTGGATTTCATCAACTCGAACAGTTGAAAAATCTCCGGCAACAGCGGTAAACGCTGGTTGTCGGCCAGAATTCTTACGAAGTTTGCGGCTTTATCATTCAGCTTGTCACCACACACTTCAGTAAAGGCTGAACCTTTTTCCTGTGTGGTCATCGCCGGCGAACCTAAAACTTCGCTGATACCATCTTGCTGGGCCACGACCGCCGCAAGGGCCAACATGTCAGACCAGGCCTGCAGTTGGTTGGCGGCGAGTGCAAATTCAAACGCCGCCTTTGCGTAGGGTCGAGCCAAGGTCGTTAGTTCAGCCATGATATTCCTCGCTTAAAGCTCTGCAGCCAGTTTATTAACCAGCTCGCCATGGGCTTTTTCATCGATAGAGGCCTGTAAGACCTGCTCTGCACCCGCAAGGGCCAGGGCTGCTACTTTGCCGCGCAATTCTTCTTTAGCACGGTTCGCATCCTGTTCGATTTCAGCTTGGGCAGCAATTTTCAGGCGATCGCCTTCCGTTTTTGCTGTTTCTTTGGCTTCATCAATAATCTGGCTACCGCGCTTATTCGCCTGCTCCACAATAGTGGCAGCTTGCTCTTTCGCTTCACGTAGTTGCTGGGCCGCTTTGTTCTTGGCCAGCTCCAGATCCTTGTCTGCCATATCGGCAGCTTCAAGGCCATTTGCTATTTTCTGTTCGCGCTCTTGCATTACGCCGAGCAACGCAGGCCATACAAATTTCATGCAAAACCATACAAACATGGCAAATGAAATAGTCTGGCCGATCAAGGTCAAGTTAATATTCACACCGACACCTCTATGTTAGTAAGTGGGTGGTTATTAGCCTACCAGGCCAGGTGCAACAACAAAGATCAGGTACATGCCGATACCAACGCCAATCATAGGCACGGCGTCGAGCAGACCGGCCATCAGGAACATTTTGCCTTGCAGAGCAGGACCTTGTTCAGGCTGACGAGCAGAACCTTCGAGCAACTTACCGCCCAATAAACCAAAACCGATAGCTGTACCCAGTGCGCCCAAACCGATCAGCAGTGCGCTAGCTACGTATACCAAACCAAGTGCTTCCATTATTTTCTCCCAATATATAGGTAGTTAAAGTTAAAAAAGTAAAACATCAAAAAATGAATTCGATTAATGTGCTTCATCAACATCGTGAGCCATGGCCATATAAACCGTGGTCAACACCATGAATACAAAAGCCTGCAGGGTAATCACCAGAATATGGAAAATTGCCCAGCCCAATTGCATGATCGCACCACCTACACCCCAGATAAGGCCGGCGCTGTACAGAAGAGCAATCAGGATAAAGATCATTTCACCCGCGTAGAGGTTTCCAAACAAACGCAGTCCCAGTGAAATAGGTTTGGCCACCAGGCCCACTATTTCAAGAAACAGGTTAAATGGAATCATCACAGGGTGATTAAACGGGTGGAGGGCCAGCTCACGCATGAAGCCGCCTATACCCTTATTCTTGATACTGAAGAAGATCATCAGCAGAAAAACACCGATCGCCATGCCCAGAGTGGCATTGGGGTCGGTGGTGGGAACCACCTTGAAGAACAAGTGAGGGTCGCCAGTGATGGTTGCCGCCGTCAGCGGTAACCAATCGATGGGCACCAGATCCATCAAGTTCATCATAAAGACCCAGACAAAAATCGTCAGCGCCATTGGGGCAACCAAGCGGTTTTTATGGTGAAAGGTGTCATTAACGGTGTTGTTAATGAACTCCATAATGAGTTCTACAAAACTCTGCATGCCAGTGGGAACGCCGGCCGTCGCATTTTTTGCCACCCTTGCAAACAGGAAGCAAAACAGCGTACCCAGGGCAAATGACCACCCCAGAGTATCGACATGCACAGCCCAAAAACCCATATCGGCCGCTTCCTGAGCGGTATGCGCTATGGTCCAGGTATCTTGCGCCAACACACTAAGCACATTACCTTCAGCGTCTAGACGCTCATAACCTTCTGGCAATTTGCCATAGGCCAGGTTCTGCAGGTGGTGTTGGATATATCCAGTTACACTTTGCCCTTCGCTTGCCATCGTCTCTCAAGCACCTTCTAGTTTGTTTAATTGATATAAATCAATTAGTTAAGTTTTAAAAAGTTTTAAATTTATGTTTTGGATCTAGGCTGAAACCATCGATTCAAAAGACAAGTTTAAAACTTCTTCAATTCTGCTGATGCGCCTTAATTAGTTTTGCGTTTAAGACAAACTGCAACATCAACATAAAGATGTAGGCGCCAAACAGTGCCATTACATCCAGGTCTTTCACCCGGCTAAATACGATTGCAAACCCCACCAGGGTTAGTACGTACTTACCTACCTCACCACGGTAAAAGCCACGTGCCACCCGTTGAGCAGAGCGTGCACCCGTGTACTGCCAGGCAGACAAGGTAAAATAAGCTTGGGGCAGCAGACAGAGTAGCCCACCTAAAAAAGCGGAAAACGCGGCGGTCTTATCGTATTGTGCAAGCAAAAGACACAGAGGCACTAAAACGCAAACCTGTGTGATTGCCACTCGATAAACCGAAGGTTTCTTAATGCTAGTCATGGCGAATTTTATCGGTACGCTCTATGACCAAGCCTTTGTTTCCAACCATTTTTGTAACTTACCGTACCTAAATAACCCCTAGTCGATTTTTACCGACAATAGGGCGAGCCGAATTATAGGGTCAAAGGTCACGGTATTCAACCAATAGACCCATATTCCGCTTATCTAGGCTTTGTAATTCAAGTGATTCAATATTCCATCGAGTTCATCGAGGCTATTGTACTTCAAAACCAGCTTTCCCTTGCCCTTTGCAGAGTGCTGAATCGCGATAGGAACCCCCACCTGTTCAGACAGGCGGTCTTCCAGTTGCTTTATGTCAGGATCTACTGATTTAGCGGGTATCGCCTTCGTTTCCTGCTGTTGAATATGTCGTACCAGAGACTCGGTCTGGCGGACCGAAAGGCCTTTGGCAACAACCTGGCGGGCAACATCGCGCTGGCCGTCCTCATCCAGTGTCAGCAAACAACGCGCATGCCCCATTTCCAGATCACCGTGCTCCAGTAGCTTTTTCACTTCGCTCGCCAGTGCAATGAGCCTGAGAAGATTGGTGACAGTGGTTCTGGACTTGCCAACAGCGGTGGCGACCTCTTGGTGAGTTAACTCAAATTCGTCCTGGAATCGTTTTAATGCAACGGCCTCTTCGATGGGGTTGAGGTCTTCACGCTGAATATTTTCAATCAGGGCCATCGCAATGGCCGCTTCATCGGGCACGTGTCGGATGACCGCAGGGATCCGGTCCAGACCGGCTAACTGAGTAGCCCTCCAGCGGCGCTCACCGGCAATAATTTCGTATTTATCATCGGAAACCGGGCGCACCACAATGGGCTGCATCACCCCTTGAACTTTTATTGACTCCGCTAACTCCTCCAATGCCTCGGGCACCATGTCGCGCCGGGGTTGGTATTTACCACGCTGTATAAATTCGATCGGCAGGTTTTCGAGTTTTCCGTCTACACCGGGATCAGAGGAGGTAGCCGCTGCAATTGCTTCGCTGGGCGCGGTACCTGCACCCGCACCCAAGAGGGCATTCAGTCCTTTGCCTAAGCCTTTACGTTTTGCCGCCATATTCTTTCTAAACCTTAACCTGTAGTAGTTGTGTGCTTATGCTGTACACGTTTCTTCCGCCTCATTGCGCCTGATCATTTCACCCGCCATTGCCAGATAGGCAATAGCACCTTTTGACTGGCGGTCGTATATCAACGCAGGCTGGCCATAACTGGGGGCTTCAGCCAAACGAACATTCCGGGGGACACAGGTGCGATAGAGGCTATCCCCGAAAAAGTCAGTTAGCTGGGCACTTACGTCAATAGTCAGGCTATTTCGGGGATCATACATTGTTCGAAGAATACCTTCGATTTTGAGCTCTGAATTTAGCTGCTGAACCTGGTTAATGGTGTCCACGAGAGCAGACAGGCCTTCCAGTGCATAATATTCACACTGCATAGGGATAATTACCCCGTTGCAGGCCACCATGGCGTTCAAGGTCAGCATATTCAGCGAAGGGGGACAATCTATCAAAATATAATCAAAGAGGTTTTGCAGCGTATTCAATGAGTTACGCAATAAATATTCTTTGTCATCCATGGACAACAATTCCACTTCCGCAGCGGTCAAATCACCATTGGCTGGCAAGACCTGATAGCCGCCAGACTCTGAGAGCTCCAGCGTTTCTAACACTGGTTTACGACCAGTCAATACGTCATAGATTGAAAATTCCAGATCGTTTTTATCAATGCCGCTTCCCGTGGTGGCGTTGCCCTGGGGGTCGAGGTCTACCAGCAACACTTTTTTCTTAGTGGCTACCAAAGACGCCGCCAGGTTAACGCAGGTCGTGGTTTTCCCCACTCCGCCCTTTTGGTTGGCAATCGCATAAATCCGGGTTTCACTCATAGTCACTCAAACTCAAAAAGGGTGTATCAAAGAAAACTGCTTAATTATTGGTATTTTTCAACACGATCAGATGGCGCTCACCGTCACTGTCGGGCACCGTCAAAGCAAAGGAATCCACGACCTTATAGTGTTTTTCCAGTACGCTCAACTCATCCTGAGGAAACTGTCCTTTCATGGCATAGAAAAGGCCATTTTCACTCAGTAAGTGGTGGCAACCTTTCACCATGTCTTCAATGCTGGCAAAGGCGCGGCTAATCACAGCACAAAATTTAGTCTCAGGCTGGAAGGCCTCTACTCTTTGGTTTTCAACGGTCACATTATCCAGATGCAAACTGGTTTTAACCTGAAACAGGAATCGGGTTTTCTTTCCGTTACTGTCCAGCAGAGTAAAAGATTTTTCAGGGAACATAATGGCCAGGGGAATACCGGGTAAGCCGCCCCCAGTGCCGACATCAATAAAATTTTCACCATTGATATGGGGGATCACGCTCAAGCTATCCAACAAATGCCGGTGAACCATTTCTTCAGGGTTCCTAACTGCCGACAAATTATAGGTTCGGTTCCATTTATGAAAAAGCTGTAAATATTCCAGTAACAGATCTAACTTTTGATCTGAAACATCCAGACCTAATACCTCTATTCCACGTACAAGTTTTTTTCTTAAGTAAACCAACTGGTCCGGCATGATAACGGCTGAACTCATAATGCACTCGCCGTAGATTTTTTTAACAAGCCACGTTTTTTTAGATAAACCAATAACAACGAAACTGCTGCGGGAGTTACGCCTTGAATACGTGAAGCCCTTGCCAGAGTTTCCGGTTTGGCTTCACCGAGTTTTTGTTTTACTTCGTTTGACAAACCTTCCACGGTAGAAAAATCAAACTCAGGGGGTATGGCGGTATTTTCGTGTGCACGCATGCGTTCAATTTCTTCACTCTGCCTATCGATATAACCCGCATACTTTGCAGCAATTTCTACTTGCTCTGCTACCTGAACATTTTCAACGCCCTGCCCTTTTAGATTACCAATATCGCCGTAAACAAATTCCGGGCGTTTTAACAGTTCCATTAAACTGTATTCATGGCTCAAGGGTGTAGCTGTTTTTTCTTCGATTTTTTTTGCTTCACTCGAGCCTGCTTGCACCCAAGTATTTTTTAAACGTTGCTTTTCAAGTTCAATCGCTTCACGTTTTTCAGAAAACGTCTGCCAGCGTTTGTCGTCAACCAGTCCCAGTTTTCGCCCCTGTTCGGTCAGACGAATATCTGCGTTGTCTTCCCGCAACATCAATCGATACTCTGCACGACTGGTAAACATGCGATAGGGTTCTTTGGTGCCCATTGAAATAAGGTCGTCGACCAACACTCCGAGATAGGCTTCATCTCTTCGCGGCGACCAGGGGTCTTTATCGCTAGCGAGTAACGACGCATTGATACCGGCAAGCAAACCCTGTGCACCCGCTTCTTCATAACCCGTCGTGCCGTTTATTTGCCCGGCAAAAAATAATCCGTTAATTGCCTTGGTTTCTAAAGTGTATTTTAAATCTTGCGGATTAAAATAATCGTATTCAATGGCATAACCAGGTCTTGTTATGTGTGCGTTTTCAAAACCTTTAATCGATCGAACAAGATCCATCTGAACATCGAAGGGCAAACTGGTTGAAATACCGTTGGGATAAAGTTCGTGAGTTTTCAAACCTTCGGGTTCGATAAATATCTGGTGGGAGTCTTTATCGGCAAAACGATTAATTTTATCTTCGATGGAAGGGCAGTATCTTGGACCTACACCCTCAATAACACCGGTATACATTGGAGATCTGTCCATACCGCTGCGAATAATATCGTGTGTCTTCAGGTTGGTGTGTGTAATCCAGCAACATACCTGTTCAGGATGATCTTCGGGTACACCCAGGTAAGACATGAAAGGGGTTTTCTGTTCCCCCCATTGTTCCTGCAAATCTGAAAAATCGACAGTGCGGGCATCAATTCGGGGAGGTGTGCCCGTCTTCAAACGATCGACTCGTATGGGCAGCTCTCTAAGTCTGTTTGCCAGAGCGATAGACGGGGGGTCACCCGCACGCCCACCACTGTGGTTGTCGAGACCAATGTGAATCAAACCACCTAAAAAAGTGCCTGTGGTTAATACAACGGTTGGGGCTTTGAATTTCAGCCCCATTTGGCAAACAACCCCTGTGACTCTCCCATTCTCAACAATTAAATCATCTGCCGCTTGTTGGAAGAGAGTTAAATTAACTTGATTCTCCAGTGTTTCTCGAATGGCAGCTTTGTAAAGGACTCTGTCTGCCTGGGCTCTGGTCGCTCTTACTGCCGGCCCTTTTCTCGAATTTAATACCCTGAATTGAATACCGCCTCTATCTGCCGCGAGTGCCATAGCACCACCCAGGGCATCAATCTCTTTTACAAGATGACTTTTACCGATGCCGCCGATTGCAGGGTTACAGGACATTTGTCCCAGCGTTTCAATGTTGTGAGTCAGCAGGAGAGTTTTTGAGCCCATACGGGCTGCTGCTAAAGCTGCTTCAGTGCCGGCGTGACCGCCACCAATGACGATCACATCGAAATGATCCGGATAATTCATTCAAGTATTCTCAATCTGTGTGCTGGTAGAGATCAGACAGTGCTGGAAAAAGGGTGGGCATTATAGGCTGGTTTTGGTCTTTGTACAAAACTTGTTCAAAGTTAAATTGGAATTTAGATTTTCTTGTTAACTTACTTATATTATTTAAATAGATATATATAGATATATATATATAAAGATTATTATTGTTATTATTATTAGTCACCGTCATTCTTGTTGGTAACTTAAATAAACCCTTTTAAATCAATGAATTATGAGAAGCATAAGTGACAGGAAAAAAGCTGCGTAACCTGATCTAAACCTGCTTTTAAGCTGGTGATGAAAGTAGGGCTTATCCACCGACCGGTCACTTTGCGCTTTTATCCCCAATTTCATCCCCACGTTAGATAGGGTAAAACACACATAGTTATCCACAAGGCGTTTTTAGAAAACCTAAAAATACCTTAATTTACAACAATTTAGGGGATAAACCTGTGAATGAGTGTGGATAAGCTATGTAAGTCCTCTTAATAGTTGTGAAAAAGAGGATTTTTGGAGCGAATCTGTGACTATTTACCGATGCAAAAACTGGAAAATATTCGACCTAATAAATCGTCTGAACTGAACTCTCCTGTGATTTCAGAGAGGGCATTTTGAGCTTGTCGTAGATCCTCGGCTAACAATTCCCCTGCAGCATGGGTATTTAATTGTTGTTTTCCGGTTTGAAGCAGGTTTTCGGCTCGTTCTAAGGCATTCAGATGACGTCTGCGTGCTGTAAATCCACCCTCACTTGCCCCGGTAAAACCCATGGTATCTTTGAGGTGTTGTTTCAGGTCCTCTAAACCTGCCCCCGTCTGCGCGCTGATAGCGATAGAGGCTGGTGACTCTGTAATGAGCCCGGGTGTGAGGTTCGAGAGATCGGCCTTATTGGCTATGACGGTTAAGCGGGAAGCGTCAGGCAGGCGGTCTACAAACTCTGGCCACAAGGTGTGAGGGTCCAGGGTATCGGTGCTGGCACTGTCCACCATCAAAAGCACCCTGTCGGCCGTGTCTATCTCCTGCCAGGCTCGAGCTATCCCAATGCGCTCTACCTCGTCAGGGCTGTCTCTGAGGCCTGCGGTATCAATGATATGCAGAGGCATGCCATCGATGTGAATATGTTCTCTGAGTATATCTCTGGTTGTGCCTTCTATATTGGTGACAATTGCGGTTTCTTTGCCGGCAAGAAGATTCAGCAAGCTGGATTTGCCTGCATTAGGACGCCCTGCGATCACCACGTTCATACCTTCGCGCACAAGAGCACCTTGTCTGGCTTCTTGAAAAACGTGTTGTAGGTTTTTTAACACGGCGTCCAGGTCAGCGCTAACCTTACCGTCGCTTAAGAAATCTATTTCCTCTTCAGGAAAGTCGATTGCGGCTTCAACGTAGATTCTTAGATTTATCAGCGACTCAACGAGCTTATGGACTCTGTCGGAAAAAGCGCCCTGGAGCGAATGGATCGCGTTTCGCGCAGCCTGTTCAGACGTTGCATCGATGAGGTCAGCAATGGCTTCTGCTTGGCTTAGGTCTAGCTTATCGTTTAGAAATGCACGTTCAGAGAACTCTCCCGGGCGGGCCATTCGTACTTGGTGGCGAACGACCTCCTTTAATAGGAGGTCAAGAATGATGGGGCCACCATGCCCTTGTAGCTCCAGTACATCTTCCCCGGTAAAAGAATGGGGCCCTTCAAAAAAAAGGGCAATGCCTTCATCGATTGTTTTTTGTTCACCGTCGATAAAGGGGCCGTAGTGGGCGAATCGCGGCGTTGGCGTTTTGCCTAGCAGTTGGCGGGCAATATCTTTCGACTTGCTCCCAGAGACCCTCACGATACCCACGCCACCTCGGCCGGGGGCAGTTGCTATCGCGACGATGGTGTCGGTATTTAAATCATTGAGCAAAATACGTTCCTCTCTACCGTGTCTGAATTCAATCTACAAAAAAAGGGCACTTATTTAAAGTACCCTTTCTATGTTTACTCTTGGACTAGCGTACTGACCTTTTTAACTGTCAGCGGCTTCTATCTGCTTGGTAATCACATATTGCTGGATAATTGACAGGGTGTTGTTCACAACCCAGTACAATACGAGCCCTGAGGGGAACCACAAAAACATAAAGGTAAAGACAATTGGCATCATTTGCATGACACGTGCTTGCATGGGGTCTGGCGGTGTGGGGTTCAGTTTCTGCTGAATCCACATAGTCAGACCCATAATCAGAGGCAGAACAAAATAGGGGTCTTTAACGGATAGATCCTGTATCCAAAAGAGGAAAGGCGTATGTCTTAACTCAACACTCTCCATCAATACCCAATACAGTGAAATGAATACCGGCATTTGCACCAGAATGGGTAAACAACCACCCAGTGGATTTACCTTTTCCTTTTTATACAGCTTCATGAGCTCGGTAGACATTTTTTGTTTGTCATCGCCCATTCGTTCTTTCAGCTCTTGCATCATAGGCTGAATTTTTCTCATCTTGGCCATCGACCGGTAGCTGGTCGCTGACAAGTGGAAAAATAGCGCCTTGATACTGACGGTCAATAAAACAATAGACCAGCCCCAGTTGCCGACGTAGCTATAGATGAAGTGCAGGAAGCGGAATATAGGTTTAGCGATCCACCATAAAAAACCGTAATCAACGGTAAGGTCTAAATAGGGAGCAATTTCTTCAAGACGGTAAACATCTTTAGGGCCCGCGTAGAACGCAGAAGTAATGGTGCCTGTGTTGCCGGGCAAAACTTCTGTTTTAGGCGCGATGTATCTCATCAAATAGAGATCGTCGGTGCCTTGTTTTTTAAGCTCAAAAGTATTTTCCTGATCCGGGTTGGCGATCCAGGCACTTAAGAAATAATGTTGAACCATTGCCACCCATCCGCCACTGACGGTCTCTTTAAAACGAGTATCGGCTATATCGTCAAAAGTGAACTTGCTGTAGTTCTCTTCGTTAGTTGTCAGCGCGGCGCCGAGGAAAGGTGCCATGCCCATGCCACCGGAACTGACAACGGGGTTGTGGGAATCTCGGTTGAGTTGACCGTAAAAGTTGGCTTTCCAGATGTCGCTACCGGTGTTTTCAACAATGTATTCTATATTGACGAGGTAATCACCACGGGAAAAAGTAAAACGTTTGGTGATGTTGGCGTTGTCTTGAACCAGGTGCAGATCTACCACGAGGGTGTCCTGTCCGTCCCGCATTTCAAAGGTATTGTTATCGACACTAAAAACAGGGCGGCCAGCGCTGGTGTCTGTGCCGTTTTTGCCAATCAGTCCGCTTTTGGCAATATAGGTTTGGGTATCGTTGTTGTTTAATAAGATGTACGGTACATCGGGTGTGTTCAGTTCCGCGTAATGGCGGGGAAGACCGACTTTGACAATGTCACCACCGTAAGTATCTATCAACATAACCAGGCTATCGGTTCTGATGCTGATTAGTTGTTGATTGGCACCGGGTTTGTCACTAACAGGTTTTACCGCATCAGGGTCTGAAGGTATATCTTCAGCGTCGCTAGTCTGAACGCTTGGGAAGTCTGTTTGGCTCTGTACGGGAGTCGCCTCAAAGCTTGTTTCGTTGTTAACGACAGGCCGGTTACGCTCCTGAAATTCGCTCCATTCTCCTATGAGCATAAACACAGTGGCAGCCATCGCTGCCAGGAGTAAGTTGCGTTGCCAATCTATTTTAGTTTTTGCCATGAGTCAGGTCTGTTTTTGATAAAGGTTGGTGAGTGTGGGGAACAGGGTCAATACCCCCTGAATGCCAGGGGTGACATTTGCCAAGTCTGAGCAGAGTTAATCCTGTGCCTTTTAGGCTGCCGTGCGTTTTTATCGCCTCTTCAGCATAGTGAGAACAGGTAGGGTAGAAGCGACATTGATTACCCACCCAAGGGCTCAGAAAGTAGCGGTAAAGATGAATTAGTCTGATTAATATCCAGCTCACAGCTCAGCCTTGGGTTTTGAAAGTGCTTTTTTGGCAATTCGCTGCCACTGTTTGTCTAATTGGGTACGGATCTCTGTCTTTTCAAGTTGATCCATGCCTCGGCGAGCCAGAACAATAGCATCAATCCCTCCCAAATTCTGCTGTCGGGTGCGAAAGGATTCCCTAATCAGGCGTTTAACCAGGTTTCGTTTAACCGCAAGGCGTATATTCTTTTTGGCGATAACAAGCCCTATCCGGGAGTAGGATAGTTTATTAGGTCTGGCAAGAATCAAAAAGTGCTTGTGGGAAGCACGAAAAGGAGGGTCGTCAAAGACGGCTTGAAAGTCGCTGGCATTAAGCAGGCGTAAGCTTTTACCAAATGCTTGGCTGGTCACACCAGCGACTTATCAATAAAGATCGATTAAGCAGCTAGCTGCTTACGACCTTTAGAACGACGGCGAGCCAATACCTTTTGGCCACCTTTAGTTGCCATACGAGCGCGAAAGCCGTGAGTACGAGCGCGTTTTAATACGCTTGGCTGAAATGTTCTTTTCATTGAACTACCTACCGATCGGTGAATTCTGTTTATGCCTGTTTCTTCATTTATCTATATAAAGAAGAAACAAACCTCTGCGATTTGCACCATGGGGTGCAGAAAGACGCGGGATTTTAAAGGGTTGTGGCGATCAAATCAATTGCTTTCAGGGATATTTTTAAGGTTTTTGCGAACTTTGTACGAATACCCTCTTTTGCCCAGCATATCCACTTTTTATCAACAGGCTTATCCACAGGTTGGTTTGAATTTTAACCTGTTTTTTTGAACGCCTGGTGGATTTATTTTACCGGTATTGATTTTATAAATCATTGATACTACTGATTTATTTGCTGAATGCTTATTCTGATAAAGAAAAAGAATTAAGAATAGTTGTGGATAACTATGTTCGCTGGGGTTAAAATAGCGGGCTTTTCTAAAGAATAAAAACGTTTGGGGGTCTAGTGCCGGAATCTGTCTGGGATAAATGCGTGAGCAGTCTGCAGGATGAGTTGCCTACGCAGCAATTTAACACCTGGATCAGGCCTTTGAAGGTGGATAGCGAAGTCTCGACCGGCCAATTACGTTTGCTCGCGCCAAATCGATTTATTCTAGACTGGGTATCTGACAAATTCCTTCACAGAATTAAAGAGCTTGTTAGTCAATTTGCGCCAGAGTCGTCTAGTGCTTCTCTTAACGTAGGTCAGACTCTAGAGGTTGTGATTGATATTGCCGCCCGACAGTCTGTTCGTTTTCAGCGCAAAACCACTCAATCCACAACAGTTTCAAATCCAGCGCCTTCAGCAGCGCAGAGCGCAGCCCGGAGTTTGCCAAATAAGCCTTCCGGCACCGATGAAAATAATTTTGTTAACCGAGCTGCACCTCGACAACAAGCAGCCCCGCGAGAAGCAACACCTTCCCCCGCTCGAACCACGGCAACACGTGAGGTTGATGTAGAGGGTGGGTTAAAACATAGAAGTTATTTGAATGAAGGTTTCACCTTTCCGAGCTTTGTTGAAGGTAAGTCTAACCAACTGGGTCTAGCAGCCGCTCGGCAGGTAGCCGAAAATCCAGGAGGGTCCTATAACCCTCTCTTTATATATGGTGGCGTAGGCCTGGGTAAAACGCACTTAATGCAGGCAGTGGGAAACGCTTTAGTTGAGCGAAATGCCAATGCCAAAGTTGTCTATTTGCATTCAGAACGTTTTGTTGCTGACATGGTTAAAGCGCTGCAGCTGAACGCCATTAATGACTTCAAACGCTTTTACCGCTCTGTGGATGCATTGCTGATTGACGATATTCAGTTTTTTGCCCGAAAAGAGCGTTCACAGGAAGAGTTTTTTCATACCTTTAATGCCCTGTTAGAGGGAGGTCAGCAAATCATATTGACCTGTGATCGATACCCTAAAGAGATTAATGGACTCGAGGAACGGCTTAAGTCACGATTTGGCTGGGGTTTAACCGTGGCGGTGGAGCCTCCGGAGTTGGAAACCCGTGTTGCCATTTTGATGAAAAAAGCAGAGCAGGCTCAAATTGAGCTTCCGCACGAAGCGGCTTTTTTCATAGCGCAAAGAATTCGTTCTAATGTACGTGAACTGGAAGGGGCATTGAAGCGAGTGATCGCCAGTGCACATTTTACCGCGCGAAGCATTGATGTTGACTTGGTGCGTGAAGCACTCAAAGATCTGTTAGCCCTGCAAGATAAGCAGGTCAGTATTGAGAATATTCAGCGGGTTGTTGCAGAGTATTACAAGATTAAAATCAGCGATTTATTGTCCAAACGGAGAAGTCGCTCGGTCGCAAGACCCAGACAGGTTGCCATGGCACTGTCTAAAGAGTTAACCAACCATAGTTTGCCCGAAATTGGCGAAGCATTTGGTGGTAGAGATCACACGACAGTGCTGCACGCATGTCGTAAGATTAAGGCCTTGCGCGAAGAGGATGCTGATATACGTGAAGACGTGAACAACCTTCAGCGCTCCTTAACCAGCTAAACAAAAAATATAATGCACGTTTCACTAACGTTTAATTAAGAGACCATTCGATGAAATTCACTGTATCCCGCGAAGCGCTGTTAAAACCTTTGCAGTTGGTGGCTGGCGTTGTTGAGCGTCGCCAAACCCTGCCTGTGTTATCTAATGTTCTGTTGGTGTTAGAAGATGGCCTTCTTTCGCTAACGGGAACAGATCTTGAGGTTGAGATTGTTGGCCGGGTCCATATTGACCAGGCGAGCGAAAACGGTGAGATAACAGTACCGGCTAGAAAGTTTGTCGATATTTGTCGGTCTTTGCCCGATGATGCTGATATTAGCTTTAGTGAGGAAAATCAACGAGTTGTAGTCAAAAGTGGACGCAGCCGTTTTACATTGTCCACCCTGTCAGCTAATGATTTTCCTAATGTGGAAGATGGCCCTGGAGACTTGCAGTTCTCTTGTGCTCAGAACGTTGTTAAACGTCTTATCGATGCAACGTCATTTGCGATGGCACAACAAGATGTTCGTTACTATCTCAATGGCATGCTCTGGGAAGTAAAACAAAACCAATTGCGTACCGTTGCGACCGACGGTCACCGTCTCGCACTGTGCACCCGAGATCTGGCCGTAGATGTAGAAGGGGTTGTTCAGTCTATTTTGCCCCGTAAAGGTGTTATCGAACTGGCCCGCTTGATGAACGATAATGAAGATCTAGTGGAGTTGACGCTGGGTAGTAACCATATCCGCGCGACGACAGAAGAGTTTACTTTTACGTCAAAGCTCGTTGATGGCAAGTTTCCTGACTATGACCGTGTACTGCCCCGAGGTGGAGATAAGCTGGTCTATGGTTCTCGCACAGAGCTCAAGCAAGCATTTGGGCGCACCGCTATTCTTTCAAATGAAAAATATCGTGGTGTTCGTTTGTTGTTGTCCGATGGTTTATTAACAATTGTTGCTAACAACCCAGAGCAGGAAGAAGCAGAAGAACAAGTAACCGTAGATTACTCGGGTGATAGCCTGGAGATCGGCTTCAACGTTAGCTATCTTCAGGATGTTTGTAATGTGTTGAGCAGTGACAATATCAAATTGACGCTCGCCGACTCAAATAGCTCTGCACTGGTTGAAGAGCCCGATGGTGGCGACGCAGTGTATGTTGTGATGCCAATGCGCCTCTAGCGCCAGGGTATTCGTTTAAAGGAATGCCACTTAACAGGCTCGCAGTTCAATCCCTTCGGAATTTAAATGCGGTCGACATTGATTTGTCTGACCGTATTAATCTATTTTACGGCCAAAATGGCAGCGGAAAAACCAGTGTGCTTGAGGCAGTGTCGGTTCTAGGCCAAGGACGTTCATTTCGCAGTCATAAGCTAAAAACCTTAGTAGGCAATGACAAAGACCATTTTACGGTTTTTGGGCATGTTGTAGATGCCTCACGGCAAACACCTATTGGGGTCATGCGCTCAAAAAAGGGCGACTCTCTTTTTAAAGTGGATGGCAAGTTAGTTTCAGCCGCTTCCTCATTGGCAGAATGCCTACCATTGCAGGTAATCAACGCACAAACTTTTCAATTGCTTGACGGGAGCCCTAAGCAACGCAGGCAGTTTATTGATTGGTTGGTGTTTCACGTGGAACACGATTTCTTTATCGCCTGGAAGGGCCTACAACGCTGTTTAAAACACCGAAATAGTTTGCTCCGACGTGATAGAATAGCTGCTGCAGAATTGGCGCCCTGGGACCGTGAGTTATGTCTCTTGGCCGAAAAAATCGATACCTTTCGTAGTCAAAGCCTCCAGTTATTTATAGAGGCCTTTGAGGCACTCGTTGTAGAGTTTGTACAACTTGATGATCTCAAATTACAGTATTTAAGGGGTTGGGATAAAGATCGACCTTTAGCAGATGTATTGGCTGAAGGTTTGGATAGGGATTGTCGTCAGGGATATACATCTGTCGGCCCCCATCGCGCAGACCTGAGAATAACGGTGGGTGGCCAATTGGCCGCCGATATTCTTTCAAGGGGGCAGATGAAGTTGCTGGTTTGTGCTCTGCGAATCGCCCAGGGTTATGTATTTAGTCAGCAGACCCAGCGTCGCTGTCTTTATCTTATCGATGATTTACCTGCGGAATTGGATAGTGACTACCAGGCGATTATGGCTCGCTGGCTAGTTGCCCTTAATTGCCAGGTGTTGATTACGGGTGTAGACAGGCTGGTATTGGAAGCTCCCTGGGGGGAATACCCTGAAATAAGTAAAAGCGTGTTTCACGTGGAACATGGAAACGTCGTGGCTGCCGATAAGGCGAGTACCACTAAGACGCAATAAAAACTTAAAGTACAAAGAATTGGAGTGAATTATGTCAGATGAGACTACTTATGACTCGTCCAGTATTAAAGTCTTAAAGGGCCTGGATGCAGTTCGTAAGCGGCCTGGGATGTATATTGGTGATACAGACGACGGTACGGGTCTTCACCACATGGTCTTTGAAATCGTGGATAACTCTATCGATGAGGCACTTGCCGGTCATTGTAGTGAAATCCGCGTGGTCATCCACCCCAATGAAACGATTACTGTCAGCGACAACGGCCGTGGTATTCCCACGGAAACCCATGAAGAAGGTGTGTCTGCGGCAGAAGTTATTATGACCGTATTACATGCGGGCGGAAAATTTGATGACAACAGTTATAAGGTATCCGGAGGTCTGCACGGTGTGGGCGTTTCAGTGGTCAATGCCTTGTCTGAAGAGCTTAAACTTACCATCCGCCGTGATGGTAAAGTCTGGGAGCAAACCTATCATCATGGCGTGCCGCAAAGCCCGCTGGCAGCGGTTGGTGATACCGAACTTACCGGTACAGAACTCTTCTTTAAACCATCAGGCGATACCTTTACTCATATTCAATTTCATTTCGACCAGTTAGCAAAGCGCCTGAGAGAGCTGTCCTTTTTGAACTCTGGAGTACGCATTGTTCTTAAAGATGAGCGCTCCGGGAAAGAAGATACTTATCAATATGAAGGCGGCTTACAGGCCTTTGTTGAGTATCTGAACACCAATAAAAACTCAATTAACAAAGTAATGCACTTCAGCACTGAGCGTGAAGACGGCGTAGGGGTTGAAGTAGCGTTGCAATGGAACGATAGCTTCCAGGAAAACCTCTATTGTTATACTAACAATATTCCCCAAAGAGATGGCGGCACACACTTGGCGGGCTTTCGAGCGGCGCTGACACGTGGCCTGAACACCTATATTGAAAAAGAAGGCCTGAGTAAAAACGCAAAAGTGAATACCACCGGTGATGATGCCCGGGAAGGTTTGACCGCTATTGTGTCCGTTAAAGTACCTGACCCCAAGTTTTCATCTCAAACGAAAGATAAACTGGTTTCATCTGAAGTTAAAACAGCTGTTGAACAGGAAATGGGTGCGTCATTTACTGACTATCTCTTAGAAAACCCTGGAGAAGCTAAATTAATCGTTCAAAAGATGATTGATGCCGCCAGGGCCCGAGAGGCTGCTCGTAAAGCACGAGAGATGACTCGTCGAAAGGGTGCCCTTGATATAGCCGGTCTTCCGGGTAAATTGGCAGATTGTCAGGAAAAAGACCCGGCACTCTCTGAAATCTACCTGGTGGAGGGTGATTCTGCGGGCGGTTCGGCTAAACAAGGGCGCGCGCGGAAAACTCAGGCTATTCTTCCTTTGAAAGGTAAGATTCTTAACGTTGAAAAAGCCCGTTTTGATAAGATGTTATCGAGTGCTGAAGTTGGCACATTGATTACCGCTCTTGGCTGCGGTATCGGTACCTCAGAGTTTAACCCTGAAAAGCTGCGTTATCACAGCATTATCATCATGACGGATGCGGACGTGGATGGTTCTCACATCCGCACCCTTCTACTGACTTTCTTCTTCCGGCAGATGCGAGAGCTGGTTGAAAGAGGTCATGTCTTTATTGCTCAACCTCCGCTATACAAGATCAGCAAAGGTAAACAAGAGCAATATTTGAAAGATGAAGAATCTCTGAGTAATTACCTCACTCACTCAGCACTGGAAAACTGTAATCTTTATGTAAATCCAGATGCTCCAGGTATTGGTGGTGACGGGCTTGCAAAACTGGTTGCTGAGTATCGCTCTGTAATTTCCACCATTGATAGATTGTCTCGCCTTTATCCTTCGGAGGTGCTCGAGCAACTGATTTACTTGCCTTCACTGACCGCAGAACAGCTAGTGGATAAAGGCCATGTACAGCAATGGTGTGATCAGCTTCTTGCACGTTTGAGTTTAAACGAGCAGGGTGGCAGCCATCGTTATGAGATTAGTGTTGTTGAAGACAAAGAACGACATATCTTTTTGCCCAATGTCAGAATTGTGGCACATAGCGTACCGACGGATTATTTGTTCAACAATGATTTCTTCTTATCTGGCGAATATAAAGCCATCGTAGAGCTAGGTGAAACCTTAGAAGGTTTGTTTGAAGAGGGTGCCTATGTTCAACGTGGTGAGCGGCGTATGGAGGTCAGTGATCTGAAGGAAGCACTGGATTGGCTAATGAAAGAGTCCAGAAGAGGCCATAACATTCAGCGCTACAAAGGTCTTGGAGAGATGAACCCCGAACAACTTTGGGAAACCACCATGGACCCTGACTCTCGCCGTATGCTGAAAGTCACGATTGAGGATGCAGTGGCGGCGGACCAAATCTTTACAACCTTGATGGGTGATCAAGTTGAACCGCGAAGGGAATTTATTGAAACCAATGCTCTAGCGGTTGCGAATTTGGACGTCTAAAAGCTGTTTGTTTTATAGGGCAGTGATCTGCTCGCTGCCCTATAAATACAATAAAATCAATAGCTTATGGGGCTTTTTGTTCGCTGGCCCTTTTTCCTTATCTGTTTTATCTAGATCAGGTGCGCTATATACCTGAACCCTCTTTACACGTTCTTACTTACTTCCAATCCTATCTTCGCCCTGAATTTATCAAACTATACTACTTTATAGTCCCTTCATTCTTTTGAGGAAGTTGCTATGAATACATCAAAGCTATTCCGGTCATTAGTTGCTCTAACCCTTATTCCTTTGGTCCTTACCGCCCCTGGTGTGTCATTTGCCGACGATGTTGCCACTAGTGAGAGCTTAACGACGTTGTTCCGTGCTTCAAGAAAGGTGATTTCAGTCAATCAGGCCTTGATCAATGATGAAGCCAAAGGCGATAAAGGATTAGATGGAAAGTCAGTCGTCGCGATGGCCAAAGCAAACTATAAGGAAGCCGCTGGAAAGCCTTTATCGGCCGGAAAGGCCCAAAAGGCTATGTTGGATTCGGTGTCAGAGATTATGAGCGAAGCACAAGAGCTCATAAATCAGGAAGGAGTGGGGTTTAAGGGCTTTTTACCGGCTATTTTTGCACGACGTGTCGCGGGAAGATTCAGTCAGAAAATGCAGGGGAGCATGAGTATAAAGCTGACTGCACCTAAAAAGTATGTCCGTAATCGCGCTAACCGGCCCGACAAATGGGAATACGACGTTATTGAAAATAAGTTTAAGAGCGAAGGGTATGAAAATGGTAAACCCTTTTATGAAGTATCAAAGAGTAAAGGTAAGGATGCTTTTAGATATATTCTGCCAGAATACTATGGTGAGTCTTGCTTAGGTTGTCATGGAACCCCAAAAGGTGAATTGGATATTACAGGTGGTAAAAAGGAAGGTGGTGTTCTAGGTGAACTGGGCGGTGCTATAAGTCTGGCTATCTTCAAATAGGCGCACTGGTGCAAAAATGAAAATCCGGGATCTTTCGATAGGCGTTAGAATACTCGCGTTTACAGGAATATTTGCGGGTATTATTCTCTTATCTCTCGTGTATCTGGCGACGGCTTTGTCTGAGAGCGTTGATCTTAGTCGTTCTCAAACAAAGGT
The DNA here is from genome assembly GCA_913020395.1 of uncultured Cellvibrionales bacterium. Classification (GTDB taxonomy): domain Bacteria; phylum Pseudomonadota; class Gammaproteobacteria; order Pseudomonadales; family Cellvibrionaceae; genus CAJWCA01. The sequence goes on along the minus strand of CAJWCA010000016.1, from coordinate 5,889 downwards.
CGTGGGTGTTCAGCGCGATGCCATTGATACTCAAACCAATTTGCTTGTCGAGCAGGGAGCCTCTGCAAAAAGACTTAACAATGTCACCGCATTGAGTCGGAAGTTCTCCGAGGTACGTTTTTGGCTAGCTGATCTCTCTGTAAGTTGGCTTAATGAATCTGAAGAAAATGCAGAAACCGCCAAGGAAGAAATGTACGACATGCTTGGTCAAATTGACGATCAGGCACTTGCGGCTTCCGTTAGGGAACGCACGGATCTTTTTTATGACAAGATGCTTGAGGCTGTTGATGCCTATGTAGACGAAAATAGAGTATTGGGTAATTCCTTGATGTCTGAGTCCAGGCGAATGGGCTTGTCAATTGATCAGGATCTTGCTGATCTGGGTAGAGTGGCTCAGGAACGTACCAATACCATTGCCGTTGAGCTTGGCGGGGCAGGTGAGCAAGTTGCTAAGGCGGGGCTTGAGCTTACTGAGGCGGCACATACAGTTGAGGAAACGAGTAGCCGTTTGTTGAGCGTATCCTTAGTGGTATTGGTAATATTAATGGTTGCCAGTGCTTTTTATTCAATTGCTTTAAAAAATAATATCCACGGACCCATCACAAAACTCCGCACGGCCCTCGACCATATTGAGCAGAATTCAGATTTGATTTACCGCGTTGACGTCGACAGTAAAGACGAAATGGGCATCATGAGTGCTGCGCTGAATAAAATGATGGAACATTTTCAGGCGGTAGTTTCCCAGGTAAGAAGTGCGGCGCTTGAGCTGAGGAATGCAACTGAATCGTCAGGCGATATTATTGGGCAAACTAAGGTGTGTGCTCATAAACAACAGGAAGCAACAGACCAGGTAGCTGTAGCGATCAATGAAATGGCCGCAACAGTAGAAGAGGTTGCAAGGCATGCAAACGAGGCTTCTGAAGCCGCAAATGAAGCGCGCTCGGCATCTGATGAAGGCCATGAAATGGTTAAACAGACCGTTAATTTAATGTCGGTCTTGTCTGATAATACCCGGCAGGCCCACGATGCAATCTCCAGAGTGTCGGATGATACAAGCAATATAGGCACAGTGCTGGATGTAATCAGGGGTGTTTCTGAACAAACTAATCTACTCGCCCTTAACGCTGCCATTGAAGCCGCCAGAGCAGGAGAGGCAGGTAGAGGGTTTGCTGTGGTTGCCGACGAAGTACGTACTCTGGCTCAGCGCACTCAAGAATCGGCCCAGGAAATTCATACAATGATTACCCGTTTGCAGGAAGGCACAGCGAATGCGGTACTGGTTATGGAAGGTGGTGTCGATAGCGCAGAGAAAGCTGTTCAGCAAGCCAATGCAGCGGGAGAAGCCTTACAAAAAATTAATACCTCGGTATTGGGAATTGTGGACATCAATATCCAGATCGCTACAGCAACGGAAGAGCAGTCTGCGACTGCGGAAGAAATTAATCGCAATATCACGAACATTACGGAATATGCCGCTGAGACTGCAGATGGAGCATCAAAAACAACTCAGGCGTGTTCCGATCAGATAACCCTGTCTGAAGAATTGGCTTCATTGGTCAATAAATTCAAGGTTTAGATGAAGGACCTCTCACTTGTATTTCAGCACAGGTTATTTTAACTCTGGGCGGGAGCACAATGATGAACAAGCACAGAACAGGCGCGACTTTTCTGGCAAGCCGATTGTTTTACGGTGCACTCTTTTTGCCATTTCTTAGTGTAGACCTAGCATCAGAGGAGGCAAAAAACTTTTCACAAGCGTTTGAAAATGGCTCTGCGCATATCTCTTTTCGTTACCGATACGAGAATGTAGAACAAGACAATTCATTGAAAGATGCAAATGCATCGACTTTGAAAACCCGTTTGAATTTTTCTACACAGACCTACAATGACGTTCAGGCGTTTGTCGAGGTTGATGATGTATCAGTTATAGGTGCAGACAGCTATAACGATACTCATTTTCACGAAACCAATCATTCCGTTGTTGCCGATCCAGAAGGAACAGACGTTAACCAGGTATGGTTGCGCTTTAGTGGCCTGGAGAAAAACGTCGTTACCGTTGGGCGTCAGAGAATTAATTTTGATAACCAGCGTTTTATCGGTGGTGTAGGTTGGCGTCAAAATGAGCAAACTTATGATGCACTGACATTAACGAATACTGCATTTTCAAATGTTAAAGCTCGTTACGTTTATATGTACAACGTTAATAGAATATTTGGCCCTGGCGATGGTGCGCAGCTGGCAGACTTCGAGACAGATTCCCACCTGCTGAATGTCAGTTTTGACGGGTGGAGTTCCGCTAAGGTCAGTGTCTATGGCTATTTGATGGACGTAGAAGACGCACATGCCTTTGCCACGGAGACCTATGGTGTACGTTTCAATACACATTCAAAACTCAGTGGGGGCAATAAGCTACTCTTCACGGCTGAGTTAGCCACTCAAGAGGATTACGGGGACTACTCAGATCAGACAAGTTTCGATGCAAACTATTACACTTTAAGCGGTGGACTGAAAACCAAGTCTCTTTCGCTTACCCTGGGATACGAAGTGCTTGAGGGGAACGGTTCCGCAAGTGGCGAGTCCTTTAGAACACCCTTTGCAACATTACACAAATTTAATGGTTGGGCTGATCAGTTTTTAGGAACGCCAGCAGCGGGTTTAGAGGATACGTATGTCAACGTTTCGGGCAACTTGGGTGGTTTCAAATTGACAGCGGTCTACCATGACTTTTCGTCGGAAGATGGCAGTGATGACTACGGTAGTGAATTGGACCTTGCGATTAGCCGCTCTTTACACCCTAAGGTTTCGGCTTTGTTAAAATACGCAGATTATAGTGCGGATGGCGAGGCAAGTTCTGTGTTGGGAAAAGTGGATACACAAAAAATTTGGTTTATGTTATCGATGAAATTTTGAATGCCTGCCCTTGCTGTCTGGAAAAGACATTCAATTTACGCTATCTCTAGCGGGTTTCTTGACGAGCTGTGGGCATGTTGGCTATTTCATTTTCGATCCAGTCCTTGACCTCCTGAGTGAGCTCACGGCTGGTTTTCCCCTCGGTCTCAATGGGTTTGCCAATTGAAACCGTAATTAGCCCTGCATGTTTCATATAAGAACGCCTTGGACAGCACTCGCCCGCGTTATGTGCAACAGGAATGATAGGTACACCTGCTGAGACTGCGATATCTGCTCCACCTCTGGCATAGTTCCCAGCTTCGCCTACTGCAACCCGTGTCCCTTCAGGAAATACCAAAACGTTGTTCCCCTCCTGGATACGTTGCAAGCCCAAGCGTTTTAGTTGTTTTATCGCTTCTCGTGGATTACTGCGATCAATTGCGATAGGTTTCAGGCAAGCTAAACCCCATCCAAAAAAAGGAATGTGTAACAACTCTTTTTTTAAAATGGTGCTCAGCGGCGCAAAATAATACTGTAGAAACAGTGTTTCCCAATCACTTTGGTGTTTGGCCAAAACAACGTAGGGCCCTTCGGGTACATTGTCTGCCCCCAAAATTTTATAGTCGACACCACAGATAAAACGCATCCATGAGACAGATACTCGATTCCAGCTTGTCACTACCCAGTAGCGAAACCGATAGGGGCTCACCAAAAGAATAACACCCAGGCACCCACAAATAGCAGCGTATGGAATATTAACGAGATAATAAAAAAAGGAACGCAGTGCTGTCATTGGTAAGTTTCGATTATGTAACTGGCGGCTTGTTCGAGGTTATCAAAAACTTGTAGGGGTTCAGCAGAGCTTTTCCCGCTGACATTCACTAATGTTTCCTCTTTTCGACCGCTGCTTATTTGAATGGGATCACAGCCTTTTTCAATGCCGGCTTGAAGGTCAACAAGTGCATCAAACACCATGGGTATTCCCTGGGCGCCGATGTCAAACTCAGCTTCAATCGCATCAATCAGACCTGTTCTGGGCGAGCGACAATTGCAACGGTCTTCTGGTCCGTGTGGGCAATAAAAGATTGCCGCTATGGAACCTCCGGCGTCTTCTACCAGCGCGGTGAGTTTTGCATGTATGGCCTCCAGTTCATCGAGATCAAAGTGACCTTCCGACAAGCCGGGTTGATTGGTGGCAATCACAACCGTAAAACCCTTTTGACACAATCGAGCGATTGCTTCAATACTGCCAGGCAGAGGCTGGTACAAATCAGCGGAAGTGATGTGAGCATCACTTCCCTGGTTAATAACGCCGTCGCGACCAAGAATGACAATTTTCATATTATTTTTTTGCCGGTACTAAATAGGAGATATCCGCCACCTCGAGAAACAATCCTCTCAGTTGCGTTAACAGAGCCAGGCGGTTATTGCGCAGGGCTTCGTCTTCAGCCATGACCATCACATCGTCAAAGAAGGTGTCAACGGTATCCCTGAGGCCCGCAAGCTGCTCTAGCGCCGCCGAATATTTTGATTCGGCAAAGAGAGGCGCAACGACCTTGGCTTTTTCTGCAACGAGTTGGGCCAGGGCTTTTTCAGCGGGCTCAACTAACAAACTGTCGTTCAGCTCGGGCAGTGACACATTTTCTTGTTTAGACAGAATGTTTGAAACACGTTTATTGGCCGCGGCAAGGCTTTGGGCCTCTGCCAACTGGCTAAAACCGTGCACCGCTAATACACGTTGGTTGATGTCCAGTGGTTTGCTCAGGTTCTTGGCGCTTACCGCCATAAACACTTCTGCAGCGATGTTGGCATCTTCATAACCCGCGCGGAAACGCTCGATCATATAGCTCAGTATGTTATCAACCAGTTTCTCGCCTTCGGTCAGTGTTTGGTGTTGTTCGATCGCGAGTGTGAGAAGGCTGCGCAAATCAAGATCGAGCTCCTTTTCAACCAGTAATCGTAAAACGGCAACGCTGGCACGACGCAACGCAAAGGGATCTTTTGAGCCTGTGGGTGATTGGCCAATGCCAAAAATACCGGTCAGTGTATCCAGTCTATCTGCCAGAGCGAGTATCAAACCGGTTGTGCCGGCCGGCAAACTATCGCCTGCAAAGCGTGGAAGGTATTGCTCGTTCAGTGCACTGGCAACTTCCTCTGTTTCACCGTCGTTAATACCGTAATAGTAACCGGCGACACCCTGCATTTTGTCAAACTCAATAACCATATCGGTGACCAGGTCAGACTTACACAGAATGCCTGCGCGATAGGCAAGTTCACTGTCAGCGCCAATCTGTTCTGCAATAACCTTGGCCAGTTTAGACACACGCTCTGTTTTATCAAAGAGTGTGCCCAACTGCGTTTGAAACACAATAGACTTCAAACGATCACGCTGTTGAAGCAGGCTTGTTTTTTTATCCGTTTCGAAAAAGAAAGCGGCATCTGCCAAACGAGGTCTGATCACTCGTTCGTTTCCATTGATGACTTGTTTTGGATCTTTACTGACAATATTAGAAACGGTGATGAAGTGGGGCAGTAGTTCGCCGTTGTCATCTACAACGTGGAAATATTTTTGATGTTCTTTCATCGAAGAAATCAGAGCTTCCGATGGCACGGCCAAAAAGCGTTCCTCAAAACGCCCCGCCAATGCGGTTGGCCACTCAACCAGTGCATTCACCTCGTCGAGCAGGTCCTCGTCTATCACAGCGAGGCCATTGAGTTTTTTAGCTTCTTCAGTCACTTGCTCACGGATCAGTTGTTTACGCGCAGCCATATCAACCATCACATAGGCGGGTGAATGTAGCTGTGCCACATAATCCGAAGCTGATTGAATACTTACGGTCTGATCGTAGTGGAAGCGATGTCCGCGAGTTTCACGCCCCGCTTTTAATCCCATTACCTCTGCATCGACAATTTCATCGCCAAACAACATCACAAGCCAGTGGACTGGGCGAACAAATTCCGTGCGCTCGGCGCCCCATCGCATGCGTTTTGGAATAGGCA
>CAJWCA010000015.1 GCA_913020395.1 uncultured Cellvibrionales bacterium | reverse complement strand
GGTCCAGCACAACGTATATGACACGACTGGAATATCGACCCGCAGATGATCTGCTGTTTTATCTGCTTTTTGCCGAGGGCTTCAAACCGGGTATCGTGGAAGACGGCAATGCCATTGAGGGGATTTACAGCGGTCCTGGCGACCCTGCATTTGTTGCCGCTCTGGCTGAAACGATCGCGCTTAACAACAGTGCCGATGAACAAGCGCGCGCCTTTGTCGAGCCTGAGCTCAGCAAAAACGTTGAGCTGGGTTTTAAGTTGGGTCTGTTAGATGGCGCGATGACATTAAACGGTGCGCTTTTTAATACCCGTTATACCGATTTACAGGTGTCGGGGGTGGCGATTGAGAGCGATGGTAGTGAAATTTTTCGCAGCACCAATGCCGCTGCGGCAAGTATCAAAGGCCTGGAGGTGGAGCTTAACTGGGCGGTGAGTCGCGCAGGTTTCTTGTCGGGTAATTTCGCCCTGCTGGATGCCCACTACGACAGGTTTCTGGCGATTGACAGAGATTTCCCGCGTTACGGTCAAAGCTGGAACCCCAGTGCTAATAACCCCGGGGTGCCAGATCTTGTTGACTATTCCGGCAATCAACTGAAGCAGGCACCCGAACTCAGCCTGACGCTTGCCTACCACCATGTGTTCAGCCTGCCCAATGGCAGTCTGCTGACCCCTCAGCTACGCTTTACATACTCGGATAAAGTGTATTTTGACGAGGCGAACAGAGGGGCTCGCTCGGGGCAGTTGTTAAACAATCGAACGGGTCAGTGGGAGCCAGACCCCAATGGCAGCGCTAGCCGTATCGATTTTCAACCCTCATTCGGGCTGTGGGATGCCAGCCTCAAATATGAGCCCGCCTCGGGTGGCTGGAGCCTGGTGGCCAGTGTCACCAATTTAGGGGATGAGCTGGTGAAAAGTGACGCCCACACGCCCGAGGCTGCCTCTCCGCTGTTTTATACGGCCCCCCCCAGAACCCTCAGCCTGGGCCTCAGTGCACAATTCCAGTAATTTATTTCACCGAGGGGGGGTGGATTCGAAAAGCTGACGCGTTCCACTAGTAAGCGTGATTCAATCGGTTACAGAAGGAAGGCGTTTTTGACGGCACAGGCTACTATTTTGGCGGACTGCGAACACGGAGCATTAGGCTCTGTTTACAGCGAATATCACAAAGAGCTGCGCTCATACGCCGCCCAGCGCATCGGTCTGTCTGCCAGTGAAGCGGAAGATGTCGTGCAGATGGCCTTTATGCGGTTTGCCGAAAAATACCAGGTGTCCGAGATTGATAATGTCAGGGCATTTTTATATCGCGCCGTACACAACGCCTCCGTCGACATGATTCGCCGCAATCAAGTGCGTGATGGCTATGTGCAAAATATGCAGATGGGGGAGGATCAGGACGAAGGTAAAATTGGTCCCGAGCGCCTGGCCATCGGCCAACAATTTTTAGGGGTGATCACCAGCGCATTGTGGTCGATGCCCGGCAAAAGACGGAAGTTATTGTTAATGAACAGAATAGATGGATTGTCCTACGCAGAGATTGCGCGTCGTGAGAACCTGTCGGAAACGGTAGTCAGGAAACATGTGGCAAAAGCATTGTTGGGTTGTCAGGGGGCGCTGCGTAAAAGTGGCGGAGAAATATGATGGGCTTGGCTAATCGACAAAAAGTGATCGACGCAGAGGCCTGTGAATGGTTGTTGCTGAAGCAGGAGCGACAGTTGACGGCGGTAGAGCAGGAAGATCTTTCTCAGTGGCTGAACATTGACGAATCCCATCGCACTAGCTTTTCTGAGTTGGAAAAGGTGTGGGCGGGCATCGGTACGCTTAATGGCAGTGAAGAACTTGCCAAAATGCGCTCGAGTGAACAGGAGAACAGTTTCCTGGATAAAATCACTTCACTCTTTCGATTTGACAGTTTGGCTTTGCCGCAGCTCGGCGGCGGCCTGGCGGTGGCGATGTTACTTGCCGTGTTTGTCATCAGTCCTATGATGCAAACGGGTGATGCTGTTCAGACCTTTAGAACGGAAGTCAGTCAAACTCAAGAGTTAACACTGGACGACGGTAGCCGGGTTACCCTGGGGGCAAATTCAGAAATTCAGGTTTCCTTTGTAGACGACAAGCGGCACGTGGATCTCAATCGGGGGCAGGCATTTTTTAAAGTCGCCAAAGATGCTTCCCGTCCATTTTACGTCGCCACTAACAGTGCCACAATCCGGGTTGTGGGTACTAGATTTGATGTCAGAAGAAATAATGACAACATTAAAGTATCGGTAGAAGAGGGCATTGTTGAAGTGGTTCGCCGAGCTAAGAGGGTGTCACCCGGGGTTCCTGTATCAGATCAGAAAACACTCACTGCCGGGCAGCAGCTCAATGTTACCCGTCATGCTATGGGTGAGGTGGAGTTGGTCGATTCCTCCGCGGTTGCCACCTGGAGAGACGGGCGCCTTGTGTATAGAAATGCTCGCTTATCAGAAGTGATTGCCGATGCAAACCGCTACCGAGATGGCACCATTACTCTAGGTGCAAAACATTTAGAAGACTTACAGGTAACAACGTCTTATTCGGTAGATCAAGTTGACACCATGGTCTTGATGTTGGAACAGTCCTTACCTCTTGTTGTCCATCGTGAAGCCGACGGGCGAATAGTTATTTTGCCCAAGCCTTAATAGGGCTGCCTGCTCCCACAAAATTTATCCAAAAAAGCCTCTCTCGATTGAATTCGATGGAGGCTTTTTTGTGGTGACTAAATATTGTCCATCACCAATGGAATATAAAACGCTTATACACGGAACAACTTTTCATAAACAAAGGGGGGTGGAATCAGAAACCCGAGTCGTCTCACTATTGAACGCAAAATGAAATAACGATTTATTGCGTACTATGAAAATAATTTCAGAGGACTGAGAGATGACGAAGAGCAATCGAAAAAATACTTTGGCCGCCGTAGTTGGCGCCTGTGTTGCAATGCAAGGTGCGAGTAGCGTTGTAGCGGAAGAAGGTTTTGTTCTTGAAGAGGTGATTGTAACTGCAACTAAGCGTGCAACAAGTCTTCAAGATACCCCCCTGGCAATTTCTGCCTTCGACAGTGATACCCTGACTGAAAATCACGTAAGCAATATATTTGATCTGCGTGGCATGGCGCCCAGCTTGCAGATTCGTGCCAACGGCGACCACAACGTTCCTCTGGTTTTTATTCGTGGACAGGGCACCATCAACCAAACTGAAGCAGGTGATCCGGCGGTTGCGTTTTATACCGATGGTGTATTTGCTGCGCGTTCACAGGGTTCAATTGCGCTGATGTATGACATGGAGCGCGTTGAAGTGCTACGTGGGCCACAGGGTACATTATTTGGTCGTAATTCAACGGCTGGTGCGATCTCTTTGCATACCGCTAAGCCAACGGAAACCTTTGAAGCGAATGCTTCGTTAACACTGGGTAGCCGAAATCGTCAAGAAGTTAAAATGATGTTGAACGCCCCTCTTACTGATAAGTGGGCAGTGCGCTTTGCCGGTGTAAGCGACGAACAGGAAGGTGAAACCGAGTTCGCTGAAGGCAACCCTTTCTCAGGACAAGAAAACTACGGCACTAAAGATGTGTCCTCTTTCCGTGCCAGTTCATTGTTTAAGCCGACCGACAATGTAACGTGGAATATCAGCTACGAAAACTATTCCAACCAAGGTACCGGCGACGTGCCAACACGTGACTACGACAACCGTGTAAACGATGCCACACAGGCAGGTGCCGTTGACCTGGTGTCTGAATCTATTCGTACTCGTCTGGATATCGATTTTGCCAATGACCTGACCTTGAGTTATATCGGTGGTTTCACCGACATGGATCAGTCACAGATTTATGGTAGTGAGCACCAGGGCGACTTCCGTGCAACAACCGATTCGCACCACGAATCCAGCCAACATGAAATTCAGTTGAAAAACTCTGACGATAGTCGTTTCCGCTGGACTGCTGGATTGTTTATGTTTGAAGAAGACAACAGCATCCGTTTTGACATTCCACACGGAAGCTGGGGCTTCACCGGTCAAGATCAAGGCACCGTACTGTCCACTTTTGTTCAGCCCGATCGTAGCCTGGAATCTTTTAGCGGTTATGTTCAAGGTACCTTTGATGTGACTGACGACTTCCGTTTGACGGCGGGTGTTCGTACAACAGAAGATGAGCGGGCCGATGTGGGTGGTCGTTCAATTGACTGTACCTATGATCCAGGTCGTGGCGCTCTGCCTGCTATTGCGGCCAGCGGTGCTGCGTTAAACGGTGAGCAGGGTTGTTACTATCGTCAGATTAACGATATGGATGGCACTTGGAGCAATGAAACCTACATGGTTCGCGGCGAATGGGATCTAAACGACGATATCCTGTTGTTTGCCTCCTATGCCACGGGTTGGAAGTCTGGCGTATTGGCCGATGGCCAAAACGTGAATACTTCTGGAAGCCCAGTAAACACTAACGAAAGTCCCGACATTGCAGGTAACAATTTAATCCCTCAGCAGCCTGAAGAAAATGATAGCCTCGAAATTGGTATCAAATCTACCTTGCTTGATGGGCGCATGACAGCCAACGCCAACTTGTTCTTCATGGGTTATACCGATATGCAGGTAACCGCTGCGATCATCAACCCGGTTACAGGTCAATCAACATTGACAAGTACTAACGCCGGTGAAGCGACCATTGACGGACTTGAATTTACCATTAACTACGCAGTGAGCGAAGCGGGCACACTGACACTTACCGGTTCTTTCCTCGATGCAACCTATGATGAGTTCCTGGGTGCTGAAGCCAACTACGGAAACGCAACGGGTCGTCAGTGGAATTCATGTGGCTTGGGTGAAAATGCCGATGGAAGTTGTGTGGGTAACGTTTTTGATTTCTCAGGCAATACTTTGCCAAATGCTCCGGAAACAGCCATCAATGTTTCCTATAAACATGAGATCGCATTAAACAGCGGTGCCACATTAACACCACGTGTACGTGTTTCTTATCAGAGTGAAACCTTCTTGACCCAGGAAAACCGAGGAGATCGTGCGCCCGGAACCAATGGTCCTACTGATCCAGGTGAATCAAACTTTGATACTCAGGATGCCTATACAAAAGTTGACCTGAGCCTGGCCTACCTGTCAAAAGACTCACGTTGGGGTGCTGAACTCTACGTGACCAATGCGACGGACGAGGCGATCAAAGAAGAGAACGCGATCAACGGTGGCCAGAACGTAACGTTTAACACCTACGCAGCCTCTCGCGAAGCGGGTATTCGTTTCAACTACAGCTTCGACTAGTCTGCTGTATTAATACCCCTAGCTTCGGCTACACTTGAAAACACGGAAAGTTTCTTTCCGTGTTTTTTTGTTTGGAGAAATAACATGCAAGACAATTCGATTCAGAGAATCGCCATTGTAGGAGGCGGCACCGCTGGCTGGATGGCAGCGGCGGCCTTTGCAAGAATATTGCCGTCTGAGCATTATCGTATTGAGCTGCTGGAATCCGATGATATTGGCACGGTCGGGGTGGGGGAGGCCACCATTCCACCACTTCGCCTGTTTAATAAATTATTAGGTGTCAACGAAGCGGATTTTGTGCGAAAAACTCAGGCCTCCTTCAAGTTGGGCATTCGCTTTGACAATTGGCTGCGGGAAGGGCATTCCTATTTCCACCCCTTTGGTCAATACGGAGTAGACTTTGACTCGGTGCCCTTCCATCAGTATTTGATGAGAGCACAGGCCCTGGGGGAGCACGGAGAGCTTTCCGATTATTCCCTGGCAGAAATAGCGGCTAAAAAAGGTCGTTTTGCGATTCCCAACAATGACCCCAATTCGATATTGTCCCGAATGGGTTTTGCCTATCACTTTGATGCAGGGCTCTACGCAAATTTTCTGCGTGAATACGCAGAAGCTCGAGGGGTTATACGCACAGAAGGCAAGGCGATAGACGTCAGCTTGCGTGCACACGACGGAATGATTGAGTCGGTCACACTCGATAATGGCGATACAATAAGTGCAGATTTATTTATCGACTGTTCCGGATTCAGGGGTTTGTTAATCGAAGGTGCCCTGAACACAGGATATGAGGACTGGTCTCACTACTTGCCCTGCGATCGTGCCATTGCTGTACCTTCAAGTAATGACGGGTCTCTGGACCCCTTTACGGTCTCGACCGCTCGCAGTGCCGGTTGGCAGTGGAGAATCCCTCTGCAGCATCGCACAGGTAATGGTTACGTATTTTGCAGCAAATATTTGAGTGAAGATGAAGCGGCGTCGACACTGATGAACAATTTACCGGGTGAAGCCCTGGCTGAACCTCGCACACTGCGTTTTAAAACAGGGCGCCGTAAGAAATTCTGGAACAAAAACTGTGTGGCACTCGGTTTATCGTCGGGTTTTATGGAGCCTCTTGAGTCCACCAGTATTCACCTGATTCAGAGTGCGATCTCGCGGCTGCTGAGTTTGTTCCCGGACAAATCATTTAACCCGGCCGATATCGAGGAATATAATCGGCAAACCAGCCTTGAATATGAGCGCACCCGTGATTTTCTGGTTCTACACTATCACGCCAATGAACGCGCGGAAGGTGAGCTGTGGCAGTCTTGCCGGGAGATGGAAATTCCCGAAACCCTCAGCCACAAAATGTCTTTATTTAAAAACAAAGGCAGGATTTTTCTGGGTGAAGAAGAAATTTTTTCTGTGGCCAGTTGGCTTGCGGTGTTCCGGGGCCAAAACATTCTACCCTCCGGCTACGACCCCATAGCAGAGTCGAGAGACCCCGCTAAGCTGGAAGGCGCACTGCGGGAAATTCGCAGGGCGTTTCAAGAGGGCAGTGAAGCCATGCCAACCCATGAGCAATTCATTGCCAGAAACTGCCAAGCTGAGAAGCAGTAGGTCGGTGTTCCAGAGCGCCATGATGGTGCTCTGGAACAGGTTTTTAAGGTTGGGTATAAATCACAGATCCAGCCGCCACATCACTGAATGATTGCTCAGTGCCATCGGGCCACTCAATTCTCAATGTATCTACAACATTATTCTCTCCCAGCCCTATTGTTTGTACGGTAGGGTTCTGGCTTGTGAAGTTACTGCCAATGATAATTTCGCGCATCTGGGTGCTGGCACCTATGCTCACAAAAATTCTTGCGCCTGAGGCTTCTGTGTTTGTGCCTCCGCCCACGAGTTTAACTGTGAGTGAGACATTTTCTGTGACGGTGTCGTTGCGATAGAGGCTACCCGAGTTAGCGCCACCACTGTGAGTAATAAATACATCGGTGTCGCCGTCATTATCAAAATCAGCGCAGACCAGCCCCCTCGCCTGACGAGTATCGTTCAAGCCATAGTCCGCCGCTTGTTCATCAAAGCTTGCGCCGTTGTTAATGAAGAGTTTGTTGGGTGTGCTGGAATAGGCATTAAAGGCGTCGTCCTGCCAGCCATTAACGTGGTATATGTCTAACAAGCCATCCAGGTTAAAGTCTGCAAAACAAGCAGCCCACGCCCAACCACCATCATTGATGCCTAGATCAAAGCTCACATCAGTGAGGCCACCCAGGCCGTTATTCTGATAAAGGCGGTTACCGATCGGTTGGTTTGAGCCTGTAATGCTTGAAATAAACCAATCGAGATCTCCATCGTTGTCGTAGTCGCCTACCGCTGAACCCATGCCGCTGTCGTCAATTAGAATGTTGTCGTCACTGAAGTCTGTGAAGGTGCTATCGCCATTGTTTAGAAAAATTTGCGAGTTCCTGAAATCGGCAACACTTAAAAAATCAGGATAAAGATCTCCGTCCATACGAGCAAAAGTAGGCGAAAAGGAGTAGTCGTGTGCGCCCTCCAGTACGCCCGTTCCGGGGTTGCGGCTGGCGTATGTGAGAGCCAGTCCACTGTCGATGCTGGCGCTGGTGAAGGCAATGTGACCTTCACCACTAGAAATGTTTTTCCACAGGGTTTGCGTATCGCCAGAGCCGATAGCCTCGCCGGAGGAGCCCCAGTGGGAGAGTGCCAAATCGATTTTTCCATCGAGGTCGTAGTCGCCAAAAGCGGCGGAAATTGTATTCTCTGTAGTGATTTGATCCAGGCCGGAGCCCGAGCTCACATCGCTAAAACTGCCGTCGCCATTGTTCCTGAAAACCAATACCGGGTCACCATTAAGTGAGCCCAATAGCAGGTCCAAATGACCGTCACCATCCAGGTCTGCAAACGTGGGACCGCTATGCCGATAGACATTGCCGTCGGGTCGTGTGCTGGCTAAACCAGCGCTTGTGGCTACGTCGGTGAACACACCGTTGCCGTCATTTTGGTACAGGATGTTGGGCCCGAGGTCACCGCGAACGATAAACAAATCAATGTCACCGTCGTTATCATAGTCACCTGCGGCTGCTCCCCCCGCAAAAGATTCGGGCATGGAATTTTCGGTGGGGTTGATATAGCCGTGAGTAAAGTCGATTCCATTAGTTGTGCTGACATTGACAAATAGTGGTGTAGTTTGAGGGGCAGTGTTGTCGTTAACGGGAGTCACGACTGTCGCGCTAGCGGTATTGCCTCCACCTCCGCCGCCACCGCCGCAACCCGTTAGAATGAGGATAGAAGAACAGGTAAGCAGGCTACCGACTCGAGACTTAGGCATGGGGCTGCTCCTTTGGGTTGCGTGCAAGAAAGTGAGTCTGAACGGACAAACGCAGTGGGTGCGTATTTATCAGTCCTATTAAACTAAACAATAGAATGACGAGAGAAAATTCGTAGCCAACACTGCCGCCGCCACCAGAGCCGCTGCTGCTTGGAGTGGGTTGTGGTGTAGTGGGCGCAGGTTCTGGCTCGGGCTCCGGGTGAGCTTCACCTGTAAAATATTGTTTGGCCTTATCAAAGGCCGCGTTGCCCACTTTGATACCTATTCTGCGCCCTGGTACGTCGTCCACGGGCGGGTGAATGCCACCCCAGAGCCTCGACAAACTGGTTTGGTTCGATGCGTCAACATAACTTGCCCACTGCAGGGTGATATCGGTGCTGGGGCCTTCTTCAAAAACCAGGAATTCATTTTTTCTGGCGGTAAATTCTGCGATTCCACCGGGAAAATATTCGTTACCGGTCAAGCGGGTGAGCACCTCTGCCGCTGCCCGTGAAAAGGTGGAGTGCCCAGAAACATAACCTGCAAAAGGTGGGGTCACAAAGCTGGGGCGCTGATAGGGCCACCAGTTTTCAAGCAGAATCCAACCCACACCAGCGGTATCAGTGTCTGGGTCATCGATCGCCCCCGGGCCTCTCCAGGCTTTTACTTTTAGCTTGTTCAGGTGTTCATTACCACTGCCGGCCAGAGGGTCCCCGGGGTCGACCAGGGCAATGTGATCGTCAACAAGTGGCAGGCCTTCGGCATGATAGTTTTCCAAACCAGGGTCAGAGCTCTGTCCCAGCGACCCCATATAACGCAGGGCAGACACCGGTCTCACATAGTCATACCAACCTTTGATACCCCAAGCCGTTACCGCAGAGTCATGCACTGCACCGCCTAAGGTGAAATAAGCTTTGATATCCCACTCAAGATCACTGAGACGCTCTCCCAAACCTTCGAACTGTTTATTGGCATCGGGGTGGTCGTTCACGTATTCATTGAGCATGACAAACCAGTGACCCGGCGGTGTTTCCGAATCCGGACCATCGGCCCAGAACTCTGCTAATACCCGAGTGTAATCACCACGCAATACGGTGTTGTTTGCATAGGCAGCGCCAGTGGCAGGATTAATACTGTGCCCTTCAGACTTTGTGCCGCCTTCCAGTTCGCGATAAAAGTCTCTCAAACCTTCAATTGTTGTAGGCAGTTCAACAGTATTGCCCAAAGACGCTGGAGAGATATCCAGGCTGACGCCATCACTGGGGTCTAAGTGAGAAGACCAGAGAGCCACCAGCGTGTGGCCCCATTGGTACTCGGCAGGGAGTGTATCGCCACCGTGTAGTAGGGCAGGCGCGCCCGGGTCGTGATAAACATGGTATTCCTCTCCATCCCGAACAAATATGTCTCTGTCGGTTTCGCTCAGTGCAAACGGGCGAACCTTGCCCCACTCGGCGCCCAGAAAAGGTGGTGTGTCGGTGAAGTTACCGGCTTGATCAACAAAGATATCCAGAGCCAAAGGTTGCCAGCGGTTGGGAAAGTCCATGCCCGGTGAGCCTGGAATTGCCGGGTTCAAGGGTTCATTGACCGGACTGTAATAGCTATTGGCATAATCATTTTGTTCATTGGAGCCGTCACTGCTGGCCCAATCTATTACGCAGTTAGCCAGATAAATTCCCAGTGCTGCAGGATCGCCTGTGCTGAGGTCTGCATCGTCAAAGTTGCGGTCCATCTCAAGTGCGTCGGCCATATTGTACATGCGTTGATAGCTCACTCCGACGCCGGGAGAGTTTTCGAAACGATGTTTGAGCAGCTTTAACATGCCATAGTTGATGGCACTCGATACTGCGGTTTCAGGGGCCTGACTACCATTTCTGAATAGATCGCGCTGGGTGTCAGTCAGTCCGCACTGCGTGCTAACGCTGGTATCACCTATCAGGTAGGTATCGGCGTTGGCCGAATACAGCGCCCAGGCGTCATACATTAAGATTGAGGTATGAAATAGATTTCTTGCGTGTACCGTGGGGCGAGCATAATCAATTCGAATGGCGGCCAGTAGAATCTCGTTCCAGTTGCGGGCTGCAGAGTGTTCGGGGTTGTACAGGTGCATGTCGCTTTGTTGGGCCATAGGGTTGGCAGAAAAAATGAGCGAGCTTAAGCTGGCTGCGGTCAATAATGCTTTCATAGATACACCTGTAGAGAATCGTCATGCTGTCTATGAAACGTTACACAACACGCAATCCGCCCCCCGGAATGGATGCTTGCTTGCTGGAAAGTCCGTGATCAGTAAGAATATAAAGACAAACCCTAAATCAATGACGCGGGTGCCAGGCTAAACGTCGGGCTATCAGCGCTCGGGCATAAGAGAACACGCTATGTATCAACAAGTTTTAGATTTTTGGTTCGAAGAGACTAAACCCTCACAGTGGTGGACCAAAAGTGATAGTTTTGATCAGCAGATTATCGATCGTTTTACACAGATACATCAGCAAGCGGCAAGCTGCGAGTTATTTCAGTGGCGGGAAACTTCCCTGGGGCGTTTGGCTGAAATCATTGTCTTGGATCAGTTCTCAAGGAATATGCATAGAGATTCCGTTTTGGCATTTGCACAAGATCCGCTGGCTTTAGCCTTAGCCCAGGAAGCCGTTTCCATCGGTGCAGACAAGACTTTGAGCCCATTGGAGCGCAGCTTTTTATACATGCCTTATATGCACAGTGAGTCACTGCAGATTCATGATGTGGCCACTGAGCTGTTTGATAGTACAGGTATCAAAGCCAATATTGATTCGGAGGTTCGCCACAAAAAGATTATTGCCAATTTTGGGCGTTACCCTCACAGAAACCAAATATTAGGGCGAGAGTCCACGCCGGAGGAACTGGAGTTTCTTACTCAGCCGGGGTCAAGTTTCTAAGGAGGGGATTTTCTAAAGCGTGAAGGGGTATTAAGTTTGAATGAAGTAGAGCCCGGCAAGCATTAATACGCCACCACTGCCTCGCACCCAATCTAACGGTTTGACTGGCATGCCAAAAAAACCAAAGTGGTCAACAATGATGGAAAAAAACATTTGTCCAACAAAAATTGAAACCACCACATTTGCCACGCCCAATTTGGGCATCAGTGTGAGCACAGAGGTGACAAAAATCACCCCTAAAAACCCGCCCGCATAAAGATACCAGGGTAAGGCTCTGAGCTCACTCAGGCGGGGAAAACCGACATCTAAAACAGTTAGGCAAGTGGTTAGAAAAACCAGCGCTACCAGAAAGCTAATGAAACTTGCCTGAAGTGGATGATTCAAATACTTCGACAGGTTTGAATTGGCGATGCCCTGCAAAGAAAGCAGGGCACCCACAGCAACAGCTATAATGATTAGCGTCTGGTTATTCATACTATTCAGCCCACTGTTAATTCAGCCCGCAGCTTCAGTCTGTAAGGCAGTGTCTTGCTCAAAGGCCTGCTGGGTATCCATCAGTAGATAATAAATACCCGACCCGAGAAAGGCGCCTACAAACCAAGCGTATTGGTAAATTGAATCAAAAATTGCCGGCACGGAATCCAGTGCGCCCGCCGCGTGTAAAAAGCCCGGTACATTGGGTGCTACCGCTAGCAGAAAGGCAATGAATGCCACTTTGTTCCAACCGTTCGAATAAGAGTATATACCGTTCTCACGGTAAAAATGTGCAACGTTGAGGCGTGTCTTGCGCACAAACAAATAGTCGGTGATCATGATGCCTGCAATCGGCCCCAGTAAAGAAGAGTAGCCTACTAGCCAGATGAACAGGTACGCACTGGCTGACTCCATCAGCTTCCAGGGCATGATGGCAATGCCGATACCCGCAGTGATATAACCTCCCAGTTTGAAGGAAATTTTCTTGGGCGATAAATTGGAGAAGCCGTTGGCGGGCGCCACAACGTTGGCCGCAAGATTTGTGGTGAGGGTTGCAAACGCCAGTGCAATCAGGCCGATAACCACACCGGTTCCGCCCATGCGTCCAGCAATATTAACCGGGTCCCAAATGGCTTCACCAAAGATGAGCACGGTGGCCGACGTTACAAAAACACTGACAATGCCGAGCAGCGCCATGGGAATAGGCAGCCCCAGGGCCTGACCAATAAATTGATCTTTCTGGCTTTTAGCGTAACGGGTAAAGTCGGGAATATTCAATGTCATGGTAGACCAAAACCCGACCATCGCCGTCAGGCTGGGCCAGAAAACATTCCAAAATTGACCCTCACGCGCACCACCTTCTACAAAGGCAGAAGGTTTTGACACCATCTCTCCCAACCCGTCGGCGGTGATTAAAGCCCAGGCGAGCAAACCAATAGCAGACATTAACAGGAAAGGGGCTGCCAGCGTTTCCAGCCAGCGAATAGACTCTGTGCCTTTGGCGATAAACGCCACCTGCAAAGCCCAAAAACCAAGGAAGCACATCAGCTGAGCAGTGTCGATGCCGAGAAAGGGCAGGTCGTTGCCCACAAAGGCTCCACCACTCACAGCGTTCACAATTTGGTAGATGGCAAAACCACCAACCCAGGTTTGAATGCCAAACCAACCACAGGCAACGAAGCCGCGCAGTAGTGCGGGCACTTTTGCACCTCGTGTGCCAAAAGAGGCACGCAATAAAACCGGGAAAGGCACACCGTATTTTGCGCCGGCGTGACCATTAAGCATCATTGGAAACAGAATAATGACATTGCCCAGTAAAACGGTAAGCACCGCCTGCCACCAGGTCATGCCCTGTTGAATCATTCCGGATGCCAGCAGGTAGGCGGGCACACAGACCACCATGCTGGTCCAGAGAGAGGCAATGTTAAGCCAGTTCCAGGTGCGCTCTTCCGGGCCCGTGGGGCCGAGATCGGCGTTCCACAAATCGCTGGCAACTTCGCCAGCGGAGTTTTGGGGGGAGTTCATGCTTGTTCTTCCTCGTATTTCTTATTATGAAAGCGGTCTGTTATTACGACTTAGGCGTCATGTTTTCAGAGGCTTCTATCATCGCGTGCATCAATACATTGCAACCCGCTTCACATTGCTCCGGTGTGGTGCTTTCAATCTCATTGTGACTAATGCCGTCTTTGCAGGGAGTGAAAACCATGCCCGATGGCACAATGTCGGCCATATAACAGGCGTCGTGGCCCGCACCGGCATAGATATCCATATGGGAGTAACCCAGTTTTTTTGCCGCAATTTTTACGTTTTCAGAGGCATTAAATTCAACTGGCGCGAAATACCAGAAGGGGTCTATCTCAATGTCGAGGTTGCGGTCTGCGGCGAGTTTGCTGCAAAACGCTTTGAGTTCGCCATCCATCTTTTTGAGCACTTCCGGGTCAGGGTTACGAAGGTCGCCACTGAAGGTGACCGTGCCTGGAATAGTGTTGCGTGAGTTAGGGTAAACTTCCATAAATCCAACAGTACCCAAACCATTGGGCGGATTGTTGTGTGCGATGTTCTCTATTTCAGCAACAATCAATGACGCCGCCGTCATTGCATCGTAGCGCAGGTGCATGGGCGTGGTGCCGGCGTGAGACTCTCTGCCTGTGCAGGTAATGTTGTACCAGCGAATGCCCTGGCCCAGCCTTACAACACCCACTTCTTTATCTTCATCTTCCAGAATGGGGCCTTGTTCAATGTGTGTTTCGAAAAAGGCGCCAATGTTACGACTGCCGGGTTCAACGTCACCCAGATAGCCGATTTTCTCGAGCTCATCTCTCAGCACTAAGCCGTCTACATCGGTTTTGTTGAGTTCTTCTTCCAGGTCAAAACGTCCGACATAAACACCGGAGCCTTGCATGGCCGGCTGGAACCTTGAGCCTTCTTCATTGGTCCACACAGTGAACTCAAAAGGAGCATTGGTTTCAATATCGTTTTCATGCAGTGTGCGCAATACTTCGACACCCGCCAATACGCCAAATACACCATCAAATTTTCCGCCCGTGGGCTGGGTGTCCAGATGGCTGCCGGTACACACTGAGGGCAGCTCGTCGTTTTTGCCCGGACGACGAGCAAAAATATTGCCCATTTTGTCGACCGACACGGTGCAACCTGCCTCTTCGCACCAACTGACAAATAGATCCCTGGCCTGGCCGTCAAGGGCGGTCGCGGCGAGTCGGTTACAGCCGCCTTTTTCGGTGGCGCCAAATTTTGCCATTTCCATCAGGCTGCCCCAGAGGCGATCCTTGTTGATGCGGAGATTGTTCATGGTATTTACCTCAGTGTCTGTCTTGTTCGAATAAAGTAAAACGTTTCCAGCCGTGCTCTAGAGCTTAGCTGGAAACGCATTGTTGAGCCAATGAGCAGCCCCAGTTAAGACCGGGGCACATCGGGTCGGTTTTGCTAGAAGTTTCTCTTCACAACCACACCATAGGTGCGGGGTTTTGCGTAGGAAATCTGCGAGTTGCCATAGAAGCCGGATACATCAAAACCAATCAGGCCGTGGTCTGAATCGGTCAGGTTGGACACATAGGCCACTACGTTCCAGGTGTCTTCATCGTCAGTCCAGGTTACCCGGGCATCGGCTTTGAAGTGGCTTTCAATTTCATGGGCGGTGAAGTTCCGCGCATTGTGGAAAGTCTCTGACTGATAAGAACCACTGATTTGAGCGGCAATATTGCCACCATCGATATCCCAGTTGTAACGCACCAGACCCGAGGCCTGTAGTTCAGGGGTGAAAGAGGGGCGGGTGTCCTTAAATACGCCGGCAGCCACTTCCAGATCTTCAACCACTGCGTCGGAATAAGATACGCCGACCATAACATCCAGCGCGTTTGAAGGCGTTAATACCAGCTCCAATTCAACCCCGGTAAACTCTGCCTGTTCGTTGGCGACCAGACCGGTATTGTTAACCCAGGAGAAAGACTGGAAGTCTGCGTAGTCATAGTAGTAGACACTGGCATTCAGCTGAGCTTTGCCTTCCATAAAAGACAACTTGGTACCCGCTTCAAAGGCAAGTAATTCTTCGGGGTCATAGCTGCTGAAGCCGCCAAACAAAGGCGCGTTGAAACTGCCCGCTTTCACGCCGCGATTGACACCCACATAGTAGAGTGTGTCTTCGTTAGGGGTGTAGTCCAGCTGAACTTTAGCAGACCAGAGGTCCTGGTCGTTATTGAGGTTCACTTCCTGTAGAGGGCTCGCCTGATAGTCGATTTCAATAATGCGGTCATTGGTGTTGGCATTTTGGAAGACTCTACCTTCCAGGCTTTTGTCTTCCTGAACCGCGCGAACGCCAGCGACCAATACAAGGTCTTCCGACAGGTTGATGTCAAACTGACCAAACACAGACCATGAGCTTGTCTCTATGGTTGCCACGGTATTGTTTTCAGCGCCGGCCAGGAATCCCGCAGTGGGGGACGCTGCCAGGCCTTGAATGTAATCGGTGTCGATGCCCAGATAATACAGGCCAGTCACCCACTTCAGGCTTTCACTTTCACCAGAAATACGAACTTCCTGGCTGAGCTGATCGATGTCGCCATCGGACTGAAAAATCAATTCGGGAGAAGCTGTCTGGTCAGAGTCCAGTCCAACTACGCGGGTAAAGTTTTTATAGTCACTGATAGAAACCAGATCAAAGTTGTCAAACTCCACCTTCAGCGTTGCTGACAAACCTTCTGATTTCAAACGGTTCTGATCGTCGAAGGCAAAGTCTTTGTTGACCTTCTCGCCACTGCCGTCGGGGTCAAAGTTGCCGTTGAAGTCACCGCCTTGTACGGGGCGTTGTGGGTCGCCGTTAAAGTTGCCATCGACACAGGCGCCCATTTGAATGTTGTCACAACCCATGGGGTCGTCGGCGGCAAAGATCACATCAATTACGCTGCCGTTTTCGTCCATTACCTGGGTGGTATTCACTACCTGGTAAGGGCCTTCACTTTTGGTGGTGTCAGCGTAGTTGGCGCTGACCAACAAAGAGGCTTTATCACTGAGGTCAATATCAAACTGAGCGCGGATCGCCATAGTGTCATCGTTGTAACCGTCTTCACCACCGCCCACGGAACCCAATCGGGTATCGGGTGCTTCACCATCGGAATACACATTTTCGAGCACTTCGCCCTGCTGATTGTTCAGAATGGAGAGGCGTGCCCTGACAGAGTCGGTTAATGAACCCGAGATGGCACCTTCAAAACGCATTTGTTCAAAGCTTGCAACGGTGAGCTCGGCATAACCTTCGGTTTCTTCCGTGGGTTTGGCCGTAATTGTGTTAACCAATCCACCTGTGGCATTTCGGCCAAAGAGTGTGCCCTGGGGGCCCTTGAGAATTTCTACGCGGCCCACGTCAAACAGGCCAAAGGTTTGGGCCTGGGTGCTGGCGAGGTATCCGCCATCAACATAGACCGCAACAGGTGCCTCTGCGAGATCGGCATAGTCGTTCTGCACCACACCACGAATGTTGAAAATTGCTCGCTGCCCGCCAATGTCTCCCGCCAGAGAAACACCCGGCGTAAAGGCGATGAGGTCTGTGCTGGATTCCAGGCCGAGGGCATCCATTTGGTCACCACTGAATGCGGTAATGGCAATACTCACCTCGTTGGCGCTCTGCTCCCGCTTTTGCGCGGTAACGGTAATTTCTTCCAGGATGTTGGCGTTAGCCCCGGACATGACACTGGCAATAGCGAGTGGCAGCGTGGCCATTTTTATTTTCTTGGACATCAACTTCATGGTGCTCTTCCTTATCGTTTGTCGAACTTCTAGTGATACAGCGTTGTTTTGGTGCTGCGCTTGCCCGGTCTGGGTGCTCAAGCTTTTTGTTTTGAGGCCAAAAAGCTTGAATTGTGTTCCAGAGCAATTGCTATGCCAAAACGGTCTTTTTTATTATTCTCTTTATATCTCTGATTCGTTTTTTATTTACCAAGAGGTAAAATTATTGAGCAATACTGCTTTCTACCACTATGCTTTTTCAATTGCAACTGGAATGTGAATGGCAGAAACGGGTAGAGTGTGGAGCATAAAAGGGGTGGCTTGGCGTTATCCCGCGTCATCCGGAGCGGTCGAAGGTTTTTGAGGAAAAATGAAAAGTAAAACATCAGCAGTAAAGAGCTTGCTCACAGAAGAGCCGGGAGCGGGCAGGAATACCCGTATTCAAGCGCAAAACCGAAGCAAATTGGTTGACGCTGCCACCGTTGTTTTTGCTCAGTTTGGTTACAGCGGGGCGACAATTGAAAAAATCGCCCGCGAAGCCAGTATGTCCAAGAATAACCTGCTCTATTATTTCAAAAGCAAAGAAGAGCTGTATCTCACCGTGTTGCAGGGAATCATGGTGAGGTGGCTGGCGCCCCTGGAAGACCTGCAGGAAGATATGGATCCCGTGGCCGAAATAAGCGCCTATATAGACGCAAAATTCAAGTTTTCCAGAATGCAGCCCCTGTCTTCAAAGGTCTGGGCTAATGAAATTATCAGTGGCGCCAGAATCATTCGCCCGCTGCTGGAAACGCAGCTGCGGGATATTCTGGAGCGTAAAACAACGGTGATTAAAGCCTGGCAAGATGAAGGTAAAATCGGCGAAATTCACCCGCAGCACTTTATGTTTCTTATCTGGGCGGTTTCCCAGACCTATGCGGACTTCTCCAGTCAGATCGACGCGGTTACGGGCAAAGGGCTTAAGGATAAAGACTTCTACGCAGATGCGGTGGAAAATGCTAAGCGCGTATTGCTTTATGGTGTGATTCCCCGGTCTTAAAACCCACGCACTTATTCCTGCTCAGTTTTGCCGGCAATCACTTGGCGGCCCACTCGAGTGCTTTACAGAACCCTTTATTATTAAAAGACATGGCCTTATGTGAAAAGCTGCTGTGAGCCATTTTATTTTACCACTAGGTAAAATTAAAGTTGACCACTTGGTTAGTTTATGGGATAAATTACCTATCGAAACTAATGAGGGTCAGCGCAATGATGTCGAAGGAGGAAGCTTTAGGGTTGGAAGGCGTCAGTGGTGACGCTCTACAAAGCTTGTGCCGTCGAGCTGCTGATTGTCGTGACCAGCGCTGGGGCAAGGTGCTGACCTATTCCCGGAAGATTTTCATCCCGCTGACCAATATGTGCAGAGACACCTGCAAGTACTGCACGTTTGTTAAACACCCCGATTCACCCGAAGCCAACATCATGAAACCCGAAGCCGTGTTAGAGCAGGTGCGGAAGGGTGAGGCGATGGGTTGCAAAGAAGTACTGTTCAGCTTAGGCGAGAAACCTGAGATGCGCTACCCGAAGGCCAAGGATGCGCTTGCGGCCCTGGGTTTTGAGTCGATGATTGAATATGTCTATGCCATGTGTGAGCTGGTGATCCGGGAAACCGGCATGTTGCCGCACGTGAATGCAGGCACCTTAAGCGAGCGGGATATCGAACTGCTCAAGCCGGTGTCTGCCAGCATGGGCATGATGCTGGAAACCGTTAGCAAGCGCCTGCTCAGAGAGGGCATGGCGCACCATGAATGCCCCGACAAACACCCGATACAGCGCTTGCGCACCTTGGAACGCACCGGTGAGCTGGAAGTGCCGTTTACTACCGGCCTGTTGATTGGTATTGGTGAAACCTGGGCTGAGCGCGTAGAGAGCCTGCTGGCGATTGAAGAGGTTCACCGCCGGCATGGGCATATCCAGGAAGTTATCATTCAAAACTTCCAGGCCAAACCCGATATTGAGATGGCCAATCACCCCGAGCCCGACCTCGATGACATGTTGCGCACTCTGGCTGTGGCCAGGTTGATGTTGAGCGCTGATATTAGTCTGCAGGCACCGCCCAACTTAGAGGCGCGTTACGGCCATTATATCAATGCAGGCATCAATGATTGGGGTGGCATTTCGCCATTGACCATCGATTACATCAACCCCGGCCACGCCTGGCCTCAGATCGCCGATTTACGCCGGGTCACTGCCGAGTTGGGTTACCGATTAGACGAGCGTTTAACCGTCTACCCCCGATATCAGCAGCCTGAAGATACCTTTGTTCACCCCAATATTCTGGCCAGAGTCCAGCGGCTCTCTCGGAAAGACGGTTTGGCGCTGGTGCAGTGCGATTAGTTTGAGTAAGACCGGGTTTGGCATAAACCCTTTCAATGCCCCCAAGTGCAGTGCAACTGGGTCTAGTGCGACTAGACTAAACGATACGATAGTTCAGGAGAATGACAGATGGCCCCGCTAGCCAAACAATACAACGAATTGTCTTTGCACATTCACGACATTCTAGCGTCGGCCCTGAAGGGCGAGCCTGTTTCTGAGGCAGATGCGGTGACCCTGTTTAGCGCAACGGGCGACGATCTGCAGGCCTTGCTGGATACCGCGGATAAAGTGCGGGAATACCGGGTGGGAAATCGCGTCAGTTATGTTGTAAACCGAAATATCAATTTCACTAATATTTGTTACATGGGCTGTAATTTTTGCAATTTCTCCAAACACAGAAAGGACGAAGGCGCCGAGTTATTGTCGATGGAAGAGGTTGCCCGACGGGCTAAAGAGGCCTGGGATCGCGGCGCCACAGAGGTGTGTATTCAGGGTGGTTTGCACCCGGACTTGCCCGGCGACCACTACCGGAATATTTTGCGCGCGGTCAAGGGTGCTGTGCCCGACATGCACATTCACGGCTTTTCTCCCTTCGAAATTTGGTATGGCGCACGTAAGGCACGCCAATCCTACACAGAGTTCCTGCAAGACCTGAAGGATAACGGCCTGGGATCGATGCCCGGAACCGCTGCAGAAATTTTTGATGAAGCGATTCGTCGCCGGCTCACCCAAAATAAATTGAGCACGGAAGAGTGGGTGGAAATAGTGCGCACCGCACACAAGGTGGGCATCCCTTCAACTTCAACCATGATGTACGGACATTTGGATGGACCAGAACATTGGGCCAGTCATATTGCACTGCTAAGAACTATCCAGGAAGAAACGGGTGGGTTCACCGAGTTTGTTCCTCTGGGTTTTATTCATGAGGACTCACCACTTTATCTCGAAAACAGCGATGTCAGGCCTGGGCCGACAGAAGATGAGAACCTGAAGGTGCACGCGGTTGCACGGCTCATGTTGCAGGGCTCTATCGACAACATTCAGGTGTCGTGGGTAAAACTTGGCCCTGCAATGGCACACAAAATGTTGTCTTGTGGTGTCAATGACCTGGGTGGCGTATTGATGAATGAAAGTATCTCGCGAGCAGCGGGTGCGAGTCACGGCCAGGAAATTACTGCAAACGAAATGGGGCGCTTGATTCGTGCTGCCAACCGCACACCTGTTCAGCGCACAACCATTTACAAAACACTTAAAGTGTTTGAAAAAGAATTACCGCCTCAGCGCATTCCCCTGGTGGATCGCGATAGCTTTGAACCGCTGGCATTTATGGAGTTGGGTGCGCGGGGAGAGCAGGCCTCATGAGCAAGCAAAACGTGGTGTTGCTGGCAGGCGGTGTAGGCGGCGCAAAATTGGCTGAAGGTCTGGCGGCGTTGAACAAACGTGTCAATCTTACGGTCATTGGCAATGTTGCAGACGACGATGAGTTTCATGGGCTCTGGGTTTCGCCAGACATTGATACGCTAACCTACAGTCTCGCTGATTTGATTGATCGGGATAAAGGTTGGGGTCTGAAAGAGGACCCCTGCAATGCTCTGTCGATGTTGACATCCCTAGGGCAGGATACCTGGATGAATCTGGGTGACAAAGATTTTGGCCTTCACATTTTCAGAACGCTTAAACGCTTAAAAGGCGAAAGGCCGCAAGTGATTGCGGCAGAAATCGGACGCTCTCTGGGTGTAGATGCAACGCTGGTATTACCTACCGACGATGTTATTCAAACCCGAGTAAAAACAGCACAGGGCTGGATTAGTTTTCAGGAGTACTTTGTTCGCGAGCGCTGCCAACCCACCGTGCTGGCTCTGGAAATTGCTGGTATCGACAAGGCGCAGCCCACCCCGGAATCTCTGGCGGCGATTGCAGAGGCCGATGTTATTGTGATTGCACCTAGCAATCCTCTGGTCAGTATCAATCCCATCTTATCCGTGGTCGGTATTCGCGAAGCCTTGCAAATGCGCAAAGTGCCCGCTGTTGCCGTTTCGCCTTTTATTGGTGGCAAAACAGTTAAAGGCCCCGCCGATAAAATGATGCAAGCGATGGGTTTTGATCCGAGCGGCCCGGGTGTCGCGACGTATTATGATGGTCTTATTGACGCCTTGTTGATCGATAGTGGCGACTCACAGGAGTCTGAGGCACTCGAGGCACTGGGAATTATGGTGGGTACGGCTGATACCCTTATGCAGTCTCTGGCTGACAAAGCTCAGGTGGCGGAGTCTGTTATCGATTTGGCAGAGCGCTGTGATTTTACCTTATCTCCCGAAAACCTGTCTTCTGGCGAGAGGGCACTGGCATGAGTTCTCTGATTATTACCATTCCCGTAAAAGGGCCAGCGCGTTCCAAAACTCGTTTGGCGGATCTGCTTTCCCTGGAAAGCAGAACAAACCTGGTTTTGCGGATGTTTGAAAGAACATTGCGATTCTTTTGTCGCGAGTTTCCGCAATACCCGATTCTGGTGGTCACGGATTCAGAGTTGATGGCCAATATTGCACAAGAATTCGGTGCAAGTATTTTTATGGAAAGCCAGGCCGACGGCCTGAATGCTGCGGCTAGCAGGGCAGCACAAAGAAATCGGGCGGCCGGTTATGATAAACAGCTATTGGTGCCCGCAGATATTGCCCTGCTCTCAACCCGCGAGATAAATCAATTGATCAGCGCGGCTGAAAAAGGTTCATCCGTAGTAGTGTCTCGGGCCAAAGATGGTGGCACAAACGGTTTATTAACCTCGCCCCCAGACGTCATTGATTTTTCATTTGGTGAACAATCAAGTGCATCGCACATTGAACACGCCGCTCTGGCGGGTATTAAACATACCTTGTTAGAACAAGACCTGATGAGCCGCGATATTGATTTCCCTGAAGACTTGTTCTGGTTGCCCGATGGGTATTCAGCTTGGGCCAAACCCTATCAGTTTGGTGCGGAGGATGTGGCATGAGTCAGTCACTGATCGTTACGCCACTCAGCGGAATTCCCAATATTAAGTCGGGCGATGATCTTGGCAGCATTTTGATAGAACAGCTGGATGAGATGGGGCTCGCCCTTCAGCAGGGTGATGTCTTGGCAATTGCCCACAAAGTATTTTCAAAGGCTGAAGGTTGTGTCTATCACTTGAGTGATATTACGCCTTCATCCGAAGCCCTTGCGTTGGGCGAGAAGGTCAATAAAGACCCCCGTAAGGTGGAATTAATTTTGCGGGAATCCAAACGCATTATTCGCGCGGATATTCGACCGGACCAAGAGCAGGGCACACTTATCGCAGAACACAATCTGGGTTTTAAGTGTGCTAATGCAGCGGTGGATGAATCAAATGCCGACGAAGCGGATACCCTGATCACACTGCCAAAAAATCCAGACCAGAGTGCTCAGGCACTGAGAGATCAGCTGCAGGCTCACTACGGTGTTAGCGTGGGGGTGGTGATGACAGATACCTTCGGTCGCCCCTGGCGGCTCGGTCAGGTCAATGTGGCCATTGGTCTGGCCGGCGTGCCGGCGACAGTGAGTTGGGAAGGCGGTGTTGACGCCTTCGGTAACCCTCTACAAGTGACTTGCCCTGCCTTTGCTGATGAAATCGCGGCAGCTTCGGGCCTGGTCATGATTAAAGATAAAAAAACTCCTGCCATATTATTTCGCGGTCTTGATTGGTCGCCCACACACAGTTCGGCCGCCGATATTCTGCGGCCCTCAAAAGAGGATCTTTTTAGATGACAATCGCAATTATTGGCGGCACCGGGCCGCAGGGGCAGGGCTTGGCTTTGCGTTTTGCCATGGCGGGCGTTGACGTCGCAGTGGGTTCACGCAACGCAGAAAGAGGCACACAAATTGCCACGGAGCTGAATGAAAAAGTGCCCGCCGCAACAGGAAAAATTACAGGCCTGGGTAATTTGGATGCTGTGCGCAGCGCCGACAGTCTGGTTGTGCTTGCGGTACCTTACAGTGCCCATGATGCCACTATCGAAGAAATTAAATCTGAACTGTCCAACAAAATTCTAGTTGATATTGTTGTGCCTTTGGCACCAGGAAACCCGAAGTCTGTTGCAATGCCGCCCGAAGGCTCCGCGACCGAGGCTGCGCAAGCTTTGGTTGGTGATGATATTCCTGTGGTAGGTGCACTGCACAACGTATCCGCGACTACACTCAATAATCTCGATTGGCCCATCAATTGCGACATTCTGGTGTGTGGCAATAATCTGGATGCAAAAAAGTCGGTTATGGCTGTGATCGAAAAGCTGGGTGTTACCGCTTATAACTGCGGGCCTGCCGACAATGCCCGTTGCATCGAGGCAATTACGCCTTTGCTCATTCGTTTAAATATTTCCAAGGCCGTTCCATTTTCACATGCGGGCATCAAAATTGCGCCGCCGGAACATCACTAATTCATATTACGTAAAACAATAAGTCATACAATCTGAAAGGAGAATACAATGGAATTTGGTATCTGTTTTAAAGGGTTCGTTTCACCCGATCGTGCACGTTATCTGGTTCGTCAGGCCGAGGCCGGTGGATTTGATTACTGCTGGTTCTATGATTCACACATTCTGTGGCGCGAAAGTTACGTGGCAATGGCAATGTGCATGGAACACACCAAAACCATGCGTTTCGGCCCTTGTGTGACCAACCCGAATACTCGTGATTGGTCGAACGCGGCCAGCCTGTTTGGTAGCCTGGCAGCACAGAGTGAAGGTCGTTTTGACATTGGTCTTGGACGTGGTGACTCAGCGGTTCGAGTGATGGGTAAAAAACCTGCCAACCTGGCGCGCGTTGCAGAGTTCACCACCAAGGTGAAAGCAATGGTAAAAGGCGAAGAAGCAATTTACGGCGAATGTCCTGAGCCCGTTAAGTTTCCCTGGGCAGACGGTTACGATTTGCCTGTTTGGATCGCGGCCTACGGCCCCAAAGCACTGGCAACAGCCGGCGAAGTTGGCGATGGTTTGATTCTTCAAATCGCAGAGCCCTCTATCTGTAAGTGGTTGGCTGATCAAGCACTCGAAGCGGGTAAAAAAGCGGGTCGTGATATGTCTAACTTTAAGGTTATGGCCGCTGCACCTGCTTACACCGGACCGCTTGACACCGCGATCGAAAAAACTAAATGGTTCCCTGCGATGGTGGGTAATCACGTGGCTGATATTGTTGAGAAATATGGTGCAGACAGCGATAGCGTACCAAAGAGTCTTACTGCGTACATTGAAAAGCGTCGTGGTTATGATTACTCCAAGCACGGTCAGAGCGATAACCCCTACCTGGATTTCATCACTGATGACATCGTAGAAAGCTTCTGTGTGTTAGGTCCCGTTGAGCAGCAAATTAAGAAAATTGAAGATCTTAAAGAAGCGGGTGTTACTCAGTTTAACGTGTACCTGGACAGCGGTGACGAAGAAAAAATCATTGCTGATTACGTGAACGACATTATTCCTCACTTCAAGAAGTAAACACAGTTTTAACAGTTGTTGTGGCCTTGGGCGGCAGGAAACTGTCGCCCTTTTTTATTATAAGAGGAGAATCAAGTCGTGAGTGGTTTGACAGAAAATATCCAGCACATTCAAGAGTTGATTGTGCGTTCGCGTGAAGCGCAAAGCAAAATTGAACACTATACACAGGCCCAGGTGGATCAGTTGATTCGCGCAATGGTGTGGGCGGTTGCGCAACCGGGTGCAGCAGAGGAAATCTCAGAATTTGCCGTTGAAGAAACCCGCCTCGGTGACTACGCGGGCAAACTCGGTAAAATGGCCGGCAAGTGTCGCGCTGCTCTGGCGGAAATCATCGACGACCAATCGGTTGATATCGTCGAAGTTGATGAGGTAAATCAAATAACCAAAATTGCCAAGCCAATGGGTATTGTGGGCGCTTTAACTCCCACAACACACCCGGAAGCAAGCCCTGTGATTAAAGCGATATCTGCGATTAAAGGCCGTAACGCCATTGTGATCGCTCCACATCCAAGGGCCAAAAAAACCTGCCAGTTAGTTTGCGAGAAAATGCGCGATGCGCTCGAGTCAGTGGGTGCTCCCAGAGACTTGGTGCTGAATGTATGTGAGCCTTCATTAGAGGGTACTGCAGAGCTGATGAAGTTGTGTGATGTTGTTTTGGCAACGGGCGGTGCGCCGATGGTTAAAGCTGCATACTCCAGTGGCACTCCGGCCTTTGGTGTGGGTGCAGGTAATGCCGTGATCACGGTTGACGAAAGTGCCGACCTGGATTTCACAACGGCAAAAATCCTTATGTCAAAAACCTTTGATCTGGCGACTTCATGTTCCTCAGACAATGCTGTGATTGCACTGGAGCCGGTCTATGAAGACCTTCTGCTCAAGTTGCAGGCAGCTGGCGGTTACCTGGTGCAGGGAGACGAATACGAAAAGTTGAAGTCTGCCTTATGGGTTGATGGACATTTGAATCCTGAGATCATCGCGCAGAGCGCAAGCCGTATCGGTGAGATTGCCGGCTTGAATATTCCTGCTGAGAAGACATTTATCATTGTGCCCGAAACGGGTTACGGCAAAGAGTTTCCCTTCTCAGGAGAGAAACTGTCTGTTGTTATGGCTTATTATAAAGTGTCGGATTTAGACGCTGCAATTGAGCTGACCAATCAGATTCAGTCTTATTCCGGTTATGGTCATTCTTGTGGTCTCTACACTCAGACTGATGCCAATGTTGATCGTTTTGCGTTGAATACACGTACTTCACGGGTAATGATTAATCAACCTCAAGCGAATTCAAACAGCGGTGCGCTCTGGAATGGCATGCCACAAACCTTCTCTTTAGGTTGTGGGTCCTGGGGGGGCAACATCACCACGGATAATATCACCTGGCGTAATTTGGTGAATATTACATGGGTTTCGCGGGAGCTTCCTGTGCACAAAACCATCCCCGGCGATGATGAATTATTTGGTGCATTGCCAGGTTACAGCTCTGCGACCTGATTCGCCTCTTATTTATCTATCTCTTCGTTCTCTAACTCTACGCATTCAGCTCGCCAAAGGTCGATGCTGTTTGCGTAGTATCTTAAAAGAATCATTGCTTTCTCATTGGTAATGTTTGATTCCTGACCATTGTTATTGAGTTGGTATAACGGATTGCGCTAAGCAGGTGTTGTACTACAAGATCCGTTATGATGTCTGGAGCTAACGGTATTGCAGGCTATGGGATCGAATTGGTTTTAAAGCGATGGCGTGGATCTTCATTTTGAGGCTAGCCCTATTCAAAACTACTGTCTCGTCAGAAGTTTTACATATATTTTACAATTGATGCTCAAGTGGCTCTGCTATGATGGCGATCTAATAAAAATATAAGGAAAAACTATGAAGCGTGTTAGCTCTGCAATTGTTCTACTGTTTTCTGTTCTATTAATGAGTAGCACTAGTTATAGTCAAGATGATATTCCCATCCCAGATGGTCCCTACCTCGGGCAAACGCCACCCGGCTCAACACCTGAGATTTTTGCGCCCGGTTTTGTTAATACGGCGGAATTTATTGAAATTGAGGGCATGTTCGGGGCGGATATGAATACCTTTTATTTCGTCAGGAATGATGAAAAAGAAGTTTATTCCTTGAATGTCATTGAATATAAAAATAATCAATGGCAGAAGTCTATTGTCGCGAAGGCCGTGAGCGAACCATCCATCTCGCCTGATGGCAATACCATCTATTTGAAAAATAAATTTATAGAACGCGCCAGCGATGGTTGGTCTGAGCTAAAGAGCCTCGGCGCGCCGTTCGAAAATATCGACATTATGCGACTTTCGGCGTCTTCAAACGGCACTTATTATTTTGACACCTATACCCCAGAATTGGATACCCCTATTCGCTATTCACGTTTGATAAACGGAAAATATGAACAACCGAAGTCACTGGGCCCGCAGTTTAGCATCGGCAGATACAATGCCCACCCTTATATTGCGTCGGATGAAAGCTTTATTATCTTTGATAGCGTCAGAGAAGGTGGACAGGGCAGATCTGACATTTATATCAGTTATCGCTCGGCTGATGGCTCATGGGGCCCTGCCATTAATATGGGCGACAAGATAAATACCGCTCATTCTGAAAAAAATCCAAGTTTGTCACCAGACGGGCAATTTCTTTTCTTTGATAAACGGACAAAACGCGGAAACGAAGAGGTAAATATCTACTGGGTGGATGCTCAGATTATTGAGACGCTCAGGCCAAAATAACAAGCTACTCCAGCGGAGCAAGATTCGCCACGCTCTTACTCAGGGGGATGTTTGCTTATAGATCCATGGTCTTCTGAATAATACTGTTATGTTTCAAACGGAGGTTCTAGCTAGTGAAAGAATTGGTAGATGATTTCATTTCAATGAATATGAGTGGTCTCGTTTTAGAGCTATGTGAAAAATATTACGATGAGAATGTACTTATGCTCAATAATGGCGACATATTTGCAGAATCGATGAAAGAGTCTTATGAGAAACAAAAGGGGTTTGTTGGTTCTGTTAAAGAATTCAATATAAAGTTACTATCATCGAATATTGAAGGTAATGTTTCCGACCTCACTTTTCACTACAAAATGACTGGGCGTGATTCTAAAGTTAATGAGTTTACTGGCCGGCATATCCAAACATGGAGGAATGAGAAGATAGTCAAAGAGGAGTATTTGTCTATTGCATAAACATAACAAGCACATCAAAAACCGCTCCACTATGTTGCGCTGAACATTGCTGACGCTTCACCTTTTATGCGGGCGTTATTGAGCGAAAACTTAATTCGCAAGATCTTTAGAACTCTTCAGCCGAAGCGAAGAAGCATTCAATTCAATGTAAACTGCGTTTTAGGGTAAAAGGGAAAAAGGAGATAACATGCCAAATATACCAACAAGCAATAACACAGAAGACTGGCAGAAATACTATGCAATGGAATGTAACAATCGTGCATGGTCGTTAAGTACTGAAATCCGATCACCTAAACAAGATGCTGAAATGCTTGACGCTGCCCACGCATCGGCTTTTCATTGGGGAGAGTTGGGAACCGAATTGAATAGAATGCGAGCGGTTATGCTATTGGCAGAGGTTCATTCATTACTTAACCTCGGTGCAACAGCGTATGCCTATGCTGAAGAAATGTTGGCATATTTCAAGTCTGTTGATAGCCCTGATTGGGAGCTGGCTTTTGCATACTGTATATATGCTCATGCGGCTTCAATTGCTGGTCCAGAGGCCGAATATAAGGGAGCGTATGAAAATGCAGTTCTGGCGCTAGAGGAAATTGAAGACCCTGAAGACCAAAAAATTGTCCAAGAAACATTTAATCATGTGCCGAAGCCGTAGCACCTAACAAGGTGTTGAATTGCGGCTCCTTCAGTCACCGGACATTCGCAAGCTCGCGCCGATTATCACTGCGTTACCAATGTCCGCTTTCGACTGAGCCGCCGACAGCCCAATGCCTCTTAATGGCACAAAACCGAAGTGATAGCTCCCCCTAGAGGAGCAAATTCATGTCCGCAGGTGAGTCAATAACTGCCATTATTGAGCAATTTGTCATGCACTTCATTCACGATTTAAGCTGAGTGAGAACTTTTCATTTTCGACGAGAGCCATCGCCCTTTTGTTTTTCTACAATTTTTCTACGCACCATCATATGCAGGGCACTCATCAAGACGTTTTTGCAGGCA
>CAJWCA010000014.1 GCA_913020395.1 uncultured Cellvibrionales bacterium | reverse complement strand
TATTCCCCATTTTGTTCCCGAGTTGTTTCGTCGAATTCGCCTGCAAGACCCCTTGAAAACCAAACAGCTACAGAAAGGTTTACAGCAACTCTCCGAGGAAGGGTCAACCCAGGTATTCTTCCCGCAGCACAACAATGACATCATAGTAGGGGCGGTGGGTGTATTGCAGTTTGAAGTTGTCGCCTATCGTCTGAAAGACGAATATAAAGTAGACGCGATATACGAACCTATCAACGTCACGACCGCCCGTTGGGTTGACAGCGAGGATACCCAAAAAATGGCAGAGTTTAAGCGCAAGTGCGTTCAAAATCTGGCCCTTGATGGCGGCGGGCACTTGACCTACCTTGCGCCGACCCGGGTTAATCTTAATTTAAGTCAGGATCGTTATCCGGACATTCAGTTCCGCGCCACAAGAGAACACTAGGGGAGTGACCCATCGACTTCACGGCCCTGCAAATTATCGGTTTAACGGTGGTTGCCTTTGGTGCGGGGTTTGTGAGTTCGATTGCCGGAGCAGGAGGGATGATTGTTCTGCCCTTTTTGCTCTGGGCCGGCATTCCACCCATTAATGCACTGGCGACTAACAAGTTCCAAAGTGTTTTTGGCACTTTATCTTCAACTATCAATTTCTTTCGTCGTGGGGAGCTCGCATTAAAGCCGCTTATTCCTGCGATCTTATGCAGTTTTGTAGGCGCCTGTGCCGGCACAATGGCGGTACAGTTTCTGCCTCTCGAGATGCTTGAAGCAATACTTCCCTACTTGCTGATTCTGCTTGCAATCTATTTTATGTTTTCACCCCGTATTTCTGATCAGGACTCGAGTCCGAGAATGTCTCCGGGGCGATTTAACGTGTTGATTGGTGGGGGCATTGGCTTCTACGGTGGCTTTTTTGGGCCTGGAATGGGATCTTTTTTCGCCATCGCCTTTGCCGCGCTTTTGGGGTTTAATATGCGCAAGGCAACCGCATCGACAAAACCGCTGGTACTCATTACCAATACAACGGCCATGTTGATTTTTTTATGGGGCGGATACATTGTTTGGGAGCTGGCGCTGGTGATGGCACTGGCGCAGGCCGTTGGTGCTTATTTCGGGTCTCGTATGGTCCTGTCCAGAGGCACTGCGCTGATAAAACCGATGTTAATCCTATGTACGATTGCGATTGCCCTCAGGCTATTAGTGTCACAAATGGAAAATAATCTATAAAGGAGTTTGTGCTGTGAACAATATCTCGCCACTCGCACGTTTCATGTTATTGGCTGCGGCTTTTGTTGTTGTGGTCGCTGGGATGCGAGCCGCAGAGGAATTGCTGGTGCCATTTCTATTGTCACTGTTTATAGCGGTGCTGTGCTCCCCGCTTTTGTCCTGGTTGAATCGCTATAAAGTGCCCAATGGCTTGTCTATCCTCATCATTATTGCCGTTATCGTTGTTGTCGGTGTGGCAATCGGTGCTGTCGTTGGTGCATCAATCAGCAGTTTTCGCAGTGATCTTCCGGAGTATCAGGCCCGGCTACAAGCTTTAACCACGGGTTTTCTACAGTGGTTGGCGGCAAAAGGTATTGCCCTCGACACTGACGCATTGCGAGAAAGTTTTGATCCAGGCGCGGCCTTGTCTTTGGCGGGCAATACATTGGCGTCATTTGGTGGAGTAATGACCAATGCCTTTCTAATTTTGCTCACGGTAATTTTTATTTTGGCAGAAGAGGTTCGATTCACCGAAAAGTTAAAACACTCAGACGGTGGAAGCCATAAATCGCTAAAAGCTATCGAGAACTTTACTCGCAGTGTCAATCAATACATGGCAATTAAAACAGGCTTGAGTTTGTTAACCGGAATAGTGATTGTACTTTGGTTGTTGTATTTGGGGGTCGATTATCCGGTTCTATGGGGCGTATTGGCCTTCTTGCTAAATTTTGTGCCGACTTTAGGTTCAATAATAGCGGCGGTGCCTGCGGTGTTGTTGGCGCTTGTGCAATTGGGGGTGGGCGATGCAGCATTGGTGGGGCTTGGGTATTTGGCAGTGAATACCATTGTGGGTAATGGTCTGGAGCCTAGAATGATGGGGCGAGGTCTTAATCTGTCGGCACTCGTTGTATTTCTCTCCCTGGTATTTTGGGGGTGGGTGTTGGGCCCGGTAGGCATGTTACTGTCAGTGCCGTTGACGATGACCGTTAAGATTGCGCTGGAGTCCTCAGCGGATACACGGTGGGTGGGTGTTATGTTAGGGGCGGGGAAAGACGCCCAGCCAATACCTGCCCCAACCAATAAAGAAGACCCTGCCTGAAGAGGACTCAGGGTCCTTTGTGCCTTTTGTAGAGTTAGAATGCATTAGTGCCAGCACTTCGCTGGCCTATCACTGAAAGGGCAGCTACACGGTAAGCTTCGGCGAGCGTGGGGAAGTTAAAAATACTCTCAACAAAAATATCGACGTCAGCATCTGCAAGAAGAGCCATTTGACCAATATGGACTAATTCTGTTGCCCCCTCTCCAACCACCATGACGCCCAATACTTTCTTGCCTTCACTATCACATACCAGCTTTAACATCCCATCTTGAACGCCTGATATCTGGCCTCGGGCAATTTCTTCAAATAGTGCTTTGCCAACAATGACATCATCATATTTATCCCTGGCTTGTTGTTCACTCAGGCCAACGGAAGATAGCTCTGGAATGCCGTAGATGCCCGAGGGAATCATCTGGTTCATCTTGCCGATTGAAATCTCCAAGGCATTACAGCTCGCTCTTCGGCCCTGCTCCATGGAGGCAGAGGCCAAAGAAGGGGGGCCGATCACGTCCCCGGCCGCAAAGATATTTTTAACCTCTGTACGCAAATCTTCGTCGACAGGGATCAACCCGCGATCATTGAGACTGAGCCCGGCATTTTCAATTTTCAGGTCTCCGACATTGGCCAGGCGGCCGGCCGCACAAAGTAGCTTTTCGCTTTTTACAACCGTGCCATCTTCACACTCAGTAATGACATTCGACAGTCCGTCCCAAGAGACTTTGTTTACGATCGTATCACCAATCCAGGTGCCGCCTGAGGTTTCAAAATTGTGTACAAATTTGTCGGTGAGGTCCTCGTCCAGAAAACCGAGTGGTCGCGGGTAGCGATCAATCATTGTTACCTTAACGCCTAAAGCCTGGAAGATGGATGCGTATTCACTGGCGATCACGCCGCCCCCCAGCACTGTCAGGCTGCTGGGCAGGTAAAGCATGGAGAGTATGGAGTCACTGTCAAAAATGTGTTCGTGGTCTACGGGGATGTTGTCGGGGGTGCGAGGGAATGACCCGGTTGCGATAATGATGTTTCTTCCCTTTATGACTTCTGTCTCGCCTTTCACCTTTTCAATTTTTAGGTGTGTACTGTCGACAAAACTCGCGCGCCCATGGATACGTTCGATGCCATTGCGACTAATCTGGCGTTGCATGTAGTCGTCGTGTGCCAGCAACACTTCATCCAGGCGATCAATGAGTGTGGCCATTTCAGTATCTTCAGCTAAAACGAAGTTAGACAGTTCAGCGTTTTGGCGCATGTGCTTCACACGAAGTGCGTTTTCGCGCAGGGTCTTGGAGGGTATGGTCCCTCTGTGAACACAGGCGCCACCCAGCACTTTGTCGCGCTCGATGAGTGCGACGGTTTTTTTGGCTTTGGCAGCCTGGACTGCCGCCTTTTGCCCTGAGGGGCCACTGCCAATAACAATCAAGTCAAATTCGTTCGGGTCAGTACTCACGCTGACATAGCCTCCCTTGTGCTGGCGATTGCATCTTTCATGTCAAGAAGTCTCTCAACTTCGTCTTGATATAAATTTAAATCGGCCAGTACAGGCAGGCCCTTTAATGTCTCGAGGTCCAATGCCTCGGGGTCTAAGACGTGAGAGGCAAATTGGGCCCCTCCATTGACCATGGTCGTTTGATCTTTTGCAAGGTTGGCTTCTTCATAGTTATCGAAATGAAGTACGGCATCACAGACAATTTTGGGCATTTCCCATTTGTCCACCACCTTGGCTCCCACCTCACGCTGATAGGTACTTTCCAGGATCAATATGTCCTCCCGTGTTAGAGGCAACTGTTTGTCTCGTGAGATTTCAATAACCGCTTGAAGCACGACGGGTCGGCCAATTGAGTGGAGAAGCCCACAAAGAAACGTTGCTTCAACATTTCTACGGCAAATTCGTGCAATTTCTTTGCTCCACAGCGCTGTGGTCAGGGAGTGCTGCCAAATGCGATCTATGTGTTCCTCAAAGCCTGGAGCATCAAACATCTTGGTGCTGATGGAGGCCGCCAGGGCGATGTCGCTGATCAGGTTCATCCCTAGGCGTGTAATAGCTTGCTGTAGTGACACCATAGAACCATTGGGGCTATAAGCTGCCGAGTTAGCAATGCGCATGACATGTCCCGCGAGCGATTGATCACCTTGTATTAATTGGGCCAGGCGAGAGGCGTCCGAGTCGGGGTCCTGGGAAAGTGAAACAACTTTCCCGGCGACTTCTGGCAACATGGGCACAGAGAGTTCGCCTTCTCTTAATGCGGTTTCCAATTGCGGGATCAGAGATTCTGCCTCGGCGCTTAGCGCTGTGTTAGTGGAGCTCATGAGGTGTTCCTTTGGTTAGCTGATGTAACGTATTTATTATCATTCTGTCCATTGTTCACTGGTGGTGTTCAACCGCTCCCGGGACGGACTGTTCTCCAAGGAGTGTATCACTTTAATAACAAGTATCACTGTCGACACGCTTACAGAAATCGACGAGTAGGTGTTTGATGATTGGACTACCTTATACTTTATGACATCAAGTTACTAAAACTAGTTTGGATATTGCATTTTTGTTGGTGAGTCCACTGGAAGGCTGATGTTACAGTTATCGACTATAGTTACTCAGGGAATGAAGTAAGGAAAGGGAATTATGACCGCTCACCATCTTGTATTGTTTCAGCCGCTATCGGCCCCCTCAACGACTGACCACCAGCTTAGTGAGGTTTTCAAGGTAAGCTCTGCCCAAACGGTTGAAGCCTGTTTGGGTTTATTGGAATCCGCAGACTCTGCGGCTGAAACTCAAGCTGACGATGTCAGAGTGATCATTGCGGATTTCAGCAGTGTGGACGAAGCTGATTATGTCATCGGCGCGTTGCTGGTAGACGGCGCACAAGAATACGGGGTGCCCGTTGTGCTGTTGGCGCCAAATTCCTCTTTAAGTCAAAAGCTCAAGGCATTTGAGATCGGTTTTGATGACTATATCGACCCTGATGTGACACAGGAAGAAATCTCCGCCCGTGTCTCCCGGGCCATTTTCAATCAGATCGCAAATGAGCAGTTGAAGAGCCGGCTTGATCTGGCTAATGCAACGGCA
This sequence comes from uncultured Cellvibrionales bacterium, assembly GCA_913020395.1. Lineage (GTDB taxonomy): Bacteria > Pseudomonadota > Gammaproteobacteria > Pseudomonadales > Cellvibrionaceae > CAJWCA01. The sequence goes on along the minus strand of CAJWCA010000014.1, from coordinate 24,474 downwards.
TTTACGGCGATGGCTGACAATAGTGATCTGGGCTCAAATATACAGTTCCTGTTGGATATCAACCGCTGTAACAATTTGGATGAATTGGGTCAAACATTGTTTCGTACTATTTCTCATTATGGCCTGTCCTCCAGTCTGCAGATGAGAAGCCTGATGGGCACCAAAAACATGGAAGCCAATGGCATGGCAAAAGATCTGGAATCCCAGCTCTTAACCCATATGAAAGATGCGGGTCGTTATGTTGATTTTTCCCATCGCACTATTATCAACTATGGCCAGTGCTCCTTGTTGATTCGAAATATGCCTATGGATGACGAGAAGAAATATGGCGCGGTGAAGGACAATACTTTTTCTTTGGTTCAGGGTGTTGATGCCCGAATAAAGGCACTTGATGAACATCAGAGGCTACTGGAGGAGAAAGAAACGCTGAAAAAACTCTCTGCCAGAGTTCAGGATATCATGACCCGAATCGACAACTCTTACCAACAGGTCATGCGTGAAATTGTAACCGTGGCAGAAGATACCGCTGATTCCATTCAATCTAGAATTCCAGTGCTGGCGCTGAGTGAAGAGCAGGAACAGTTCCTGGAAGAGGTTTCTCACCGCCTGGTCAGTGAAACAACCGATGTATTCAACCGTGGTTTACAAGTCGATGAATGCTTTCAGATTTTGTCTGACGACATGGCAAATGCCTTGGCCCGGGTTGATTTTCTGGAGGAGGCAACACAGGAGCCGGAGCGAGAGGTTTGTTACATTGAGCAGCCCGTTGATGGGGATGAGGATCAGGGCGTCGAACTATTTTGATCTGTTCAGGTCACAGCGTTAGATGCGGGCGAGAGAACCAGCCCGCATATTAAACTATTTTTCTGTCACTAATTACCCACTCAGGATTACTATCTTGGCCGTAAGGCGCTAGTATTATTAAATCAGCATTTGAATGGGACATGGGAGCGCGTAGTGGGTCTGGATACCGACAATAGGGATCTTGTATGGGACTTGGATTCCCTGAATCAGCGCCAGCAGGCGATTGATTTTGTCATGGGTTTTGAGAACAAAATTTGCATCTATTCTGGCTCAGTTGAGCAACTCTATACCAACTACAATATTTTTTTCCCAAAAGAAGAAAGTCGTAAATTAGTTATTCTACCCAACCCCTATGCCCACCACGATACGTATCAGGGGATCCCGGAGGGGGCAGTCACTGCAACAGGCCTGCATATCATTCCAGGCGGCCCTCCGCACAATCCCACTTTACAGTTAACGATACCCTTCAAAAGCGGAAAGACCAAATACCGCACCGTACCTCTACAGGTAGGGTTACGGGTCATCAACCAGCGGCGCCCGCCCAATAGACCGCTATTGCCGATCGTGATGAAAGGGGATTTAAGGGAGTTGGATTCGCAGACGCCCTGTCTGCACCTGCACTGTATACATCTGGGGCGGCTGGATAAAATGTCTTCACTGGATTCCAACAGTATCCGTCAAGTTATCTCGGAGCGCCTGTCTGTCATGCAGTGAGGCGCCGCTTCGTGCAGTTACTAGGGTAATCTGAACGCAATAGGCAGAGAGAATTCGAAGTCTGAGCCAATGACCGCATCGGGTACCGTTGGGAAGGGTTCGGCCTTGCTGACCGCCCTGAGGGCTTCTCTGTTCAGCAGTGGGTACTTAGACTCTTCGATGGTCTGCACCGCCTTTATTTTTCCTTCTCGGTCTATGGTGACACTCACTCTTACGCTCCCTTCCTGGCTGCGTTTAACGGCCCGCTTTGGGTAGCTCAAAAACTTATAGGTGTAACGCAACAGGCTCGAATGGTAGAGCTGTCGGGCGATAAGAGACTCGGCGGTTAACTCGGGCTCTTCCTCAGCCAATTCTTCCTCTGCAGCCTCTTCTTCTGGCGCAGTGGCAACGGTGTCGGTCGGGGGCGGGGCCGCAGCTGGGGTTGTTTCATTGCTTTCGCTACTTGAATTGGCCTCCGGCGGTGCGGTTTGCGTAGCAGCCGCTTGAAGGGCGGGTTCTGCCTCCGATAGGTTTGCCTCTGTGGCTAGTGGTGGTGGCACATTGATACTGGGGGCGCTGATTGCTGGAGCTGCACTAGCGACAGCTTGAGGCGCCTGCTCGGACTTCTCTTCAGGTTTGTTCCAGTCTTTGATAGCCGCTATTCGATTGTCGCTGGGTTTAATGGCTTCATAGCGAGAAAGCAAAGTGGTATCCACGTCGCCATTGCTGAGTAGTTGACTACGAAAGTCAGAAGAGAGAGGTACACTGCCTATCCAGGTGCGTAGTAGTACCTCAAAAAAGCCCTCTGTGTGAAAAGTCCCTAGCTCAACCCCATTAACCGAAACTACGGTGCCGTCGTTCGCTCGGCTGTCGATTAGAATGACATCCCCGGTGGTTAGTTTTTCTTTGAATAAACCTGCAAATGCCACCGTGTCCTTGGCATATTTCGCCAATTGCCCGCCGGGGGTATTGATCGCCATCCCTTCAATCCACATGCGTTTTAGGCTGCGGTGAGACAGGCGTTTGGCGGTAATATGCAGGCTGATCTGTTTTTGGCCCTTGTCTTGAAGTATGGCAGCGGCGTCGCTACTTAAATTCTCAAGATATAGGCCCGCAATAAACTTCTCTTTGCCAAGCTCTGTGTGGGGCGACAGACCGTTTAGGAGAGGGGCTGCGAGTATATTTTGGCTCAATAACAACAGTAACGATACGGCCAAGGCCCTGGCTTTGGGCCGGGCAAGACGATTCCTCATAGCTCACTCACTCTTATTATTTTGACTAGAACAAATCTAAATAAAAAGGCCCTATGCTAAAGCCCATTTTGATATATCGCTTACTCTACAGATTCTGGATCTGACTTCAAGTGGCTTGCCTTGATTTAATGCCCGATTAAGTTGGGTATTGGGAGAATTGTTGAGATTTGTGACGGGGGTAGATGAATACCTGGCCTGATCGTTGATAGCATTTGCTCCCAGATCCCGACATTGGAGCATTTTATGATATTTAGGCCTTTGCACGCACTTTCCGCGGACAGTATTCACCCGGTATTGCAGGGCATTCCTTTTTTTAAGACTGTCAGGGAGCAGGATCTAAGCCAATATGAGGCGCTGGTGCAGCACTCCCAAATGGCGTCTTTTGGCCCAGGGGAGGTATTACTTAGCAAGGGCGATCACGATTTTTGGTTGTTTTTCTTGCTGCGCGGCCAGTTGGATGTCTTTCCTGATAATGGCGATTTTCAGGATTCCATCAATCAGATAACACCGGGGGAGGTCTTTGGTGATCTTTCAATGCTGACGGGTCGGCAGAGAAGCGCCTCTGTACGTGCGAGTGACAGCTTCAGGCAAACTACCGTGCTGGGTCTGGATTTTAGGGTTTTTGGACGTCTGGGAGATTTTTCTCGGCTGACATTGGACACCAAGTTAGCGTACTACCGAAATACCGCACACAACTTAAGGTGGAAATTGGATGTCTATCGCATGGAATATCCAGATTCACCTTTGGCCGCGAAACATCGCAGTTTGAAACTGTTCGCGGGCAAGCGAGATACTTTGGAAGAGTTGGAGGCGCTTGAATTCCAGGCCAAGCAGCTGGCAAACCTGCTGAAGGATTGGAATCAGAGTTTTACCTCAACGGCTTCGGTTCAACTGGCCCCAGAGCACCCAAGAGCCTCTGTTGGGGCAAGTTATTAAGTGACGTAGGGGTAGATCTGTTTCCAGGACTCAAACCCCCCGTCCAGGCTATAAACATCATCGAAGCCCTGTTCGATAAAAAATTGTGCGGCGCTTTGGCTGGCATTGCCATGGTAACAGTAGACAATTAAAGGCTGGTCCAAATCTGCACCCCGGATATAGTCCTGGACGTTTTCATTGTCGATCAGCGTGGCGGTTTCTATGTGCCCGAGCGCAAATGAAGCCGCGTCGCGGATGTCGACCAGGGATACGGTTTGTTCGTCAATCATTGTCTTGCTGGCATCGATACTGATGTGTTTGAAATGTGTCATGAATTTCAGGCATGCCTCCTATGAATTTAGGTATGGTTAATAGCTCCCATTTTAGGGGGTAAACAGGTATTATTGCGAGCTGTTTCAGGCGACTTATCGCCTTCCTCAAAAGAATCAACGTTGCCGAATTGAATAAATCTCTGAATGTACGGTCCTCACTTACCAGGCCGTGTCGGAGAGGCAAACCCTACTGTAAGAGATATCGGGAATTATGACTGTATTTACAAAGATCTGGGCAAAGAAAAACTATCGCATTGCCACTGCTTTGGGTGGTTTGATCATCGTGTGGCTTGCGAGTGGGTTGCTGGTGGGCAGCGAGCAGCCTGAGGACGCGGCGGTCGTGCAGCAAAAGACTTTGACCTCAGTCATGGTTAAAGACATGCAGGCGAGTGACTACCCTGTGACCTTATCCCTGCGCGCCCGTACCGAGCCCAATCGAGCGGTAGAGGTGAAAGCTGAAATTGTGGGACGTGTAATCGCCTTGCCCGTTGAAAAGGGTGGTTTAGTTAACACTGGGGATGTTATTTGTGAGTTGGCGGCGGAAGATCGAATTGAAATGCTGGACCAGGCAAAAGCCGTTCTGACAAAAGCCCAGTTGGACTACGATGGCGCGCTTCGACTTAAGTCCGGCGGTTACCAGTCACGCACCGCTATTGCCGATGCGCTGGCTCGATTGGAGGCGGCAAAAGCCAGCGCGACACGGGCGCAACTGAATAGAGATAACCTGTTCATTAAAGCCCCCTTTGCAGGCGTCGTGGATGTAAGGCCTGTTGAGCAGGGCGATTTTATGCAGCGCGGTGATGTGTGTGCCAAAGTATTAGATTTAGACCCTCTATTGGTGAGCGGTCGCTTAGCGGAGTCTTCAGTCGCAAAAATTAAAGTCGGAGATCAAGTAGGTGCGGCATTGGCCAGTGGCGAAAAGCTGCAGGGCACCGTGCGCTTTATTGAGCGCAATTCTGACTTGGTCACCCGCACGTTCCGCCTCGAAGCTCTGGTAGACAATGCCGCGTTAACCTTGCGAAGTGGCCTCACCGCAGAGATGACGATTCCGGTGGGAACGGCCCGAGCACACCTTGTTAATGCATCGCTGTTGGTCTTGGATGATGAAGGTGGTATTGGATTAAAAATTATCGATGATCAGGATGTTGTGCATTTTGTTAATGTTCAAATAATAGGTGATCAATCGGATGGAGTCTGGGTAACAGGTTTACCCGAGACCAATCGTCTGATTACGATTGGGCAGCAGTATGTCGTGAGTGGAGAGCACGTTATAACGCAGAGTGAAAACAGTGGTGTGTCGAAATTATGAGTATGCTTTCAACGGCGGTTAGCCATTATAGAAGTACCTTTTGTATTCTATTTCTCATTGTATCGGTCGGTATCTTTTCTCGTGCATCGATGACCATTGAAGCGAATCCGAATATCGAAGTGCCTTTGGTGACTGTTTCGGTTTATCTGGATGGTGTTTCGCCGGAGGACGGCGCCAGATTGTTGATACGCCCTCTGGAAAAAGAATTGCGAACGCTGGAAGGCATTAAAGAGCTTAATGCAACGGCCCGTGAATCCATCGCTTATGTGTTAGTAGAATTTGAGGCCGAAGCGAATTTGGATGAAGCGCTGAACGATGTGCGAGCGGCTGTCGACAGAGCCAAGGCGGAGTTGCCTCGGGATGCTGAAGAACCGGTTGTAAAAGAAGTCACTGCCGTTGATATGCCAACGGTTGTGGTCGCGCTGTCGGGCGAAAACGTTAAAGACCGAGTGTTGTTTCAATCTGCACAGTTCTTAAAACGTAAAATCGAAGCGATGCCCACGGTATTATCTGCGGACATGAGTGGCCACAGAGAGGAAGTATTGGAAGCCGTGATAGACCCTGCACGGCTTGAGCACTACAACATAACCAGCGATCAATTGATCAATGCCGTATTAGTGAACAACCTGCTGGTGCCAGCGGGCCAGTTAGATAATGGGCAAGGAAAATTTGCTGTAAAAGTACCCGGTCTGATCGAAACCGCCAAGGATGTCTACGACCTTCCCTTAAAAACAACGGAAGACGGTTTAGTGACTCTGGGAAGTGTCGCTGAGATACACCGAACGTTTAAAGATCCCACAACGTTTACTTCTATTCGTGGGCAAAGAGCCATCACTGTCGAAGTGAAAAAACGTACCGATGCCAACTTGATTGAAGTGGCGGAAGAGGCCCGGAAAATAGTCAACGACCACAGGCACTTATTGCCCCAGGGTGTTGAAATTAGCTTTTTGCTCGACCAGTCTCCCTATACCCGGGACATGGTCAGCGAAATGGAAGGTAATATTGTGACGGCAATGAGCCTTGTAATGGTTATTGTTGTGGCGGCTCTGGGCTTTCGCTCCGGTTTGTTGGTGGGGCTGCGTATACCTTTCTCTTTGCTATTTGCATTGATAATCACATTTCAAATGGGTTTCTCTTTCAACTTTATGGTGATGTTTGGCATGTTGCTGGCATTGGGCATGTTGATTGACGGGGCCATTGTGATCACTGAATTTGCCGACCGAAAAATGGCAGAGGGCTTAAGTAGCAAGGCCGCCTATCAAGTGGCGGTCAAGCGCATGTTTTGGCCGGTAATGGCATCGACCGCTACCACGCTAGCAGCATTTCTGCCTTTGATGTTTTGGCCGGGTGTCGCCGGTCAATTTATGAGTTACCTTCCGGTAACCGTATTTGCTGTGCTTACCGGGTCGCTGTTGTATGCATTGTTTTTTGCTCCGGTGATGGGCTCTCTGCTGGGGCGCACGGGAATGGAGCCGGACGTTAAAAACTATCTGCGCCATCTTGAAACGGAATCACCGGAAACCCTACCCGGTTTCACCGGGCGTTATGCAAAAGTATTGGCCAGTCTGTTGCGTTATCCAGGGCTGGTATTTATTGGCAGCATGTTTTGTCTTTATCTCATTTTCAACTTATATGGTCGTTTTGGCGCCGGGGTGGAATTTTTCACAGAGTCTGAAGATCCGTATGCCATCATATCAATAAGGGCACAGGGGAACTTCTCTGCCTCAGAAACCGATGATATCGTGCGTGAAGTAGAACAGCGAATACTGAAATTCCCAGAAGTATTTTCAACCTATACAACCAGTGGAGCCAGTAATAATGTTATGTCTTTTGGGGGTGGTTCTGGCGACGCTAAAGACAGCATCGGCAGCATTTTTGTAGAGACGTTTCCTCCGCAGACACTTGGGCGTTCGGTCCATAAAGTGATTGCCGACATGAACAAAGCGACAGAAGATATGCCGGGCATTTTTGTCAATGTGAAAGCCCTAGAAAATGGTCCTCCCGTAGGCAAGCCACTGCAAATCCAGTTGGAGTCTACGAATTTAGACAAACTCCTGGCCGCGACACATCAAGTACGCCATCACTTGATGAATGAGATGGACGGTTTGAGGGACATTACAGACAGTTCACCGCTACCGGGTATTGAATGGCAAATGTTGGTCGACAGGGGGCTCGCCGCGCAAATGGGTGCCAACGTGGTTGAGGTGGGCCGAGCTGTACAGTTGGTTACAAATGGGGTGAAAGTGGGTGAGTACCGCCCGGACGATGCCGACGACGAGGTGGATATTCGTGTCCGTTTCCCCAAATCAGCAAGGGGTATGGGTGAATTGGACCGTTTAAGGGTCAATACTAATAACGGCACTATTCCTGTCTCCAGTTTTGTTAAACGAGTTGCCCAACCTAAGGTTGATAAGGTTCAGCGTGTGGACGGCATTCAAATAATGACCGTGAGCGCAGACGTTGAACTTGGCGTGCTGCCTGACGATAAAGTCAAAGAAGTGCTCGCGTGGCTGGAGCAGGCCAATATCGACCCCCAGGTGAATGTCGAGTTTAGAGGAGCCAACGAAGAGCAGAGCAAATCCCAGGAGTTTTTGTCGGTCGCATTTTCTCTGGCTTTGTTTTTGATGTTTATTCTTCTTGTGACTCAATTCAACAGCTTTTATCAGGGGTTCCTTATCTTGTCTGCGGTTGTGATGTCTACTGCGGGAGTGTTGTTGGGGTTGTTGCTGACACAGGGCACCTTCAGTACGATTCTGACCGGCGTGGGCATCGTCGCACTGGCGGGAATTGTGGTGAACAACAATATTGTATTGATTGATACATTTAACTACGTCCGTCAGCACGAGAAAGATTTAACGGTAGCGGAGGCTGCCGTAAAGGCCGCAGCACAGCGGCTTCGCCCGGTGTTTTTAACCACCGCAACAACGATTCTGGGTCTTCTGCCTATTGCCATGAATTTAAGTGTCGATCTCATTGGCCGAAATATAGTTGAAGGGGGCTCTATTGCATCAAACTGGAAGCCCCTGGCGAGCGCTATTGTGCATGGTTTGGCGTTTTCAACGCTGCTGACTTTGGTCGTAACACCGGTCATGTTAGTATTGCCGAGTATTTTACGTCGCCACCTGACTTCTGGCTTTGCCTATGTCAGGCAGGTAGTAGGAACTCGTGCGGAAGCGCACCGTGAATAATATTTTGGCATTTGATGAAATTTGACGAACTAAAATTAAACCCGGGATGCCAGATACAGCTGCAGATTAGCGATGATGGTGGAGAGGTCTTCAAATACGGGTCTCGCTATGTCGGCTGTATACAGGGTAAGGCTTTGTTGTTGGCGCTGCCACGCACACCCATGGGGGCGCCCCGGCTCAGAGTCGGGCACAAGCTGACGGTTCATGTGATGCTCGATAACGGTATTTGTGTCTTTAACAGCGCAATCACGCACAGCGTAACAACGCCCTATCCTTTATTGCACATGACCGTGCCGGTTAATGTTGCGTTTAAAGAGGTGCGAGGTGCGACTAGGGTGACCGTAAATCACCCAGTGGGCGTGACCAATATCAGTGAGCTGGAGGAACCTCATACCAAGGGGATCATTGCTGACATTAGCGTCTCTGGCGCTCGCTTGGAGTTGAGTGAGGCCGTGGGGCGTGTGGGTGACGAACTCGAAGTGCTGACCGATGTCCAAATAGGACGCTTAGTGCGTACTTTACGGGTCAAATCGGTCATCCGTTCCAGGATAGAACGCAGTACCAAAGAAATTGACCACAACTTGCCTGCGGTCTATGGCATAGAGTTTATCGAGGCGAATGAAGATGTTTTGTTGGTTTTGTATGCCTACGTTTATGGTGAAATGGCGGCAGTCTAGCCTTTTATTGTTTGCCCTGAGCTCTGGCCTTTACCTTTCGCTGCTATCGCCGCCCAGCCACGGGGTTGATGAAAGCAATTTGTGGTTGCCTATTAGTTATCGCCCCCATTACATGAAATTGATTCGAGCGGCTAAACTGGTCGAGGATAACGCGCACGACTGTCAGTCCATTCTCCGAGGTGAGTTACAGGCGAGCAAAAGCACAAAGGAGCACCCTGTTTTCAGGATTGTGTGCCGAAACCAAGCTAAGCGCTCTTTTGCCATCATCATTGACGGCCTGGCAATGGAGGTGATTGATCCAGCCTTTCCGGGGGGGACGGTCTCTTTTGAAGAGCTTGAGGTGCTGAGATTACAGGCACTCGCCCAGAAGGAAAAAGAAGCGGAACTGGAAGCCCAGAGACAGGAGTTGATAAGACAACAAGCTTTGTGGCTCAAGTGCGAGGAAAAAGTCGCGGAGCGCACGAAGATGATGAAAGATAAAGTGATATTAACGACAGAAGCTCCCGCAGCGGAGGTCGGCCCTGAGCAGAGTTTGAAGTTTTTACTCGATTTTGATGCCAAAACTCCGCAGGGCAAAGCGCTGCGCTACAGAGCGATTTGTCACTTTAATGAAAGTGAAACTCTTAAAGTATCCATTCGGCCCAGGCGAACCATTGCGAAAGATGCGCCTCCCTAGGTCACTTTGGCTTCTTCCATTGCCTTAATTTCAGTCTCTGAGTAACCCAGCAAGCTGGATAATACTTCCTGTGTACTTTGACCCAAGAGCGGAGGTATGCGCTTGTCGTCGACGGGCGTGCGACTATATCGAATTGGATTTGCAACGAGTTCAACTTTGTCGCCAAGCGGGTGGTCCAGCTCCATACGCATGCCGCGTTCGAGTAAATGTGGGTCCGAGAATACCTGATCAATATCGTTAATGGGGCCACAGGGCACACCCTGAGCTTCTAGTTCGGTCAGCCAGAAATCGCTACTTTTTTGTTTAATAACCTCTGCGACTGCCTCACAAACCCTATCTCTATTTTTTACACGCATGGCGTTGGTTGAGAACACACTGTCTTCTAGCCAATGATCACGTTGTGCCAATCGTGCGAATTTGGCAAATTGACTATCGTTGCCAACGGCAAGAATAATATGGCTGTCGGATGTGGCAAAAGCCTGGTATGGCACAATGTTAGGGTGAGCATTGCCCAGGCGGGTCGGCTTAACGCCACCCACCAGATAATTGCTGGCTTGGTTGGCGAGTACCGCAGCCTGCACATCAAATAGAGCCAGATCAATGTGCTGGCCTTTGCCCGAGCGTTGGCGTTCGAGTAAAGCGCCCTGTACTGCGATTGTTGCATATAAACCAGTGAAGAGATCGGTTACCGCCACACCCACTTTCTGAGGGCCTCCGCCCGGCAGACTGTCTTTTTCACCGGTAATGCTCATGAGACCGCCCATACCTTGAATCATGAAATCATAACCCGCCCGGTGTCGATAGGGGCCGGTTTGACCGAAGCCGGTGATGGAGCAATAGATAAGTGCGGGGTATTCTTCTTTCAAACTATTGTAGTCCAGGCCATATTTTTTCAGGCCATCCACTTTATAATTTTCGATTACGATGTCTGAAATAGCGATCAGTTTACGAATAATTGCCTGGCCGGTTTCAGTGGTTATATCAACGGTGATAGATTTTTTACCACGATTGGCGGCCATAAAATAAGCCGTTTCGCTGGTCTCATTGCCTTCACTATCGCGAAGGTAGGGGGGGCCCCAGTGGCGAGTATCATCGCCGCCACCAGGACGTTCAACTTTAATAACTTCCGCGCCTAGATCGGCGAGTGCCTGGCCGGCCCAGGGGCCCGCCAGAATTCGACTCAAATCCAGCACGCGTACTCCGTTTAGTGGGGCTTGAGTCAAATTGCTCATTGCTTTCTCCGGTATCGAATTAACAGAATGCCTGCAGGCCCGTTTGTGCACGGCCTAAGATTAAGGCGTGAACATCCTGGGTTCCTTCATAAGTGTTAACCACTTCAAGGTTAACCATGTGCCGCATTACTGGGTATTCGTCAGAGATGCCATTGCCGCCATGCATGTCTCGAGATTCACGGGCCACCTCAAGTGCTTTCACACAGGAGTTACGTTTCAACAGTGAGATCAACTCAGGAGGTAATTGGTGCTGGTCTTTTAATTGGCTGGCACGTAAGCAGCCCTGTAATGCCAGTGAAATATCGGTCTGCATGACGGCCAACTTTTTCTGAATAAGTTGGTTTGCTGCCAGTGGGCGATTGAATTGTTTGCGCTCCAGTGTATATTCCAAAGCCGAATGCCAACAGGCTTCTGCCGCCCCAAGTGCGCCCCAGGAAATGCCAAGGCGTGCGCTGTTCAGGCAACCAAAAGGCCCTTTTAAACCGGCGACGTTAGGCAGCATATTTTCTTCGGGAACAAAAACCTCATCCATTACAATCTCGCCCGTTATGGATGTACGCAGAGCCAGCTTACCTTCGATCTTAGGTGCGCTCAGACCCTCCATGCCTTTGTCGAGAATAAAACCTTTGATTATGCCGTCATCATTTTTGGCCCAGACAATAAACACGTCTGCAACAGGAGAGTTGGTGATCCACATCTTTGCGCCGCTGAGTCGGTAGCCGCCTTCAACAGACTTGGCTCGGGTGATCATGCTGCCGGGATCGGAGCCGTGATCAGGCTCTGTGAGACCAAAGCAGCCAATTAATTCGCCCGTGGCCAGTCGTGGCAAATATTTTTCTTTTTGACTTTCGCTGCCATAGGCATAGATAGGATACATAACAAGGCTGGATTGCACGCTCATCATTGAGCGATACCCAGAGTCTACCCTTTCTATTTCGCGGGCAATCAAGCCGTAGCTTACGTAACTTACACCCGGGCAACCATAACCTTCCAGCGGAGACCCCAGGAGGCCCAGCTCTCCCATTTCTTTGAATATATTCAGGTCTGTGTGCTCGTTTCTGAATGACTCCCTAACCCTTGGCAAAAGCTTATCCTGGGCGTATTGGCGGGCGGTATCTCTCACCATGCGCTCTTCTTCGGTTAATTGCTGGTCCAGCAGAAAAGGATCTTGCCAGTCGAAGTTTTTGGACCAGTGTGGATTGTTGCTCATAGGGTCACTCCTGAAGTGCGATGGGCCTGTTGCGGCAGTGGGCGGACTATAGCAGTCCAAGTTGCATAAGGAAAATATATAAAATATATGCTATCTATATATAATTAGTATGTAGATATTGCCTGAGAAAAACCAAAGTGGAACCAGAGACCCGATAAAATGGATAATCGCCAGTTACAGATCTTTCACAGTGTAGTAAAGGAAGGCAGTTTTACCAGAGCAGCCAATGCCTTACATATGGCCCAACCGGCGGTCAGCATTGCCATTCGAAAACTTGAGCAAGAGTTGGGTCAAAAACTACTGAGTCGCGCGGGTAAAACAATATTGCCCACAGCCGAAGGGGAGCGTTTATTAGTTCATGCCCAAAAAATCCTGCAGCAGTTTGAACTGGCGGCGCAGGAATTTGTGGATTTGAATAATCTGCACGCGGGACAGGTTCGATTGGGCACCTCTGCCATGTTGGGTTCTTATTATTTTCCCGAGAAACTGACAGAATTTCGAAGATCGCACCCAGGAATAAACATTCGTATTACCGGCGAGGGCACACAGCGAGCTCAACAGCTGATACTGACGGGTGAAATCGATATGGGCATTGTCAATATGGAGGGGGTTCCTCCAAATTTGCAGGCCCATAGCTTGGCAGTAAAAGAAGAGGTTGTTGCTTGTGTCGGGCCCAAACACCGTTTTGCTGGGAAGCGATCATTGAGTTTTGAGTCTTTTGCTGAGGAGCCTCTCATTCTTTATACCGAAGGTTATTATCTCAGAGAGCTGATTGCGAGCTTGAGCGAGCACAGTGACCTGCAACCGAGAATTGCCTGTGAAACGAATATTCTACGGTTAATGATAAATCAAGTAAGGGAGGGGCTCGGTTTGGGTTTTTGTCTGCGTCGAGTGGTTGAGCAGGAAAAGGACCTTGTGGGTGTGCCATTTGAAACACCGGTCTTTCTGGATTTAGGTATCGCCTGGAAGCGGAATCAGTATTTGTCGAAAGCCAATCGACAGTTTGTGAGTTTTTTGTTGGGAAAGGAGTTAGGGGAGGTTTGAGAAGAGTTTCCGGCGCCTAAGAGGCGCCGGAAATAAGCGAGTTACTTCTTAGACGCTTTTTTAGCTGCCTTCTTCTTGGCGGCTGGCTTCTTAGTAGCTTTTTTTGCAGCGGGCTTTTTAGCCGCTTTTTTAGCGGCCGGTTTTTTGGCTGCCTTTTTTACTGCTGGCTTCTTAGCAGCTGGTTTTTTAGCTGCCTTCTTCTTGGCTGCTGGCTTCTTAGCGGCTTTTTTGGCCTTGGCTTTGGCTTTAGCAGCGGCTTTCTTCTCTGCAGCTTTAGCTTTAGCAGCGGCTTTCTTGTCTGCGGCTTTGGCTTTAGCAGCGGCTTTCTTAGCACTTGCTTTTACCTTGGCAGCAGCTTTCTTGGCAGCGGCTTTTTCTTTGGCGGCTTTAGCTTTGGCTGAGGTTTTTGCCTTGGCAGCTGCTTTCTTAGCCTTGGCTTTAGCACTGTCGGCGGCTTTTTTAGCAGCTACCTTGGCTTTAGCGGCAGCTTTCTTGGCAGCAACTTTAGCTTTGGCGCCGGCTTTTTTAGCGCTTGCTTTAGCTTTGACAGCGGCTTTCTTGTCAGCGGCTTTTTGTGCTTTAGCAGCGGCGGCTTCTTGTGAAGCTACGGCTTTTGCTTCAGCAGCGGCTTTTTTGTTGGAAGCTTTAATGACATTTAATGCAGCTTTTGCATCAGCAGCAGCTGATTTAGCAGAGGAAGCGGCGGCATTTGCAGCTTTAGCGGCAGTTTGAGCGGCAGCAATTTGCTTCGCGCTAGCAGCAGATTTCTTCTTTTTACGAGCAGCGGCAACTTTGTTTGCAGCTGATTTTGCTTTTGCAGCAGCTTTCTTAGCGTCAGCAGCGAGTTTGTTAACAGACTTAGACGCATCAGACTCTTGTTTTGCACGAGCTTTTGCCAGTTGGGTTTGCAGTTTTGCAATTTCCTGCTCTAACTGAGCAACAGGGTTTACCGCTTTAGTTTTTTTAGCAGCCATGTTTAGCTTCCTTGATTTTTTTTAAAAAAAATTGCCAGCAATTTGCTTAGAATTCAAAGGCGTGTATAAGTTAAGGCTTTGACGTGAAATATCAAGGCTTTTACGCCAAAAAGTGTCGAAAAAGTGTTAAAAAGCCGACAAAATTTAGATTAAATCCATTCTCAAGGCCCCGAGCCCCTTTTTTTTTAAAAAAGGACCCGATTTTTATAAAAACACTTGTTTGATATCAGGGCTTGGAAATGAGAATTTTTGTGGCTTAGATGAGTGCGCCATTGGGAATGAATTTATTGGTGGAATGGTTTTTAATCCAGATAAGTTGCTGTTTATCCAGAGGGGACTTGCGCTGCCGCAAGATTTTCGCCATCCAAACAACCGGAGATTCAGCACCGGCATCCCAATTGGGTAACAGCATTTCCGCACGGGTAAAGAATCGGATCAAATGATTGATGTCTTCGATGTCAAATGGCTCAAGCGCGGTTTTCCAAAGCGCCATAGGTAGTCGCATCACCGTGTGATTCGATGAGATGATCTTTTCGTCCAATAAAGACGGCATTGATTCCAGTTTTTCTTCCTGGCTCAAGCGAATAAATAGGTGAAGTAATTCTTCACCAGGCAACTCCGCCTCTGTCGATTGATTCACTAAGGGGTCTTCAGGCGTCCAGGATCCTACACTCATCTTTTGCTCGCTCTTAAAATTTAATTGATTCGAATTATAGCGCTTAGTGGCTTCGGTTTGGTGATTTTGTTTTCCTGTTACTGTATATATGAACAGCTTTGGTGCATCATAAAGGCTGAACTCACTTCTTTGAAAATAAAACTGCGCTGATGAGTAGAAAGATTATCCACTGTGATGCCGATTGTTTTTTTGCGGCGATAGAAATGCGAGACGATCCTTCGTTGCGAGGGAAAGCGATTGCTGTGGGTGGTCAAGCCGATCGGCGTGGTGTTATTTCGACGTGTAATTATGAGGCGCGAGAATTTGGTGTTCACTCTGCAATGGCCTCGGCGACTGCACAACGTTTGTGCCCGGATTTGATCATCGTTCCAGGGAACATGGAAGCCTATCGCAAAGCTTCTCAGTCAATGCGAGAGATTTTCTTTGATTACACTGATCTAGTTGAGCCTCTGTCTCTAGATGAGGCCTATTTAGATGTCAGTGAATGTAAGCAATGTCGTGGTAGTGCCACTCTTATTGCAGAGGAAATCAGGCAGAGAATTTACGAGGCGATCGACATTCGAGTCTCTGCAGGAGTCGCGCCCAATAAGTTTTTAGCCAAGGTAGCGAGCGATTGGAACAAACCCAATGGTTTGTGTGTAGTGCCCCCTGACCAGGTTGAGAGTTTTGTCCTGCCTTTGCCCGTCAAAAAATTACCCGGTGTAGGGAAGGTGAGTGCAGAGAAATTAAAGCGGGTTGGTGTTGAGACCTGCGGTGACCTGAGGCCTTTTACGATCTATGAATTGAATGATCAATTTGGATCGTTTGGGCAGCGTCTATTTGACCTGTGCAGAGGTAAGGATGAGCGTAAAGTCAGCCCGTCCAGGCGTAGAAAATCACTGAGTGTAGAAAACACCTATAATAAAGATCTCCCGGATCTAGACCATTGCCTGGAAAAATTGCCCGCGTTGTTTGTGGAGCTGAAAAGTCGAATACAACACCTCGATGCGGCTTATCAGATACAAAAGGCCTTCGTAAAAGTGAAGTTTGATGATTTCACCACTACAACACTGGAGCGCGCGGGCACTGGGGCACGGGTAAGCGATTACCGGGAGATGATGTCGGATGCCGTTCAGCGCCAATCTCGCCCCGTGAGATTGCTCGGGATAGGTGTTCGACTGCTTGACCGGGAGGGCGGGCTGGCTGGAAGTCAGTTGGATCTGTTCAAATCGCAGGATATTGGAGCTTCTGAGTCAGAAATATTGAAGAGGGGGGAATAAGCGTAACGTCATTCGGGCCTTTTTGGCTTTATAATTAGTCTCGAGGGCTTAATTTGAGTCGTAAGGTAACACTGAGGCATGAGGGGTTTATTCCTCTGTATAAATTGGCCAACTTGGGAATAAAGCTGTTAATATGCGCCCTTAATTTTCGCGAACAGTCGCTGACTCAGGTCAGTATGTAATTAAGTTGTTGAGGGGAGAAGATTCTGTGAGCCGTAGAAAAGGCCGTGGTGCTGAGGATGATAGTTCAGATATCGATTTGACACCGATGCTCGATGTCGTCTTTATTATGTTGATCTTTTTTATCGTAACGGCTTCGTTCGTTAAAGAAATCGGTATTAATGTGAATGTTCCGGAGCCCAATGATGCGCCGCCACCCGAAGATGCGCCTGAAAACATTCTGGTGACGGTAACGGGTAGCAACGAGATCTGGATGGAACAACGCCGGGTTGATATTCGCGCAGTTCGTGCAAATATTGCACGTTTACACGCCGAATTTCCAAAAGCATCTGTAATTATTCGTGCAGACGGTAAGTCAGAGGCGGCCACATACGTTGCCATTGCCGACGCTGCGCGAGAAGCGAATGTATATGATGTGACACTGGCGCCCATTATTGAAAAATAACGGACAACTACCCAGTATAAAAGGCCGATTTTAATCGGCCTTTTTTTTGCCTCACATTTAAGTCAGGTCTATGGTTTTAAGCGGCGTTCCCTATCCCTCCTTTTTTTGTCGAGGTGCTAATATGGTCGTGCATTGATGAGGCCATCAGTTGGCAGAACTGCTTCTTATTTAATTGAATGAGGTGGCGATGATCTCCAGCCTCAATATATATTTTTTCATTGCTAAGTAGATCGTCTTCCCAAATAACGTTCAAGTCGTAGGCTTGTCCTACGGCAGGCACGGCACCGTGTGAACAATCCGAAAATAAGTTATCGAGCTCGTCTTCGTCTGCTAAAACCAATTTTCTATCAAATATTTCGTTAAGAGTGTGGCGTTTTACCTTACTTCGGCAAGGTAAAACCACCAGAGTATAGTGTAGGTCTTCGTCTCTGAAGACGACGCCTTTAGCCAGGCTTTGCTCCGGGATTTTTGCGACGCAGGCGGTGTTGTATGATCCTTCGCAATAGCGATGTTCAAGCAACTCAAATCGAATGTGATTTCGTTCCAAATAGTCTTTAACACTGATGGCAACACCCATAACACTTTCCTCAACTAACTGCTGCCATCATGCGGAGTCGGTATTTTCAGGCAACGGTTATTGCCATTGAGTTGCCGACTATTTATAGATGGCAAGAAATTGGGATATATCTTTAGTATAAGATGCCTTCGCAATAAATAAAGTTTATGCGCTTATAAACCGTAAATTCTTTAGAATAAAAAAACCCCTTAGAAAAGGGGTAAATGGGGGTTGAAGAAGTGAACTGACAGTTTCACTTGCCAGTTAATACAGCGGTGCTAAATCTTCAGCGGCTATCGCTGTTAATAGAATAAGGGATACAAGTAACATCAAGGGTGTCGCCATTGCAGTGTCTCCTGCGTCGTTGTTTTGGGTGTTTGAATACTAAGCTGGAATCAGTATAACGATCTGTGCCCTAAGTAGTTTCAAGGACCGTAAAGAAGTGTCTTGAAGAGTTACAGCAGGTTAAGTCTGGCCGTCATTGCTGTCGAGCAGCGCAACCAATTCGCCCCGGCTATTGATGCCAAGCTTTCGATAGATTCTGTAGAGGTGGTTGGATATCGTGGAGGGCGAGAGGTCCAGGTGTTTGGCGATGGTTTTAAACGTTAATCCATTACATATCCCACTGACCACCTCTTTCTCTCGGGTAGTGAGTTTGTCTAGCGCTCTTTCCGGGCGTAAGCCAATATAGAAAAGTTCGCCTAAGGCTTCTATTTCAACATGCAGACCGTTGTTTAATGTCACCTGCTCCGTCAGTTCAAAAGGTAATTGGTGTCGGGCTGTGTCGCCATACCAAGATTCGATCAGATCTAGAAATTCTCTTTCTACTTCGTGATAATTGCCATGGCAATCACAAAGTGCGCTGGCAACTTTTGACTGTTGGTGCCGTTGTTGTAACTCTACGAATTGTGCGTGAGATGCAGCAGCAATGAGATGAAACAGTAGCTGCTGTTGCATCGATTTTTCCGCAGTGGTGAAAACCTCTGCGCGGTCAAAGCGGTAGAGTGTGAGCAAAGTAAACATGCCGCTGCGTTGATTAAAATGCATTGAGCTTAAGATGCGCTCTATACCGTGAGGTTCGAAATAGCGTTTATAGAGTGTCGACTGGAAAAAGGTTTCGTCGGGCATAAGCTCCATCATGTCGACGGGTTTTCCCAATGTTTCAAGAGTGTCAGCTCGCAAAGGCGTTTTTAATTGGCCGGGCTCGATTACATGATTGAGGTGGTATTGGTAGATGGGGTTAATCGATTGGCTGGCCACTAAATCGTCAAACAATTCTTTTGAAACTTCCAAGTGTGTATGGGTATGGAACTCTGCGGTACTGGCGTGTCCGCTTCCCCATACTGCGCCATCAAAGTGAATGAGTGAACGCAGGGATTCCAGGGCCCACCTCCGGTATTCTTCCAGTGGGACCTGGCCGATCGCGCGATAGAGCTGACTGATAAACTGGTCGGTGCTAAGCATTTTCGATTATCTGCAGGAGCGTAACGGACAGTGTACCCAGAGTTTCTATGCAGGGGAACACGTAGTTATCGCAGCTTGCCGCCTCAAGCAATTGTGATGTAGCCCATTAAACCCGTCTTCATATGTTCGATCACATGGCAATGGAACATCCAGCGGCCAGGATTGTCGGCGACAAAAGCGATGGTAGCGCGTTCATTGCGCTCGAGTAACACTGTGTCCGATTGGAATGGATCTATCTCGCGTTTATCGCTCTTTAAGACTGTGAAGATAATGCCATGCATGTGAATCGGGTGGCCGTGTGGGGTGGCATTGTGTAAATGCATTATAACTGTTTTCCCAAGGGGGACGGTTGCCAGTGGGGCCGGTAGGCTGGTGGCGCTGAGCCCTTCCCATGCCCGTCGGTTGATGGTCCAAAACGTCTGATCCACTTTGCCATCCGGGCTTACGGGCGATAGTGCGCCGGCCCATTCGAATTCAAAGTGCAGGGTCTGGGCACTGGGTAAATCCAGCGTGGGCAGAGGGTTGGGGGGAAGTGCTGTGAGTGGCTCGTTCAAGAGCGCTCGCTTGGGAGTGGTGGTTCTCAAACGAAAAATTTCAAAATAACCCCGGCCTTTGTTGTCGTAGATTGTGATTTCCTGTCCCGTGGATTCCGGTAGTTGTAGTGCCACGTCCAGTCTCATGCCTGCGCCCATGTCGTGGGTGCTCAAGGGGCGTGGAGTCTCCACGGGGCTGCCATCTATTGCAATGATGTCTGCTTGCATGTCCTTTAAACTCAAGTGATAAACACGGCTGGAATCGAGGTTTAAAAAGCGGAGCCTTACCAGGCCACCTGCCGGTACATCTATTGTGGGTTTCAGCTGACCGTTCACGGTTTTAACGGTTCCAAGCGTGCCGGCCCTGGCGGCGTGTCGTGGAATTGACAGGGGTAAAAACTGCCCTTGTTTATCCAGTCTCCAGTCTTTTAGACCGATAATAAGGTCTTCATCAAATGCTTGAGGTGTTTGCTCCTCCACGATTAAAGCGCCGACTAAACCCTTGCCAAGTTGTTCAACGCTGTGCATGTGGGGGTGGTACCAAAATGTGCCCGCATCCGGGCAGGTAAATTCATATAAAAAGGACTCGCCAGGCCGAACCGGATCTTGGCTTAAAAAGGGAACGCCATCCATTTTTATGTCTAGCCGAATCCCGTGCCAGTGAATAGTCGTGGCTTGTTGAAGATTATTTTTAAATAATATTCGGATCGGCACGCCTTGTTTGGCCCTAATAACAGGAGCGGGAAATTCGCCATTAAAGCCTAGGGCCGGGGACTGAGTTCCGGGCACGATCTCAAGGGGGACAGATTCCGCGGTGAGTACATAATCATAATCTGATGAAGGGTGGCCGAGATCATCGTTATTTGTCTGGACCAGGGAAAAGCGACAAGCGGACAAGCTGGCTAAACCCATGCTGGCCAATCCGCCCTTGAGTAAGTCCCTGCGCTTAATAGTCAATGTGGTCTCTCCTGAAGGTTGGGTGCACACTACACAGCCAGTGTCTGGCTGAGCAGGTGATTGTCCCATTTTACCGAGTCTTGGTTGAGGGGGTAGGGGGGGGATTTGTCCTGCCAGGCGATGATCCTGCCCCTACCGCTGGAAATAATAAAGCGCTGACCGGCCTGGTCGAAGCTGGCACCCGCGGCGTCTTTAATTCGAATGTTTTGTTTGTGTGTGCCCTGCTCTAAATCCCACAGGTCCACCACTCCCCCTCTTGGGGCTGTGGTCATTGCGGTTCGGCCATTACTATCGACAACAACGCTGGCGATGTATTGCGATTGTGACTGCCACGTGGCCCTAGTGGTGTGTAGGGCTTGTAAGGTGTCTTCTCCCCGGTGCTGCAGTACTAAAGGGTGGGTTTCATGGGCAGGCCCCTGGAACTGCCCTCCGACAACCACATGGCCTTGTGGGCTACAGTCCAGATGGCGAAGGCTCATTTGTGCATGTTCGGGATAATAACGGTCGATAATAGCGCCGCTGTTGGCGTCCAGATAACACAAGGACGATTGCATCGTGTCCACGTTTAGCTTTTCTCTGGGGCGTGAAGGATGAGTAAAGATTCCGCCATTGGCCACCACAAGCGTGGATTGGTCGGGCATGAGTTGTACCTGATGCGGTCCAATGCCTCCGCAGGCAATTTCACCTACTCGTTGGTAGTTTTGGGTATCATAGATGCCAATGAGCCCCTCGCTCCCTTTATGACTACTGAGGTAGTAAGGGTTCTCAGTGGTAAATAGGTGCTTTCCGTCGCGGCTAAAACATCCGTGTCCGTAAAAATGATGGCCTTGTTTGGCCTTTAGAGTGCGGGTCAGTTGTTTCGAGGCGCAGTTGATGACATAGATTTCTGTGCCAGGCCGGCGTGAAAAGAAGAGCGCTTCATTGCGGAAGGGGTGAACCGCGGGCGCGTGGGCGCGCAGAGGAACGGCAATTTTAAATCCCTCCTCCGGGGCACCCTGAGGCCACGCCGCCACAAAATGTTGGCCCGACGGGGCGTCGCATGCGCTGAAACACCAATTTCGCCGAGCTGTTTGGCATGCGCTTAGCTGCGGGAGTAACACGGCTTGGGCAGACAGAAAACCTGCCCAGCGCAAAAACTGTCGGCGTCGAGCGCGCGTCTCAATCCCCGTCATTGTCATTGAACCCCAGAGTGAGCCCCAGGGCCTTGGGTACCTCACGTTTCAATATTCCTATGAGTTTTACGAGCTCTTCGTTAGCCAGTATAAGATGTTTGATGTCGCCCTCATTAGAAATTGCCTCCGCCAGGGGGGGCTTAACTAACTGAAGTTGCTGGCTAATATTTTCAAGGCTCATAACTATATCGCTCGCCAACTGATCTTGCTTGTTGGCGATGAGGTAGTCGGTAAAGCCGAGTAATTCTCCGTTAATGAGTATCTGTTGCGAAGCCTCTATGTTGGCTTGAATGAGCGATAGGGAGAACCCGCTGCGCCAAGCTTCCACGAGATAGGGGTTAGGGGTTTGTCTTGCGGTATTCAAGCCAAGAGGCGCACCGAGTTTGCTATTTTTCAGTGTCTCTAAATTTGCCAGCACGCTCTCCAGTATCAGAGTCAATGGTGGTGTAGCTTCGATGTCGACTCCAGTGTTGGTTTCCATTGGCGTGTTTGGATGAAGGAAAGACCGGATGTATTCACTGTCAGATTGCCAGCTTTGAGAAAGTTCTTTGGCAATCGTGTGTGTCAGAGTTGCGGTTGTCAGTAAAAGTTTACATTGTCTCTGGCCTACAGGTGAGTTTTCGTACCGTTCTAATTGCCCCCCTTTGGCATCAAATAATAAATACTCCAGACCAGACAAGCCCTGTATGACTACACTGGCTTCTCTAATTGTTTTCAGGTCCAGTTCTTTCTGAGTCTTTAAAAGGGATTTTATTTTTTTGCCCACAAGGTTTTTCTTGTCGGGCCAGAATTGCAGACGCCAACTCTTATTGTCTTCTTTTATCGGTCCAAAATTGATGAGATTAACGGCCTGCCAATCTGACATCGCATCGCGCCAATGCGACTGCACTTCTTGATAGTTTACTTCGTTGATGTTTGCACAAAACCCCTGGCTTGACTGGAGTAGCGCTAGGGTACTATTGGAAAATTGTTGATGAAAATCCACAATGACATTGCCTGCGATATCTCGCGCGACCCTTTCAGCCAGAGTGGTGTTTGCTGCCTCTTCTCGATCAGAAGCCCCCTCCTGTTTCGACTGGTAGGTTAGTAATGCCGCTAAGGCAGCGGCCAAAAAAAGAAGAAATGCCTGGCTAGATGATTTGGTAAAGCGCATGAAATACCTTCATAGAGATTGAATGAACGTGATGAGAGCCTGCCGTTGAGCACTATCCATTGTCATCACTTTGTCTCGGGCGGCTTGTGCCTCACCGCCGTGCCACACGATTGCTTCCATCAGGGTGCGGGCGCGACCATCGTGTAAAAACGTGCCTTCTGCATGAACGTTTTTTGTCATGCCAATACCCCAGAGCGGGGGTGTTCTCCACTCTCTTGCACTTGCACTAAACTCTTCTGTGCCGCCCGCCAGAGCGTCCCCCATGTCGTGTAGCAATAAGTCAGTATAAGGTTGTATTAAGCGTGTTGCCAGCCACCCCAGAGCAAGGTCTCCTGTCTGGATCTCGGGTTTATGGCATTGAGCACAGTGGGCGTCCAGAAATAGTTGGTGCCCTTGTGCGCGCCTGCGCTCTAGGCTTTTACTCACGGGAGAGTTGTTGTGGGGCACTGCGAGGTTTTGACTGTAAAAAGTCACTGCCTCGAGTATTTTATCGCTGACTTCCGGTTTTGCTTTTGCATCCGGCAGGCTTCTTTGTTGAGCCAGCAGACATTCAGACTGTACCTTTGTGCATGGGGGGGCAGGGAAAATAGAGCTGGTTAACCCCATATCGTTGAGGAAGGCGGCTGCGGTCTGTTGCTTGAGATTGGGTTGGGCCGCTTTCCAGCCGAACCGACCAATAGCTGGCAGGTCAGAGCCCACCAAGTTGACCCAGTTGATACGGCCCGAAATACCGTCGTTGTTGAGGTCTTCAGGGTCACTCCACTGGAGGAGGGTATCGTCCTCAATGGCAGCGAGAAGCCCCAAACCTATCATTGGTGGAGCAATACGGGCGGATAATACGGTGGATGATGGCAGGTCGCCATAACCCGGCTTAGAAATAGAAAAGTGAGGCTGGCGAAGTTGGATTGTGTCTCCGTCAGCGAAAGTTTTGTTTAGCGTTGTCCATCGAAGTGAAACCTGTCCTTCTGCGGGAACACCAGGAAGCGCAAAGTCTTGTAGTTGGGTGCCATAGGCGGGAATCGGCAGGGGGCCATGTTTACTTTGTTTTTTTGTGTCCTTTTTATTTTGGGCGGGGCGACTTAGCCTTATGATTAAAGACACAAAATTATCGTCTTGATTTTTTGGCAGGTGACCGCGGCCATCTCTGATATGGCAGTTCTGGCAGGCGTTTGTATTGTAGAGCGGACCGAGGCCGTCCCGAGCGCGAGTACTGGCGGGCGCCTTTACCCAGGGGTTGCGAAAGAAACTGTTGCCAACATGAAAGTCGAGGGATTGCTTTAGCGGCATTTCCTCATCGGGCTGAGAAAACGCGTGCCGCTCGGTATAAGAATTGGCTGATACTGGCCAGTGAATTCCCGTGCAAAAAGCGGCGATCAAGAGTGCCGATCTTGTCAACCGCCAATAGGGTTTACCAGAAATCTTCAATGCCCGCTGGCTTGAGCGGGGGTGAGGTTTTTTATCTCCAGCGTACGCGCCATGGCTTCGATGAGCTGGGTTTCCTTAACCAGTGAGTCGATTGCCAGAGCAATAATTGCTGCGCCTTCAGTGTTGCCTTCGGCAATCATCTGGTCAAACTTCATGGGGGGCTGTTGAGAGAATTGCCCAGAGCCTTCTGCCCGATTAACCAGTTTTTGCATCGCCGATTGAGTGTTTTGAAAACTACTGTTTATTTGTTTCTCCAGCGTAGGGTCGATGCCCTCTATTAGAGATTGCAGCGAGGGACCCTGAATGGTTTCCCCGTTGCTACGTAAATAACTACCCTTATAAATGTT
>CAJWCA010000013.1 GCA_913020395.1 uncultured Cellvibrionales bacterium | reverse complement strand
TTTAAATTTATTGATAGGTAGATCCATGACTGCAACTACGCTCCATACCTGTAATCAAACAAACTTCACCGAAATCCCACCCAAAGGGCCGTAATCAGCATGTACTGTATCTCCTGCCTTCACCGGCACGGGCCGCGTAAATGACCCGGAGAGAATCACCTGCCCTGGCTCTAGTGCAACGCCATGCGGGGCAAAACGTTTGCACACCCAGCAAATGCCGTTTGCGGGGTGCCCCAATACACCTGCGGCGAGACCCGTTTCTTCAATGCGCCCATTGAGGTATAGCAAGGCGCCGGCCCAGCGCATGTCAATGTCGGTGGGTTTTACCGGGCGACCACCCAGTATAATTCCAGCATTGGCAGCATTGTCGGCGATGGTGTCGTAAACTTTTCGGGTGTAACCGGTTTCGGGATCTGTACGGTAACAGCGAGCCGCAATAAGCTCGAGCGAGGGCACAACATAGTCGGTCGCATTAAGCACATCAAAGATCGTAATGTCATCGCCTTCCAAACGCTCTTTTAAGACAAATGCCAGCTCTACCTCTATGCGGGCATCGGTGAACGCCGCCACTTCAATTTCCGCGCCATCCTCGAAAAACATATCATCCAGCAGAATTCCATAATCGGGCTGGTCAATATTAACGGCCATCTGCATCGCTCTGGATGTTAGACCAATCTTGTAACCTTTAATCGTTCGGCCGTTTTCAATTTTTTTGTCCACCCATTTCCTCTGGATCGCGTAGGCATCATCCATCGTCATATTCGGGTGTTCCAGGGTGACAGCGGGAATTTGCACGCGGTTTTTCTCTGCACTGAAGAGATCGTCGGCAATATCGGTAATTTGCTGTTCGTCTAATGTGTAAGGCATAAATCTAAATCAACCAGTAATGGAACAATGATTAACATGTTAACGAATGAAAAATGTAGCGTCAAGAAGACTATCATATAGTTTTACGAGCCGCGCCCTGATCATCTATATAGATGATTTTGTTCGGCTCCCTATAACGCTAAGCTAGCTCATCGTGGCCCAGACCACGCCTCATTATTCACGTACTTCCGCGTCCATGACTCTCAGTAATCGTTAATTTTTATTATTCCGGCAGACGAAATGTTTACGCATTCAAAAGTCTCTTGTTTCCCGTTAAACTAAACACCGAATCAAACACACAGATTCCCGTTGCGCAGACAAAAATCCCACACACCTAAGGGCCGTTCGCGACGAGCATCAAAATCGGAATCGACATGAAACCTAGCGCCTTGTTCACCCTCTGCTTTCTGTTAATACAACCCTTTGTCTACGCAAGCACAGACGACATGTCAGAAATCCGTTATAGAAAATCAGTGAAAATCTTGTCGTCTGATGCGTTTGAGGGTAGGAAACCCGCAACAGAAGGCGGAAGAAAAACGGTCACCTATATCGAACAACAGTTCCGTCAGGCGGGTTTAAAACCGGGCAACAAACAGAGTTACCTGCAGGCGGTTCACCTCGCAGGCCTGACAACAACACAAGCTGAAATTTCTGTCACTGGAAACAAGAGTACCGCGACCCTTCAGCACACACATGACATACTCACCTTCGCCCGCCACATCAGCCCCCAACTTTCAGTGACAGAGTCTGAAATTGTGTTTGTCGGCCACGGAGTGGTTTCCCCCGAATACAACTGGAATGATTATCAAGGCATAGATGTCGCAGGGAAAACTGTCATTATTCTGGCCAATGATCCCGGTTATTTGTCGGGTGACAAAACACACTTTCTGGGAAGAGGCACCACCTATTACGCAAAAGATTCCTACAAATATGAAGAAGCCGAGCGCCAGGGTGCCGCTGCAGCTCTTATAATTCACGATAGAAAACTGACAAAAAGCAGTTGGGATGAACAGGTAGCTACACTCAACAAAGAACGATTGGTACTCGATGTCACACCTGAAGAAAACGCAAGCGTGCTTATACAAGGGTATCTGTCAGAGGCGCTTTCTATCCGCCTGATGAGTGATGCAGGTTATAACTACGCCAATGAAAGAAAAAGCGCACAACTCCAAACATTCCAGCCAAAGTCCCTCAAATACAATATCAGCCTGACAATAGAAACCTCGATATCAAGATCAGTCTCTCACAATGTAATGGGGCTCATTCCCGGCTCAGAGCGGCCCGATGAGTACATTATCTATATGGCCCACTGGGACCACCTGGGCAGAGACAGCACCCTCGAAGGTGACCAGATATACAACGGCGCAAGGGACAATGCCGCCGGAATTGCCAGTCTAATTGAGCTCGCCCACCTCTACCAGTCGAACAGGGACACCAAACGATCGGTATTGATTATGGCCGTCACGGCAGAAGAAAGTGGTTTGCTGGGCTCTTATTTCTACACCAAAAAACCCGTCTACCCCCTTCGGAACACGGTGGGCGTCATTAATCTCGACATGATGAATGTCTACGGCGCCACACAGGACGTGTTAGTTCACGGGCTAAACGATTCCGGCCTGATGGACAAGGCAATCAACACAGCAGTCACTAAAATTCAGGGGCGAACGGTTAAACCCTTTGGCAGACTCGAGGCTGGAATTGCTTATCGCAACGATGGATTCAGCTTCAATCGCGCCGGTGTTCCTACGATTGGCCTCGCCAGTGGAGGTGAACATATCAGACACGGCGCCAACTGGATGGAGGCCCAAGCCAACAGCTATTTTAGCAAACGCTATCACCAGCCCGCCGATGAGTATACGGATGAGATGGACTTCTCCGGCGCTTTGCTAGACACCGCCTCACTCTATCTAATTGGCAGAGAACTGGCCAATTCAAGTGAATTCGCTCATTGGTACAACGGAAAAGAATTTAAACATTTGCGTGACGCACAGCTGCATGCCGACAATGTCAGCCGCGCAAAACAGGCCAAGAAAACACAGATCCTGCGGTAGCGCCCGAAAGCAAGCACTGCGCTGACCTTTATTCAACGAGGCTCTATATGCCAACAGAAAACAATCTTACCTTCTTCTATTTCCCCCGCGCATGTTCACTCGCCGTTCATATTGCGCTGGAAGAACTGGGCCTGCCCTACGAACGCCGCATCGTTGACTTGCGGACACAAGAGAACCGCGACCCTTCCTACCTGGCAACCAACCCAAACGGGGCGGTGCCCGCGTTAACTATCAACCAGCAAACACTGACAGAAACACAAGCTATTCTCACGTATATTGGCGACCGTGATACGACAGGCAGTTTACTTCCGCAGCCCGGAAACTTCCTTCGCTACCGAGCACACGAATGGATGAACTTTATGTCCAGTAGCGTGCATACCTATGTGCGATCCATATTTCGCTCCTCTGTTTACGCCGGCAAAAACAAAGTGGCAAACTCATCCGTGAATGCTCAAGGCCTCATTAATCTGGCAAAAGCGGTGAGCACTGTTGAACGTCGACTGGAGAACAAGACTTGGGCCCTGGGCGATAATTTTTCTGTCGCCGATGCCTATCTCTTTGTTATGTACCTTTGGACGACCGATGAGCGCATTGCCAGAGTGCCGGATCGACCCAACTGGGAGCAACTCGCCAAAAGGGTTTGGCAACGCCCTGCGGTGCAGCGCGTGGTGGCCATTGAGCGACAGGACAGAAATTATGAAATCCCCTGGGAATAGGGAAGCAACCCGCCACGAGGCAATAAGATGAGCATTTATTACGTACAGAAACTATTGTACCAACTCAATCGGGACCCCGCTCAAAAACAACGTTTCGATGATGACCGCCCAGCGGTATTAGCAGAGTATCAATTTACCGAGGAAGAGCTTAAAGCACTAACGGAACCGGATATTGGTTTGCTGTATGTACTTGGCGTGAACGGTCAACTGCTAATGCACTATGCAACACTCAACGGCTATAGCTGGCCACAATACATACAAGCCATGCGAGACGGCGTGAATCAACACGGTCCTGTACGCGAGGGAATATACGCAATGTTAGATGGCAAAGGCGCCGTCTAGTTCTATCCTGAGGAAACAAAATGAGCCTTGTTTACGCCGGCACCTGTTGCCACTCCCCCGCCATGACATCCCGCGGCGAAATGGCCGACCCCACCATTCGCAAGCAACTGCTTGCCGCATTTGAGCAACAGAAAAAAGCGATTGAAGACTCCGGCGCTGAGGCCATTGTGATGGTTTCGTCCGAACACTTTGCCAATTTTTTTATGAATAACATGCCAACTTTCTCTATTGGCATGGCCGATGAATATGAAGGCCCTATTGAAGACCCTGAATGGCTCAAAATTCCACGGACCAAAATTCCGGCGAACCCCGACCTGTCGTTGCGTATCATCAAAGAAGTGCTGCAGACCGTAGACGTTTGTTATGCTCAAGAATGGAAGTTCGACCACGGCATGTCAGTTCCCTTGCACTTTTTGACACCGAAATACGACATTCCCATCGTTCCTGTCAACATCAATTGTCAAAGCCCCCCTTTAAGCCCCTTGCACCGCTCCTGGGAACTTGGCCTGGCATTGCGGAAGGCAATTGATGCCGCGCCAGAGAAGATCGCTTTGATTGGCACGGGCGGCACCTCCCACTGGCCTTGCACTCCCGATTCGGGAAAAATCAATGAAGACTGGACAAGAAGCTGATAGAGCGAGTGGTCAATAAAAGGAAAGACGCCCTGCTGGCCTATACCGACGAGGAAACCTATCGACTCGCAGGCGGCGGCGCATTTGAAATGCGCACTTCAATTTGCATTGCCGCTGCAACCGAAGATCAATTGGGTGAAGTGTGGTTCTCAGAACCCATTCCTATCTATGCAACAACTTGCTGCATTACCACACTCTATCAACAACAAACCGCCTAAACAAAAAAACTCCTGACTTTTCAATCAGGAGTTTTTTTAACAAGGCAACTATCGATCCACTTCAGAAAATGCAATATCCAGAGCATCAACCAGCTGATCACAGTTTTCTTCAGTAAATACAAGCGGTGGCGAGAGAATTATCTTTGGTCCTACGGGGCGAACCAAAACGCCCTCACGGCGAGCAACCGATGCCACATTATTGGCAAACGGCTCGGTAGGATCAACAGATGTGCGAGTCTTTTTGTCAGACACAAGGTCAAATGCAAGCATTAAACCCTTACCTCGAACTTCACCCACCGACTTAAACTTTTCCGCAAAAGGTTGCAGCTTGTCTAATAGGTAGGCGCCTTGAACCCGCGCATTTTCGGGTAAATTTTCTCGCTCAACAATATTCAGAGACGCCAGACCCGCAGCACAGGCCAAGGGGTGCCCTGAATAGGTATAACCCGCAAAAATGGTACCAAAGAAATCAGCGTTGCTATCCCAGGCCGACTCCATACGCTCATTGATCATGACCGCCCCCATGGGGATATAGCCAGACGACAAGCCTTTTGCCAGACACATCATGTCGGGTTTCACACCCCAACCACGACTACCGAACATGCTGCCCGAGCGACCAAAACCTGTCACAACCTCATCGGCTATAAGCAGAATACCGTATTTATCACAGATCTCCCGCACCAGCGGCCAATACTTTTCAGGTGGCACAATCACGCCGCCGGCGCCCATCACTGGTTCTGCGATAAAGGCTGCAATTGTATCCGGAACCTGGAATTGAATCTCTGCCTCCAACTGTGCCGCACAGTAATGTGCCAGCTCATCCGGGTCTTCACAGTTCCATGGATTGCGATAGGTCCAGGGGGCATCGACATGAATGCAGCCTGGCATGAGCGGTTCATACACCCGACGATTAACGTTGATACCATTGACAGATCCACCGCCGAAGTGCACCCCGTGGTAGCCATTTTTTAAGGATATGTATTTCTTTCGTTCCGGCTCTCCGTTAATCACATGATATTGGCGCGCGAGTTTTAAGGACATCTCAACCGAATCTGAGCCACCGGAGGTAAAGAATACCCGCCTCATATTTTCCTGTTGCGTCATGCCCACCATTTTTTCTGCAATCTTGGTAGCCGGCGGATGTGACGCGCCGTCAAACAGCTGAAAATATTCTAATTCGTCCAATTGTTGGGTAATAGCACTCTTCATTTCCGGATGGTTGTGGCCGACATTGACACACCACAAGCCAGCGACGCCGTCGAGCAGCTTGTGACCTTTGTCATCTTCAATGAATACCCCATCGCCTTTTACAATATGAATTGGCTCATGCTCTTTAGCCTGATTGGGGTGATACATGGGGTGCCAGAAATCTTTCGAGTAATTAGACATTACTACCTCTTCAGGGGATTGATTATTGTTACAACATCAAAGTAGAGCCTAAGCTACAAAAATACATTTCTTTGCGGCTCTGTACTTCTACGAGTTTGAAACAGCGTTCAACGACTATATCAGTCGAGTTCCAACAAGACATTGAATCTAACAATGCGTTCAACCAGACGGAACGTTTTCAGGGTGAACTTGGGTCTATTCTCCCTATCCAGCAGAATCATTCCACGTAGTGAAAAATTAGTGCCAAGAAATTCGGCAAGCCTCACAGGACTACGCACCTATTACTCGACCGAACAACCGTAAGGAACCGATCATGTTAACCCTACGACTAGTCACTTTATTGGCGATATTTTTTACCGTCCCTGCCATGGCAGGGGCTGCACAAAAAGAAAACATTACCCTTATTCACGCAGGCACACTTCTGGCAGTGCCTGGCCAGAAGGCGCAAGACAAACAAAGTGTAATTATCAAAGATGGAAAAGTGTCTGCCATTTCCGCAGGCTTTGTATCCGCTAGCGATTTTCCAGAGGCCGCATCCGTTCAGACCATAGACCTTCGCGATAAGTTTGTGATGCCAGGCATGATGGATATGCACGTACACTTAACATTGGACAACCGTAACAACCGCGGTGAGCTACATAAAACGACCGACGCAGGTTTTGCTATGCTAGCGGTGGAAAACGCAGATCTTACCCTTATGGCGGGAATTACGACCATTCGCGACCTCGCCGCCGTGAGCAGCGAGGCAATCATTGCGGTTAGAGACGCAATTGACGCCGGTGTTGTACCGGGCCCGCGTATTATCTCCGCGGGTCAAGCGCTTTCAGCGACGGCTGGGCACGCAGATCATTTTGGCGGACGAGAGGACTACGCTCAACTGTATCATTCAAGCGGGGTCTGTGATGGCGCCGACGATTGCCGCAGGGCCGTTCGTGACCAATATAAAATCGGCGCCGACATGATTAAAATCATGGCGACCGGCGGCGGTGCAGATCGTAACGGAAAGAAACACTCCAAGGCGGAGATGTTTGATGATGAACTTGTTGCTATCGTAGAAGCCGCTCACCGCCTTGATCTTAAGGTTACTGCACATGCCCACGGCACTGATGGCATAAACGCTGCGCTAAAAGCCGGCGTTGATTCCATTGAGCACTCCAGCTACATGGACGATACCTCCATTAAATTGTATAGAAAAAACGGCGCTCATCTAGTCGCTACAGCCTCTTTACCCACCTACTTTCAACAGAGCCCGGACATTCCCGATTCCGTAAAAGCAATGCTCAGAGGCAAGGCCAAAGAGGTAGACGTATTACTAGGGAAAGCTCACAAAGCCGGTGTAACACTGTCAATGGGCAGTGACGCGGGCATCTCCAATCACGGAAGCAATGCTGAGGAATTGGTCGCCTATGTAAACATTGGCATGACACCAATGGAAGCCCTCCAAACGGCCACAACAAATGCAGCCGAGCTGATAGGCCTGTCGGACAAAATCGGCAGCTTAGCAGCCGGCAAGATCGCCGACATTATTGCATTTGACCAGAATCCACTGATCGATATCACTGCCGTAAGGAACGTCAGCTTTGTCATGCGCAACGGCATCACCTATAAACACCCTTGATTGGCGTATTTGTTACACGACATGAAACGTTATTCGTTTTTACTTGAAGAGAACTTGCAGGATATTGCAAAATTCGGGTTTTCTGCCTCAGGAGAATAAATGATGCTCGCTCATATCAACAACAATCGCTTCATACTGCTTCTCGGCAGAACACTGTTAGTCCTAATTTATTTTCTGGGCGGCTTTGAATTGATGGGCGACATGGAGGGTAACGTTGGCTACGCTGCGGGCAAAGGGATACCAGCGCTGCTGGTGTGGCTCGCATTCTTACTAAAACTAATTGCAGGCTTTGCAATTATTATCGGCTTTCAGACAGGCCTGGCGGCAGTGTCCCTGATTATCTTCACACTCTGCACCGCGTTTATTTTTCACCCCTACCCCGACATGATTTTTCTCAAAGAGATATCCATGATCGGCGGCCTGCTCATTCTGATCGCCGCAGGCCCTGGCACACTCAGCATTGATCGACAACAAAAGGAATAACATATGCCCATACGGCCTACTGAAGATCCCGCAATCCGTGCAATGGACGGCATAAACCTCTTCCACTACAGTCAATCGAATTGTGCTATGAGAATTCGAATTGCCCTGGAGGAAAAGGGCCTGGCGTGGAAAAGTCACTACATCAACCTGGATACTCAGGATAACTTGAGTGACGATTACTTCAACATACATCCACACGGACTGGTACCCTCACTGGTACATGACGGCGAGATTGTGTACGAGTCATCCGACATACTTCGCTACCTGGAGGAGAAATACCCCGAACCCTCCCTGATTCCTAAAGACCCGACACACAGAGCAGAGATGGAAGAGTGGTTAGACCTCACCCGGGATTTGCACGTTAAAGTCATTAAAGTCTGGGTTTATGGCAAAGAACGCTATCGCTCAAAAACAAAAGAGAGCATGGAGGCCTACAGTAAAAAACAGCCCAACCAGGAGCTGATAGATTTTCACAATATGACCCTGCAAGAAGGTCACATACCACAGGACAAGATTGATGCGGCAGAGAAAAAGCTACATGCACTCTTTGCACGTATTGACAGGAACTTAGAAAATCAGGACTGGATTGTTGGCGACACCATGACTTTGGCGGACATTGCCTGGATTCCCAATTATACGCTGCTTAAATTCAACGAATTTCCATTTGAACAATACCCCAACGCCCAGAGGTGGATTAATCATTTTATCGCACGCCCTAGTTACAAAGAAGGCGTGGACAAGTGGTTTGACTATGTTCCAGCCTAACTAGATCGTTATTACTACCCTAGCCCCGTATACTCGGCCAGTATACGGGGCTTTTTTTATTCTAAACCCTTGGTTCTACTCTACTGCATTCCGCCCTGCGAAACGAATCGCAATTAATACACTTGGACGACATTTTTTTGCAATATAAAAATCGGAGGTTTAATCCGAAACTGGCCATATTTTTTATCTTCATATCTGATAAAAACTAGATTAAATATACACTATCGCCCAGCCCACTAGGCTTGAGGCTCTACCGACAAGTTATTTGTTTTAAAATCGATAACATACAGTCAATTCCACCGTGGCAAACTGAGACATAGGAGATTATTTCCTATATTATCAAAGAGTTAAACAAACACTATAAATTGACGACAGAGACGTTCCAGGCCAGACAATTTAGAAGATAAACCCAACAAGTCACAGGCAATGCCTATTGGTCTAACAGTAGACGGATCTGGATTAATTATTTCAATTTCACTAAACCCATAAAAAGAGATATATAAATAGTGCGTATAAATGCACGGTTAAAAGTGACTATTTCTCCACGCGAAACGAAAACGACCTCAAGGCCTTACAAGGAGGGTTGACAAGTTTTTCGTACTCATTAACATGTTAATTATTATTGCGGACTCAGCAATGCCCTAAAAAGCATTGCCTGATTTAGTACACAGCCCGTCGCAATAACCCGGACCCTGCTGTGAGTACAAAAATTTAATTTTGGGTGGCCGAACAGGCAAAACCGGCAAACGTCCAATTTAGAGTTATATAAACAGGAGATACAAAGAGTGAAGAAGCTTTCTTTTAACAAAAGTCTAATCTGCGGCCTAATTGCAGGTAGTGCTGTCATGCTGAACAGTACCGCGAGTTTTGCCGGTGGCAACGCATCCATCGACAATCCAATGCTCGACATTGAGCAGAATCAAGATGCAGTAAAGTCTTTAAAGTGGCTATACAAAAACGACGCTGAATTTCACACGCTGATCAACAACATGTTTGCAAACATTCACCCACTCAGCGACGGCAAGCCAAACCCGTGGCAGGGAAAGGACATCAATGATTTGTACAAGTTTGTTGATCGTTGGACAGATTTCCTGCCAACCGCTGACAACGGCTTGTCATTTATCCGTGAGTTTCAAATGTTAGTTGACAGCAACGTTTACGGCGAGCAGTTCGTACAACAAGAACCCGGCAAAACATGGACCAAACATATGTCCAATGCCCGCAGGGTTACCATGACCAGCCCCAAGTCTAAAAAACGTGTGCAGAAGTGGATGGACGATCCCCGCATTCACATAGACGACTTTGTTATTCCAGAAGGCGGCTTTAAGTCCTTCAACGACTTTTTCGTTCGGACCTTGAAAGAGCCCAGAGTGGTCAATCGCCCAGCCGACAGCTCTGTTGTGTCCTCTCCTGCAGATTGTTTTATTGAAATGCTGTCATCGAAGATCACTGACGACACTCTGATTCAAACAAAAGTTGGCCAACGTTTGAAAGTGACAGAAATGTTGAACAACTCAAAATACGCTGAGAAGTTCATTGGCGGCACAGGCCTGCGCTGCATTCTTACCCCTACCGACTATCACCACTATCACGCGCCTGTAAATGGAAAGATCGTAGAGTCCCAGGAGAAAGTGGATGGCGTTTTATACGGTGGCGTACCTGGCCCCGCTATGATTGATAACGTAACCAACTTCCAGCGTGGTTATTATATATACGAAACCAAAGAGTTTGGTTATGTCGGCATGGTGCCAGTTGGCCTTTCAACAATTGGTTCGGTTGTATTTGAAGATGAATACAAAAATGTTAGCTCTGACGCTCCTGTTGAAATCAAGAAGGGTGAACGTGTCGGTCATTTTGAATACGGCGGCTCACTAGTGATTTTGGTTTTTGAACCCGGCCGATTTGAAGAACTGACAGTCGCTCAAGGTTCACGCATTGGTGCACTTAACAGAAAAAAATAAAACATAGAATGGAATTAACCCAATAACCAAGAACTATAACGATACAGGAAGGCAGAGATGAAAAAGAAGAGTCTTAGTACCATAATCGCTTCGATCGTCGCCATATCCGGGTCAGCGATGCAAGTGCAGGCCCAGGATGACGGTATGTCAA
Source organism: uncultured Cellvibrionales bacterium (assembly GCA_913020395.1). Lineage (GTDB taxonomy): Bacteria > Pseudomonadota > Gammaproteobacteria > Pseudomonadales > Cellvibrionaceae > CAJWCA01. The sequence goes on along the minus strand of CAJWCA010000013.1, from coordinate 19,381 downwards.
TCGAGGAGATAGTCGTAACGGCTTCTAAACGAGGTGCAATTGCGCTGCAGGATATTCCAACCAGTATTACCGCCATTGATCAGGAGATGATGAATAAGATGGGGGCGGTCGCCATTGAAGACCTCACCCGTGCCATTCCCGCGCTGGATACAGTTGATGCGGGTCCCGGTCAAAAGCAATATCTGGTCCGCGGCATCAATGCTGAAGGCGAGTCTACAGTCGCCGTGATGATGGACAATATCCCACAGGTCGGCGGTGGTGACAGCTCGAGACGTGCCGGTAACAATACGCCCGACTTTGACCTCTACGACATCCAACAAGTTGAAGTATTGCGCGGCCCACAGGGTACACAGTACGGCGCCAACTCAGTTGCAGGTGTTGTTCGCTATGTCACCAACAAACCCAGCTTCGAAGGCACTGATTTTGAAGCGTCCAGCGGTGCATCCAGCTATGAATCCGGCGCAAGCAGCTGGGATATTAAAACGATGTTCAACGCAGTTCTGGTTGAAGATAAACTGGCTTTTCGGGCCGTTGCCTCCTATGGCGACAACGGTGGTTTCATTGACAATGAAACCCTCGGGATCGAGGACATCAATTCCAATACCCGCAGTAACTTGCGCTTAGCCTTAACTTGGAACATCTCGGAGAATACCGAGCTGCTGGGTCAATATTTCCGCCAGGAAATCGACTCTGATGGCCGCACAAGCCACTCACCCTATGACTGGGAAGAGTTTGTTGGCCCTCCCTTCATGTATGCAGAAGACGGCACCTTCCTGGGCAGCGGGTTTTCAAAGGAAAGAGCGGGAGAACTGAAAGCACACTCACCCGTTCAAGAGCCTTATGCAGAAGAATCCAACACCTATGCATTCACCCTGAAGTCTGATCTGGGCTGGGGCGACCTGAACATATCCGGCTCGTTTGTAGAGAGAGAACAGGAACTTAATCTTGACTCCTCAACACCCTGGGGATTACATGATCGCTTTCGTAGCACAGGTGAATGTATCCGCACCGGCCCCTGTGTGCCAGGGCCTCCCTTCGGAGGAACACCAGAAGCACCAACCGTTCCGCCAATACCACCGTTTATGATGTTTTCCGACCCTGGCGCTGTTATTTCGCCCACAGGCCTGGTTCTTTTACAGCAAAATCAAACCCAGGAAAGCACTGCGTTTGAAGCAAGAATCTCAACGAAACTGGACGGCCCACTGAACTATCTGGCGGGTTACTTTCATCAGGAACGCGATCAGATTTTGTCACCCAGTCGTGTTTGGCCGGCAGACCCGTTGACCGGCGAAGCCATTCACGATATGCAATACATTATGCTGGATCGTGACTCTACTTATACAACCAATCAGGACGCGATCTTTGTCGAAGCCTATTGGAACATTACCGAGTCTTTAGAGTTGACTGTGGGTGGTCGTTATTTTGAGACCCAACAGGAGTTAATCGGAGACTTAAGAGTACCGTTTTTGCAAAGTGAAGACATCGGCGGCCCTATTGGGCATACCGAAGAAGATGAAAGCGAAACTGACAGTATTGTAAAAGTTAACCTTTCATGGGCGATCAATGAAGATGTCATGGTTTACGGTAACTACTCTGAAGGTTTCCGGTCCGCGGGTGTTAACAACACCGTTGTCCCTGAGATACCAACGTTTTATGGTTCCGACAAAACCAGCAACATCGAATTTGGTGCAAAAACAACTTCACTGAATGGCAAATTGCAGGCGAATTTTGCGATCTATCACATCGAGTGGGAAGACTTGCAAACAGGCATTGATGTCACCAGTCAGTTTGGCGGATTGGTTAATGCAGAGGGTGTTGTAGCAGAAGTAGACGGCTATGAGATTGAATTACTGTACATGCCTACAGAGAACTTCACGCTCGGCATCAACTACGCTGATATTGACGCGGCGTTAACCAAAGATTTGGTTGATCATGTGGGCGATGACGTTGTCGCAATTGCCGAAGACAACCATGTTAACGGCCAAAAAGGTGATTCGCTTCTGGGCTCACCAAACTTCAGTGGTTCGGCCTATGTTATGTACGACTTTGAGATCAGCGGAATGGAAGCCTTTGTCCGCGCCGATGTGCAGTTCCAGTCTGAGGTTGAGAATAACAACTATTCTGAAATGCGCAACACACCGAGTCGTAGTTACAACCTGGTTAACCTGCGGGCGGGTATCACACAGGACGAGCACTGGAACTATGCATTCTATGTTCGTAACCTGATGGATGAAATCGCAGACCTGACGGTCTACAACAACTTTCAGCAAAATGATCGGGTGACACCGAGCGCACCTCGCACCATTGGTTTTACCGTGAACTACGCAATGTAATTCACTGAAAACCCTTTCTCCCTTGAATCCGGTAGCTTTGCTACTGGATTTTTTTTGCCTACCAGAAAGTGCACACCCCGCATCCAAAAACGTCAATACGCGCTGCTCGCTCGCAAGGAAAACTCGCCTGCCGTCTGCCATAGCCTCCGTAATCTCCCCTCAATTGTCGCAACCCAATAGCGAGCCATCAGCGGCATGACTCCTGAAGTGTTCCTAACAGAACGTAATACTCTGCAGGCCGCTCACTCCAAACGGTTCGAATGCAAAGGTGTTGTCACTAAGGATTACTACCAAGAATAATGGGGAGGGACAGAGCCCGCATGAAAGGGGGGGCTCGAAACAAGTTATCAGGAGCAGGGAAAGAAAAAAGGGCGCTGCAAACGCCCTTGTGTTAACTCAGTTAAATTCCAGGTGGGCACTTGCACTTTCCGGATCACAGGTAAATGGCGCATATTCACGATCATCACTCAGATCATAAACACCGTGTACGGTTACCGGTTTCGTTAGATACTCTGGATCTTGAACAACGATAGAAAAAATCATTCTCTGACCACCGGTAAAACTGCCGTTAGCTAAAGTATAACGCTCCGTTAGGGTCTTCTTATTACTGGAATCAATACCCGACTCCAAACCCCAGCGCACCGCTGAAAAACCAGACGTTTCCACGGTGAGCGAACCATCGTCATTAAAAGTACCTGTAGAAAAGCCGATGGAATCCGGCACATGATCTTTGGGCATGTTGCGCCCATCAAGCCAGATTGTCCGATTTTGTTCAACCGGCGTTGCTTCAGATATTATCTCGATTCTATCTGCATGACGTATCCATTTGCGGTCATAAAGATAGTTGATCATTCTGGGAGCACCCGCCTCTATACACTGAAAAATCGGATCCGCATCCAAGTCAAATGCCTCGGCCTGCGCCCTGCCCTTGGCTGTTAATGGCCAATGCTTAGGAGGCTCCGACCCAAGCAGCTTGATTTCATCTAAGATCAACGAGTATGACCAGTTGCCACTAAAATCTGTTGAGCCACTCCCACCAAACTCACTCTCAACTTCGCCCGCAGCCTCTGCGGCAAGTGCCTCCTCCGACGCTATGGGCACTTGCGTGCCATCGGCGAGCAAAGCTTTATTTAACAAACCGGATTGCTTCTTTGCAGAGCGTTGAGCATTTTTACTGTTAGGGTAAACGACAAACGTTACTTCGTCGCCAACCTTAATTGACTCTCTAAACCAGCCCTCCTGCTCATAGCCACCCGGGGTTTGACCATCCATCGACCAGGTTTCTGTTACACCTTCTGCGTTCTTCGACTGAAGCACATAACGCACATGGGGATTGCGCCATTTCACTTGCGTAATAGTGCCTTTCACCTCTATTTGTTGATCGAGAATGAAATAGGTTCTCGAGTGGTGAGCGAATGATGATTTCGTAGTCATAATTAATATAATAAAGGTAATAAGAATACGCATAACTTGCCTTTTTAGTTGGGTGAAAGACCTTTCGCTGAACTAATGCCTGATAGACAGCATTAGGCCTTTGCCAAGTGGGTTTGATCCAGCTTTTTTATACACGCTCAATTATTAGGCGACCAACTCTTTTACGAGCCATTCCATCCAGTGAAACCAGAAATACCACAGTGTGAGCTCACGCAACACAATTACTGTCACGCCGCGCGCTCCCAGCGCGATTCTCATCAATGACCACTCTCCACCGCCGAATTATTCCACAAGATGAAAAACTGTTTAGATTACTTTGTCTAGCCATGCAGGGCAGCGTATAAACCATAGTACTTACTCAAGTTAACGAATCTCAGCATACGCAAGCAAAGAAAAGGTAATCAATATGGAAAAAATTAGATCTCTCATGACAACCAAAGCGGGCTTCGGATCATTGGTTTTACGGATCCCCGTTGGAGTGATATTAGCCGCTCACGGCGCTCAGAAACTCTTTGGCTGGTTCGATGGCCCCGGTCTCGAGGGCGTTGCCGGTTGGTTTGCATCCATTGGTCTGAACCCTGGTTTGTTAATGGCAACGCTGGCTGGCTCAGCTGAATTCTTTGGCGGCATTTTATTGATCTTAGGTCTATTAACCCGCCCTGCCGCCGTTTTTGCTGCATTTACTATGCTGATTGCCATTTTAATCGGACACATTGGGCAAGGCGAAGGTTTCTTCCAGTATGAATTTGGACTGGCCCTGTTGGCTGCCACAGTTTGTTTGGCGATTCAAGGTGGCGGCAGCTACTCAGTTGACGAAAGAGTTTCGTCGAGCTAACTAAGAGCGAAGTCGTCCAACAACAAACTCCTCACGACGACACCCAAGGTAATGAATCAAAACAATTTCAGCGTTTGATTCATTACCTCCTCTCTCACCCCCCCTAATCTTCAGCAGCTAATCGTTAGTACCTAATCATCATCTCGATCCGTCAGAATTAAACTATAAGGCACTACTTCTCTTTTGGCGTCACAAGCATTCTTACAAATGTATCATCATCATTAAACATCAAATGTTTAAAAGCACCACTTATATGAACCAGAACAAGCACCACAATCACATTGGCGCAAAAACCGTGAACCTGGGATGCCAGCTGATTGAGCCAGGGCACAACGCCCAAAGGGCTAGGCAAACTAAACCATGAGAAAACCTTAATGGGAAGCCCTGCAGACCACACCATTGAAGGTCCGGAAATAAGCATAAGAGCAATCGCGCACAACAAACCATAGTGCAGACTTTTCCCCACGAAGTGGGTAAACCTATTTTGCCCATCCAGCACCGGATGAGAAGATTTAAATCGCCATACAATTCTGGCCCACACTAACAACCAGACACTCGAAGCAATAGAAATATGCAAACCGACCAGTGATTGATTGTCATTACTGGTGACACTTTGCATCCAATCTCCGATACACCAAAGGGCTATAACAATGGAGGCAACCAGCCAATGCAAAAATATTGACAACCAGCCATAGGATTTTTTTGTATCGCGCCACTGCACCTATATTTCTCCCCTGCTTCTTAACTTTTTGATTCCCAGCGTTGCGACTTATCAAAATCGAATGATGGGCGTTTATGAATCTAGTTTCATATTAAAAAAAAGCGGGCCGGTAAGCTATAGATAAGGAGTTACCAACGTTCCGAACTCTGTTAATGGAAAGTTATCACCTCCCGCTAACCTGTAAACGTTTGCGTAATACGGAACGCAGAAATACTATCGCTGGCAGCTCGGATGCTTTGGTGTACCATTTCCAAAGTCTGAATTTTTGCAACAAGAGGAACACCAATGTGAATACTTTTGAATGGCTAGAGATGTCCGCTCTCGCCGAATGGGTGGGCGGCTCTATGATCGGGTATCCACTGATGCTGGCCTCTCACGGTGTTGGCATGGCGATTGTGGTCGGCATTATGTTTGTACTGAACGTCCGTTTACTCGGAGGGTTCAAACAAATTTGCTACTCCTCCTTTAACCCATTGTTAAAACTGGCCTGGGCAGGATTTGTATTAAATTTCGTATCGGGCTGTCTGTTATTTACCGCACAGGCGACTGTATTTATTGAAAGCACACCTTTCCTGATAAAAGTTGCAGCCATCTTTATTGCGGGTATCAATGCAGCCTTTCTGCAAAGCCTCATGCGTCAGAATGTTGAACGCTGGGATGCGGGTGAAACCGTTGCACTATCGGTGCGGTGGATGTCCGCCGCCTCATTAACTCTGTGGTCTACCGCTGTTATTGCGGGTCGCATGATTGCATATCTCGATGTCGGTTAGGAGCTGAACAATGAATGAATTTATTGAATGGGTATCGTCGACAGCGCTGAGTAACTGGGTGATCGGCAATGAATGGGTTTGGCCCATGGCCGAGACGTTCCACTTTTTTGGTTTGAGCCTGTTACTGGGCGGATTACTGTTGATCGACATGAGAATGATAGGGTGGTTCCGGCAGATAAATATCGCGGCAACACACACATTACTACCCTTCGTCTTTATTGGTTTCGGCATCAATCTGATCACCGGGGTATTATTTTATTTTGGCGACCCTGAACGCTACACCATTAACATTGCCTTTCAGATAAAAATGGTGCTCGTATTATTGGCGGGCCTGAATGCATTGTTGTATTACTGGAAGCTTGACCGCGACATGCAACACTGGCCTCCATACGGGGATACCCCGATGTTAGCCAAATGGGTGGGAGGCGGATCTCTGATTTTATGGTTTGGCGTGCTAATTTTTGGACGCTTGATCCCCTACCTCGGAACAGGGTAAACGAAAAACAGTCAGTTCACTTTTTGGCGGGGCATTTTAATCTGGGTGCCTCGCCTTTTTTTACTCTTTCCATACTCGCAACGTTATTGTCAAACGTCTTCTTTAGCAGCCTCTTACTCTGATTCGTGCTTAAAAAGCCCAAATCTCCAATTTGCCTGACGTTAACTATTAAGTTAACATCAAAAACCCGGCAAAAACCTCAAAGATATGGCAAAATCCAACAACATGGTGACTGGTTCCGTTCAATCGAATGATGACGAACAAGGCGCTGAAGTAAAGCTGCAGCCCGAGACCCTGCGCGCGCTGATCGCGAATATTGAACACTCGGGTGCAATGGGTCGTTCGAAGCTCTATATCGAATTACTGCAATACCTCTGTGAATCCTATATCGAAGGCACAATCCCCAAAGAAATTGTTATCGCCATCGATGTCATGGGCAAAGACGCTGAGTTCGACGTTAAAAATGATTCGCTTGTTCGTGTCTACATGCACAAGTTGAGACATAAGCTGGATGTCTACTACAGAGACCAGGGTCAATCTGACCAGTATCGCTTAACCATACCCAAAGGTCAGTACACACTTTGTGCGATTCAACAGCAGACGCCTGAAATTGCTGCCCCCTCCCCCCCCGAGAATACTAAGGCCGCCCCCAAACTGACCGAAAAACGTGCAATGATTGGTGCCCTGCTACTCTTTTCGCTATTGCTGGCAGCTAACCTGTTCTATTTGCCAGGCCAACCGAGCAGTGATCAGCCCAGTGATATCAGCCATTTAAAGTCCTTGAGTAAAAATCCGATCTGGGCCCCTCTGCTGGCCGATGATGAACCCATTATGCTGGTTATTGGTGACTATTTTATTTTCGGCGAACACCCTGGAAATGGAAAACCGGAACGATTGGTCAGGGAATTCTCAATCAATTCGACTGCGGATCTGGAAAGACACAAGCTGAACACCGATTCGAATGCAACACTCAGTGATCTCGACCTCACCTATATCCCCCGCGAGGCAGCCTTTGCACTCAAGGACATCTTGCCGATTCTCACCGCCGCCGGAAAGACCGTTACTGTGCGCATGAGTTCCGATATCAAGGGCTCAGATTTGAAGAGCCAGCACATTCTGTACATCGGCTACATCAGTGCCATGGGAGAGCTGCAGTCGTTTGTCTTTCAAGCCTCTGAATTCGCCATAGGCAGTTCATTTGATGAGCTGATTCGCATCGAAAACGGCGAGCGACTGGTCAGTGAGGTCACAAGTTCAGCGAGCAAGGGCGATGCATTTTATGACTACGGCTTGATATCAAGCTTTCCTATGTTAGATGGGCACCAGATGATGTTTATTTCCGGCACTCACGGCATCGGTTTCATGCACATGGCCCATATCGCATCCAACAGCCGTTATCTCCAGACCATTGCCAATTCGTTAACAACCCACGGACAAGCCACCAAGCCCATTTCCTTCGAAGCCATCTACAAGGTAATCGGTTATGACGGGCTCAGTTTCGACGCCGAGAGAATCCACGTGGGTGAGCTTGATTACAAGCGTATCTGGGGCGGCGAGATGATGGAGATACTGAAATAGCTGCACGCAACTGCACGTAACAAAGGCGTTAACGGCTCTGTTAACGTTCCTTCAACTGTTCTTAAACCCGCTTTAACTTCCTAAGACATTCCTGGCGACCTAGATTAGAAACCGTTCTAAGCCGAGTCAGATTTTAGCGATCTGCCGCCCCTAGACCGACACTAATAATACAGGGATCGCCAATGAAATCTTCACATGTGCCAGCACTATGTACCTTATCGCTCATGTTGTCCCTCTCCACCCCGACGCTGGGTGAGCAATCTTTAACCACCCAGGCACAGACCAACGATACCCTGGAAGAAGTTATTGTTTGGGGAAGAGGTATTTCACAATTAGGCAAGGCCGGCTCCGCGTCTCAAGGATTGGTCGGTTACGCCGACTTCTCCACCCGCCCCATGCTGCGTGTTGGGGAATTGGTAGAAGTCATGCCGGGCATGGTGGCAACCCAACACAGCGGTTCAGGCAAGGCCAACCAGTATTTTCTGCGTGGAATGAATCTCGACCACGGCACAGACTTTACCGTCAATTTCGAAGGAATGCCGGTTAACTTTCGCTCTCATGCCCATGGCCAAGGTTACCTTGATATCAATTTCATCATACCAGAGGTGATCGAAACCGTTGATTACCGAAAAGGCACCCACTATGCCGACAGCGGTGATTTCTCCGCCGCGGGCTCTGCCACCTTCAAGACCTACGATCGTCTGGCACAAGGCTTTACAGAGCTGTCTGTCGGTGAAGACGGCTATGAGCGACTGGTGTTCGCCAACTCCCACGACCTGGATCGAGGCACACTCCTGTACGCTGCAGAGCTCCACAATCAGGATGGCCCCTGGGAGCTGCCTGAAGATACCCAAAAACGCAACGCCCTGGTTAAATACAGTACCGAGATTGGCCCTCTAACGGCCCAGATCATCGCCACGGCCTATACTAATAGTTGGAACGCCACCGACCAGATACCTCAGCGAGAAGTGCTTGAGGGGCGTCTCTCGCGCTTTGGTTACATCGACCCGAGCATTGGTGGCGAGACCAGTCGTTTCAGCCTGATTGGCAAGTTATCCAACGAGCACTTATCCGCCTCTGCCTATGCCGTGAGTTATGAACTCAACCTCTTCTCCAATCCCACCTATTTCCAAGAAGCCCCCGTTGAAGGCGACCAAATAGAGCAGGAAGACAAACGACAAATCTACGGCGGGTCTATCAACTATCAAAATGAAGTCTCCTTACTTGGACACAGAGTGATACCCAACATCGGCGCTGAATTTCGATACGATGACATCGAAGATACAAACCTGTTTAAAACCACCGGCCGTCAACGCTCCCACGCACTGATCAACGACAGTGTCAAAGAACTCAGCCTGAGCGCCTTTGCAGAGGCAGAAATACATTGGAATGACAGGCTTCGTAGCAAGGTGGGTTTGAGAGCGGACTACTACGACTGGGACGTAATCGCAAAAGTGCCCGCAGATATCGCCAATTCGGGAACGGGCGATGACACAATCCTCAGCCCGAAGTTCTCAATGGCCTATGCACTGGCTGACCATACTGAGGTTTATGCAAGTTATGGCCAGGGTTTCCACTCCAATGATGTCAGGGGTGTTGAAGTTGAAACAAACCCTGTTGAAGGCCTGGTGAAAATTGATGGCGCTGAGCTAGGCCTGCGGTCTGAAGGCATTGAGGGCCTTAACCTGACGCTTGCACTTTTTCGCCTTGAGACAGATTCCGAGCTCATCTTTGTAGGTGATGCGGGCACAACTGAACCCAGCGACGGTGCAGAGCGTTATGGACTAGAAGTGTCGGCGTTCTGGCAAATGAACGATTGGCTGGTACTTGATCTGACTGCCGCAAAATCGAAGGCCAGTTTTAAAGGAAAACCCTCAGGTGAAGATCATGTGCCCGATGCACACGAAATCGTAGCTGGCGCCGGGGTCACTGCCACACTGGATAACGGATTTGTGGGGAGCTTGCGCGTCAGGCACTTCGGCGCTGCGCCACTCGATGAAAGTGACTCGGTTCGAAAGGACGCGACAACTCTGGTGAATCTGGGCCTGTCTTATGGAATTGGCAAAATTGATCTGGGCCTTGAAGTGTTAAATGTACTCAACACCGAAGCTAATGACATTGAATTTCTGTTTGAGTCACAACTGGAAAATGAAGTTTCACCTGTTGAAGACATTCATTTTCATCCGGTGGCTCCGCGCTCGGTCAGGGCTTCGCTTCGGTATAGTTTTTGATCGTCTGGTGATTCTATGAGCACTGCGAACGAATCATCAATTTGGGAAACGATCAGTGATACTCCACTGACACCAATGATACTAGAGACAATGTATGGTTACCCAATCATGGAAATCATACATATCTTTGGTTTTGTGATCATGGTCGGTTCAATAGCACTACTGGATGTTCGTGTACTGGGTTTTGCCCAACACTTATCGGTCAAAATGCTCGCTAGATTTCTACTACCCTGGACATTTATTGGTTTTGGCATTTCCCTTATTGCCGGAGGCACACTCTTCGTAGTGAAAGCGCCTGAATGGGTTTTACTGCCTATATTCCAATTTAAAATGGCTTTGCTGATCCTGGGCGGTATCAATGCGGGCGTCTTCCACTTTGGCGCCTACAACAGAGTTGATCAATGGGACTGCAATATAGTGGCGCCAATAGATGCTCGCCTGGGTGCTGCCTTGTCACTATTGATCTGGGCTACTGCACTCGCCTGTGGCAGGTTGCTGGCCTATTTCGGTCTGGGTTAAATAAATGAGAACTATTATGCATAGAATCATAAATATTCCCTGTGCCTTTTTACTTTTGGCAGCACTACTGTTACTGCTGCCTGAATCAAGCTTTGCACACAATGTCGCTCGTGCCGATCAATCGTTCCTGGAACAGAATGTCGGGGCGAGCGTCATTCCCTACATGTATCTCGGCGCCAAACATATGGTGACCGGTTATGATCACCTGTTGTATCTGGCAGGTATAATCTTCTTTCTATTTCGCATTCGCGAAGTGGCCGTATTTGTGAGTTTATTTGCCCTGGGCCACAGCATCACGTTGTTATTCGGCGTATTGGGGGGATGGCATGTTAACCCTTACCTTATAGATACTATCATCGGTCTTTCGGTTGCCTATAAAGCCTTTGAGAATCTGGGCGGATTTAAACGTTGTTTTGGCAATTGGCTAGACACTCGCGCAGCGGTATTTATTTTTGGTTTGGTTCACGGCTTGGGCTTGTCGTCCAAATTACAGGACCTGACGATAGCTGAAGAAGGCCTGATCTATAACATCATCTCTTTTAATGTAGGCGTGGAGATAGGACAACTAGTGGCGCTCGCTTTTCTTCTAACTACATTCAACCTTCTCAGGCAGTCACAACATTTTCAACGCAAGGCGATTGCAGCCAACATTGTGTTAATGAGTGCGGGCTTCCTGCTAATGACTTACCAATTCACGGCTTACCTGGTTTAAACCAAGGGAGAAACACCATGTCTGAGCAATACATCGAATTGACATCAATCGGCCTTCTAAAAAGTACAATAATATCGATTTTACTCGCGGCATTTCTATCTATTTTATTTGTGCTACCAGCAGAATACGGCATTGACCCGACCGGCTTTGGACAAGCGATCGGAATAAATAATCTGGCTGGCGAGAGCGAACATTCCACTGCCGCCAAACCAGATGAAACTGGCGCCCAGGAAATCGAATTCAACAATAATATTGAGACAGAAGAAGACGAGGAGGCGGACACTCCCTTTCCAAAAGGAATCGCCAATGTCCATGACACCGATCCGTCCAATCATAAATTCACCATCACACTGAAACCGCTTGACGAAGTTGAATACAAAGCCGTCCTCAACGCTGGCGAACCCTTATTTTATCGCTGGTCTGTTGTAGGCGGCGAAAACGTGTATGTCGATTTCCATGGGGACCCGACTGAAGGCACATTCCCCGACGAGTATTTCCAAAGCTACGAAGAAGGTGAGATCCCAAAATCTCAAGGTTCATTTTCAGCTACATTCACAGGAAATCATGGCTGGTACTGGCTGAACATTAGCGACCACAACATTACCATCGAGCTCGAAGCCTGGGGTTACTATCAATCTCTGACTGAAATATTCAGAGGAAACCAACGCGACAAATACAAATAAACATAAACCCATCGTCATGAGCGGATTTGATGAAAAACATAACACGTAGAAAACTCATAAAAAACAGCATTACCGGAGTGTGCGCCACCGGCGCCATTTCACTATTGTCACCCCTGGCCAACGGGTTGAATCGAGGCGATCGAGGCCGAGCGCCGGCAATGTTCATTGGTCACGGCGACCCAATGAATGTAATACAAGACAGTAATTTCACCCAGGAATGGGAACGAATTGGAAAGGTCCTGGCAAGCGGGGATAAACCTTTGGCCATTCTCTGTGTATCGGCCCACTGGCAAAGCGATGAAACACTCGTTTCAACAACGTCAGGCACAGACCTAATTTATGATTTCTACGGATTCCCCAAAAAAATGTACAACCTGCAATATCCCGCACCTGGTTTTCCAGGGGGACAAAAGATGGTTAATTCATTGTTGAACGACACAACAATTGTTGGGGATCCCAACCGAGGACTAGATCATGGTGCATGGTGTGTATTAACAAAATTATTTCCCAAGGCCTCAGTTCCTGTTTTTCAAATGAGTTTGTCACGTGCACTCTCCCCCGCTCAGCATTACGACTTAGCCAGAGAGATTAGCCAACTAAGAGATCGCGGAGTGATGATTATTGGGAGCGGCAATTTAACCCACAACATGAGGTCATGGAAACGAGACGCCTCATTGGGACAAACCCACTTAGTGCACGATTGGGCCGAGGCATTTGATCATGCGGTTGCCGAGAAGATCACAAAAGGCGACCACAATACTTTGGTTCGTATTGCTCAAGACAAACCTTCATTATTTCGCATGGCACACCCGACCGATGAACACTACCTGCCTTTGCTCTACTCACTCGGGGCCCAGCACAAAAAGGATGACGTCAATTTTTTTGCTACCGGATTTGAAGATGGATCATTTTCAATGCGCTCAGTTCTAATGAGCTAATGCGCATTGAGCTTGAGCGCCAACAAACCGCTGATCAACAAAGGCACTGCAAAAAGCATAAAGTTAAATTCCATCGATACGTTCATATCAATTAAAATGCCACCAACATAGGGACCAACAACTGCACCAAAACGCCCCAAGCCAATTGCCCACCCCACTCCCGTCGCACGAATCTCGGTGGGGTATACCTTGGCCGCCACCGCATACAATCCGGTAAAACCTCCCTGAAGCAATAAACCGATTGCAAGTAAATAAACAATTAGATTATGAAGACCTGAGGCCAGGGCAAACAGAACCATAAAACCAGTTGCCGCCATAAGTGAAAAACCAATCAGTCTGGACAGACTAAATTTGGAAGCCATAAAACCCAACAAAACAATCCCCATCACACCGCCACCATTAAAGGCGACCGAAGCAAATACACCTTCAACTTCGCTTAAACCTGCATTTACAACCAGCTTTGGAATCCAACTCATTAAAAAATAGAGGACGATAAAACAAAAGAAAAAACTTGCCCATAAGGTCAGAGTCAAGCGACTGCGGGAGGATGACAGTAAACTACTTACAGAGGCTTTTTCATCTGCTTTCTTATCGCTGAGTTTCGGTAACGACGAGAGTTCACGTTTTTTCATGCGAAGCAAAATCGAGTTAACCCGAGTGAGAGCATTAGCCGGTTGTTTGGTGAGTAGAAACTGCAAAGACTCTGGAAGTTTGAAATACAACAAAAACACCATGGCAATGGTCAGAGAGCCCCCGGCAAAAAATACACTCCGCCAACCGTATTCCGGAATTAGCGCTGCCGCAATAAATCCTCCCAGGGTTGCGCCCAAGGGATAACCGGCGGTTACACAAACGACCGCCAAACTACGGTATTTTTCAGAACTATATTCCGCGGCGATTGCTGCCAAACTTGCCAGTAGACCGCCAACTGCAACGCCAGTAATAAATCGTAGAATCAATAATTCCCACAACGCCGATGACAGACCCGTTAAGACAGTGGTCACGCCAATGATTCCCGTACAAATCAATATAAGTAATCGTCGACCAAAATCATCGGAAAGTGGCGCGACAAATAACGCGCCAATCATCATTCCCGCAAGTGCCGCGCTAAAAACAATACCAAGCATATCGGGCGAAATCTGCAGTTCTTGTCCAATGGGATGAACTGTAAAAGCCATAGCCGTCACATCAAAACCATCAAGCATATTCAAAACAATGGCAAGTGCAATAACCAACACCTGTGTCGCAGAAACTCTTCCATTGTCAATGATCTGACCGACTATTTGACTATCATTGGATTCCGCACTGATCGATGCCATGAAATACCTCTCTAGATTGTTATTTTTTATAATGGCACTGATTCATACACCACCAAATATCACGAGAGTGGAAATGAATTTACCAGATTGGAAATACTACATGAATCGATCGGCCAATCACAGCTTGTGATTCTAAGGTGAAAATAGAGAGAGCGCCTGTTTCTTATTTGCCAATCCTCGCCCCTTGTTATTTGCAGATTCTGCGGTCAGCGATACTAGATCTGCATTGCTTTTTGCGAGACAACCATCAGGCATCCAGATATTATTTTCGAACCCTACCCTAGCGTGCCCCCCAAGAGCAATCGCCTGCTTCATCACCTGTTGCTCATTGACCCCAAAGGCGCATACCATCCAAGGTTCAGATGTTGTTAATGCCGATAAATAATCCTTTAGATAAGAAGGTCGTGAAGTTTGATTTTCGAACCGGCCCAATACTAACAAGAGAAATTTATGTCTTGCAGGAATAACACCTACTTCACACAAATGAAGATACCAATCAATATCCTGCTCGTTGTACAAAATATATTGAACCAATGTCTCCCGTCGATTCAATGCAAGTAGAAAATTGGCACCCGACTCGATAGCCGTCTCATCTTTGATAATTTCTCGCAAACCCAGTGAAACACAACGAGGTTGCAGTTCCAGAATTGCCGACATCTGCTGTGCCGCACAGTACACACCCGCGGCCTCGGACGTGACCTGAATAATCATTCTATCGCCAACAGCACTTTCGATTTCTTTAATTGCGTCCCGATATCTGGTGGGATCGAGAGTATGACGATTGGCCTCATCGCGAACGTGTAAATGAATCAATGATGCACCGGCTTCGCAACAATTTTCTGCAGTTTTGGCAAGCTCCAAAGGAGTAATAGGTAAATTACTGTGATCTTTATGAGTGCGACGCGCTCCATTTGGGGCAACAGCAATCAACAATGGCGCCACATCCAAACTGCCTTCTAGATCACTGGGCATGAACAATGCCTGCAGCAATTCCAATTTCGGGCGCAACTGTATAGAGCTGAACGTTTGGTTTTGTGCCTCCCGCAGAAGCATGTGCCGCGGCCGCCGCTATCCAGGCGTGTAACTCCATCGAACCGATACCCGCTTCTTGAACCAATTTCTGTTGATCCCAATGATCGAACTCTTCCAAATTACCCGCGCATAATGTCGAAAGAAACTGTCTATCAGACTTCTCATTCAAACGCATATCTTTAGCGGTTCGTTCACCTCGGGCGATCATGTCGGCACCTTCATGGTGCATCACTTCCAATCGATCCAACCATTCTGCTCGTGTTAATGAATCGGAATTTTGACCACCCGACATTTGCCAAGCCTGCACATTATCTTCACCGTCACCCTGTGCGGGGTAGTACCGAACCGGATGGTGAGACATACCACCGGAAGCCAGAAATAAAACCCGTTTATTCAACGTTTTGGCAAACTGGCCAATAGCCTGACCCATCAAACGCGAACGTCTGAAGGGCACAAATGGGGTCGTGATACAGTTAATAAAAACAGGAACGATGGGTAAGCGATCGAGACTACCCAGCATATCAACAATGGTCTGCGAAAAAGCATGGTCAACCGTCATCCGATAAGAGATCGCCGGATCAATGTCATTATCCCGGAGAAATTCAACCGCAGCACAAGCAATATCCTTTGGTACCGCCAACGGCCCTGGGTAGCCACCGATATCAGACGTTGCACTGGCCTCGGCCCCAATACAAAATGCGGGCATAACATTCAGAAAAAAACCATTGTAGTGATCTGAGCCAAAAGCAATCACCAACTCTGGATCAAATTCCCGAATGGCGGCAGATGTCTCCCGGTAGGCTACTTGTATTGCGTCCCAACTTTTAGGCTCTTTACTGTAACAATGCAAAAGTGGACTGTGCGACGCACAAACCAAGGCTGTGCTCATATTATTCTCCCGAAAAATCAATTTAAATTCTAAGCTAAGTCTGATGACCAATAGGTCCCTCATTATTGGGGTCCACAAAAATCCTCTCTATATGCCGTTTCGAAATCCGCCAATGCCGATCATCACTGCGCTCATACTCGTCGATGAAGTCTGCAACAAGATAAGGCACGGCAGGTGTAACCGGAGGCATTGCATTTTTTGCAAAGGTCATGCAAACACTGGTCCCTGTCGCCTTATTGGCACTCGACAGCTCCAACCGTAAACCGCTATACATATGTCGGGCAGTGCGCGCGTTTTCATTCAACCTCTGGGAAAAAAGAGAACGTATTTTTTCACGCCCTACACTCAAGCGGTCTCCATGGGAATAACAAGCGTCCTCAGTAAACAGATCAATCAACAAGTCAACATTGTCGTGATCCAAGTGAAAACAAAAATCGGCATTTAACCTTTCAATTTCCAGTTTCGCCTCTATCAATTCCAGACCCTTTAGTTCAGACGCCATAGCCCTATCTCTTTTTCTTCCACAACCACTGGGTTTTCCTGTGTTCCAAGCCCCTCAATGGAAACTGAAACGGGACCCGCCACCTGTTGGAAATTCGCATTGTGAATAGACTTTCGATTTTCCGACGGTTTAAACGCCGTGCCACAGGATACTATGTCACCCGGGTGCAGTGTATGAAACTGGTTAATGAAGCTAATCAGTTCAGCCACCTTGTAATTATAATAACGCGTACTATCTTGAGCGACAGTTTCTCCACCTACTTTGCATTCTACAGACAAATCATCAGGGTTCGATATTTCATCTTTGGTCACCAACCAGGGGCCCAATACGCCAAAATTATCTGTACCCTTATAACGAGCAGCATAGGATAAGTGCTGTTCTACCCGATGGGTTTTATCTGGATCCTCTTCGTTTGAGTAGATTGCCCAATATTGAAACAAATCTTCTGCACGCATGCCGTTGCCTGTAATATCATTCATCACACTGTAACCTGCAACATAGTCCATGGCATCAAGTGCAGGAACATCACGCATCTTTTTACCAATAATCACTGCAAGCTCCGGCTCGGGATGAACGCTTCCATAATAACTTCGAATAGCAATTTCTTCCTTGTGCCCCACCAGACAAGAGGCTGGCTTGAGAAAAAACGCTGGGTGCTCAGGTGCACTTATTTTTCGACTATTGCTTGCGGAATTATTCATTGCTATTCCACAGATTTTTCCAGGGTTTCGAACCGGCGCATGCCATTGCACGCGAGCCTGTGGAAACCGGGTCACCCTCTCAGGGTTAGACTCTGCAAACGCCAATGCACGGGCAAGATTCAACATGCCCTCTTCTCCTTGTTGCAACAAAGCCAACATGTCCATCGGAATCACCGCATCCCGACCAAAACAGGCCGTCATTGCATCTGACGCTTTAACTAATTGATCTTTGCCTATAGACAGCGCTAAACAATCAGCGCCCTGATAAGAAATACTTGCCAACTTCACGATAACTCCTTACACGTGTCCACTAACACTCGATTTTTGAATCTTCCACCAAACATTTATTCCACGCAAGGTAATAGAATGCGTATTCCGTTTTATGAAACGATCCAGCTCAACAGCAAAGAAGGCTGTATAAATCAGAGAGAGTAATATTGAATGTTCGAGCGGGGAAGATCTGGATTTCTACTAGTGGGAAATGCCGCCTCTTGGCGGCAATTCCCAGTCAGGTTATTACATCTCGGGCAAGGCCGTATTGTCGAGAGAGGAAATGCAAGTTGCCTCTTCAATGTCTTTGTGTAACAGCCGATCGAAGAACTTAGTATGCTTCCACTCGCCAAGCCAGTTTTCCGGGTCGACAAAGGTCATGTCGATCATCAGGGTATTACCGTTATTCATCATTTCAATGCGCTCAGTCATCTGGAATTTTTCGCTCACTTGAATGCCATCCATGATCCAATGTTCTGGTGAACCAAAACCTGCAAGATCAACTTCGAGCGCGCCACCTTTCCACTGTCCGGTTGCGTCGCCATTGTAGGTTTCCTGACGCAAGTCTTCATCTACGTGACCGCGACCGTCCAGAAATATAGTTCTAAAACTATTATTAAAACGATGAACGATATAGACCGCTGTTGGCAATTGAACTGCCATAAATGCGCCATATCGAGTCATCAAAGCGGGCTGCCCGGGAGGAAAACACATGGCGTGTGGATCCATTACTCGCTTGCCCTGTTTTGTCGCCGCAATGTACTTGTCATAGACTGCTTGTGCTTTGGGCGTCAATTCTGGAATAGGGTAAAAATCCCAAGAGTTGGCACCAAATTGTTTAGCTCGCCCTTCCTCTGCCCGATACTCCCATACCCCGGTCATATCAAATGCAGCCTTCTCTCTTTTTCTGCCCAGGTTTTTCGGATCCAATGCACCTGGTCCACCAACACTATTCACGAGAGGCAGATTTTCAGGACGCCATTTTTTCTCTCGTGCGATATTTTCCGTTCTTCTCAAGTTTCTCTCTGCAGCAGTCTCTGTAGAGACATAATTTTTACTCTGCGTACTGACATTGACTTTCACCATTTTGTTGCCATCTGGCGAATCTTTGTGGATTGGCAGCACCCGTCCACCTTTCAAAGTCACCCATTGAAGAACACCACCTGGCTTACCGCTTTTTAAGGGGTTAATCTGAGCGGTAATCATCTGTCCTTTTTTGACATCCGACTTTTTCCATCCTCGACCGACCAGTGCATGAATGGAGTAGGACTCCAGCTTCCATATCTCTGTTTTTCCCTGGTCATTAACAACCTCAAGGTTGATCGCAACATGAGGACTTCGCCAAAGCAGTCGGGTAACCGTTCCCGTGACACTCACACTCTTGTCAAAATCAAACACCACGGCGGAATGATGTGCTC
>CAJWCA010000012.1 GCA_913020395.1 uncultured Cellvibrionales bacterium | reverse complement strand
ATTTTTACTTGGCAACAAAAATGCAAAGATGGTTGACGCCCACCGCGGTCACCCGGAAAACCGCCAGCGTTTGTTAGACGTTCTCAATGCTCCCAGCATGTACGACATTACACTTCAACTCTTGGCAAAACGTGGATTTGATATTCCTGAAAGCCACTCCGAGCGAGACTGGAGTCAGGCCTATGTTGCCGATGCCGTTGTCGAAGCGGCGTGGAAAAAGGTGTATGAGGATACTGAAAAGTATTGGGACTTGTATGAGTTGGCCGAGAAACTAGTCGACCTTGAATACCATTTTCAAAAATGGCGCTTCAGCCATATGAAAACAGTAGAGCGCATCATTGGTTATAAGATGGGTACGGGTGGAACGGGTGGTGTGAGTTATCTGGTGAAAGCGCTGGATTTGCAGTTTTTCCCCGAGCTGTGGTCGGTTCGTACGTCACTTTAAAATATTGAGAAAGCGCACTATGCAAAAAATTTGGGATATTTCACAAACCCTGCGTATTGGCATTCCTGTCTGGCCTGGCGATACGGCGTTTTCGTCGGAACGTACTTGGGTGCTGGAAGGTGGTTGCCCCGTTAATGTTGCCAAGTTTTCTCTCTCAACACATTCGGGCACCCACGCAGACGCGCCCCTGCATTATCATGCGCAGGGGTGTGCCATCGCCGATGTGGACCCTGGTAAATACATTGGTCCCTGTATCGTGATTGATGTAACGGCGGTGGAAAGCTGTGTATTACCCGAGCATATTGAAGCGAACTTGCCCGAGCGGGTAGAGAGGGTTTTGCTTAAAACTTATGAAACTTTTCCCTCCGATGAGTGGGTTGATAACTACGTTGCTGTCTCCCCTGATACCATCGATCTTATTGCCGCACGGGGTGGTATTTTAATTGGCGTAGACAGCCCCTCTCTCGACCCTCAGGAAGCAAAAGTACTCACCGCCCATAAAGCGGTTCAGCACCATCAAATGGCAATACTGGAGGGCCTGGTGTTGGATGACATTGTGCCGGGTGATTATGAGTTAATTGCCCCCCCATTAAAATTAGCAGATGTTGATGCATCGCCTTTGCGTGCGCTGCTACGGAGTATTACATAATGAGTGAATTGACTCGTCTGGATTTTGAGGTGATGGATAAAAACGATCCTTTGGCTGAATTCAGGGAACTCTTTGAATTGGCTGAGGGGCAAATTTATCTGGATGGCAACTCGCTGGGTGTTCTGCCAAAAGCCACTAAAAAACGAATGCAAGAGGTCGTGGAGAGAGAGTGGGGGCAGGAGCTAATTCGCAGTTGGAATAGCAGTGACTGGATCAACATTCCACGCAGGGTGGGTGACAAGATTGCAAGCTTCATCGGAGCCAAGGCGGGCGAGGTTGTCATCTGCGATTCTACCTCCGTTAATCTTTTTAAGCTGGCCGCCGCCGCTGTAAAAATGAATCCGGGAAAACGAAAAATTATTTCCGAGCCAGGAAACTTTCCCACCGACCTTTATATTTTGCAGGGACTGGTTGAGTTTCTGGGTGATCAGTTGGAATTGGTCACGGTTCCTCGAGATGAGATTGAGGCGGCCATTGACGAAGACACTGCGCTGGTTGTATTGACACATGTCCATTATAAGACAGGCAAGCTGTTTGATATGGACGCCATCACTGCCCGGGCTCAGGCTCAGGGGGCGTTAATGCTGTGGGACTTGAGCCACAGCGCTGGTGCAGTACCCGTAGACCTGAACGCGGCCGGCGCCGATTTTGCGGTGGGTTGCGGCTACAAATACTTAAACGGTGGCCCGGGCGCACCCGCCTTTTTGTTTGTGGCTGAAAGACACCACGCTCAGGCACGTCAACCACTGTCCGGATGGTTTGGTCACGCCAACCCCTTTGAGTTCTCCGATCACTATGCGCCTGCGCCCGGTATCGAACGTAACCTCTGTGGCACCTCGAGTGTAATGGCCTCATCGGCCCTTGAAGTGGGTGTTGATATTATGGCCTCTGTCAGTCAGCAGCGTTTGCGAGAAAAATCCATCAAACTTTGTGATCTATTTATCGAATTGATTGAAACACGATGCCCGGAATTTACGATTCTTTCACCCCGGGACAGCAGCGAACGTGGCAGCCAGGTGTCGATGGGGCACGAACAGGGTTACGCGATTATGCAGGCTCTTATCCAGCGACAGGTCATCGGTGATTTCCGCGCGCCAAACGTGCTGAGATTTGGTTTTACCCCGCTCTATGTTCGATATGTTGATATCTGGGACAGCGTCTCAGTACTTGTCGATATCATGAAAAATGACAGCTGGAATTGTGAAGAGTTTAAAACAAAAACTGCAGTGACCTGATATAAAAACTAAAAAAGGAGAACCTGTTGTGGCCACACCCATTACACCAAGAGATACCTTTGCCAGAGACATGCTTCCGCCGCGAAAGTTGTGGCCAGACTTTATTAACTTAGACGCTTATCATTATCCGGATTCGCTGAATTGTGCCTCGGCGCTTTTAGATGCTGTCATTGACGAAGGGCTGGGTGACCAGGACTTCATATACAGCGAAACCACTTCCTGGTCGTACTTGGAGTTTCAGCAGCAGGCCAATCGAATTGCCGCTGTGCTGGTTGAGGACTATCAGCTGATACCCGGAGAACGAGTGCTGCTGGACTCGCCTAATAGCCCTTTGATGGCGGCGTGCTGGTTTGGCATTGTGAAGGCGGGCGGTATTGTTGTGGCAACCATGCCGATGCTGAAGGGCAAAGAAATGGCGGTGATCTGTGATAAGGCAGAGGTTCGTTTGGCGCTCGGTGATGAAAAGCTCCGCGATGAACTTGAAGTGGCCATGGAGCTGTCTGCGCCGCTCACCCATTTGCTCTGTTACGGCAAAGGGGAGCTGGAACACCTGATGAAGCAAAAGTCGGGTCACTTTGAGGCGGTTGCTACCGCCGCTGATGATGTGTGTTTGATTGCGTTCACCTCAGGTACAACGGGTGTGCCCAAGGGCACGATGCATTTTCACCGCGACGTGATGTCGATTTGTAATAGTTTTTGTAAGGAAGTCCTGCGTCCTCGCCCTGAGGATATTTTTATCGGTAGTCCCCCCTTGGCTTTTACTTTTGGTTTGGGGGCCTTGTTATTGTTTCCTATGGCCTCCCGAGCTAAAACCGTATTGCTTGAAAAGCCCACACCTGACAATTTGGCGGCGGCTATTGAAACCTACGGTGCCACTACACTCTTAACGGCGCCCACGGCCTACCGTCACATTCTTGCGCATTTCGACGATTATAAATTGGGTAGCTTGCAAAAATGTGTCTCTGCGGGAGAGCCGCTGCCAAAAGCAACGTTTGATGCGTGGCATGAAGCCTCGGGTATTAAATTGATTGATGGCATCGGGGCAACCGAGATGCTGCATATTTTTATCTCGGCGTGTGGTGATGAAATTCGGCCCGGTTCAACCGGCAAACCCATTCCCGGTTTTGAAGCCAAGATTATCGACGAAAACGGACAGGAAGTGGAGGTGGGAGAAGTTGGGCGACTGGCTGTACGCGGCCCTACAGGATGTCGGTATCTCGGTGACGACCGGCAGGCCAAGTATGTGCTCGACGGTTGGAATATCACGGGGGACGCCTACCGCATGGATGAGGACGGTTACTATTGGTTCCAGTCTCGCGCCGACGACATGATTATTTCCTCGGGCTACAACATCGCCGGCCCAGAGGTTGAAAATGCCCTGTTGCTGCACCCGGCGGTGGAAGAGGTTGCCGTGGTCGCAAAGCCCGACGAGGAGCGTGGATCGATTGTAAAGGCTTATATCGTATTGGCTGATGGAAGCAGGCCGGGAGATGATGAACAGCTGGCAGAACTCATTACAGCGCTACAGACCCATGTCAAATCGACGATCGCTCCCTACAAATACCCGAGAGCCATCGACTTTGTTGAGAGTTTGCCCAAAACCGCAACGGGTAAGATACAGCGCTTTGCATTGCGTCAGCTTGAGAGTGAGCGGGCGGGGGCTGGCAAGCTAAGCAATTGATCAGTCTGTCAGGTGTCGGTGGCCGCTATTGAATTTCACAGAGGGCCTCAGTGCCCTCAAATGAGATTTCCACGAAGAAGACACCCGCTTCGGTAGACAGGGGCACCTGAATCACGGCGCAGCCCTTGGGGAAGTCCAGCTCGATATCCCGGCTCTGAATGACCCGGGGAATGGCTAAATCAAAGTTGTAACCCTGTTCGTCCAGCAGTGCTTTGGCGCCGCCGTAGACCATGTTAGTAATCTCACCGACCAGGTTTGATACCGTCTCATCAATTTCCAGGTACTCCTCATCCAGCATACGTTTGGCAATCTCGAGAATTACGGGTTTAGGGAAGGAGACGGCAACAACGCCCGTCGCTTCATCAGAAACCATCTCTATGATGCCGGTAATGTCGGCGTGCGGCAGATCTTCACAATGGACGGTTGCACTTCCGCGTTGGGTTTCAAGCGTGGCCATCGTGGTCAATATATTGGATGCGGATTGTAGAAAGGGGTTGATGAATTCAACATTCATAATAGAAACTGTCCTTATAACCAAATAACGTGCCGGGACCACTGAGTATTACTGAGTATAGATCAGGGGCGACAGAGTCAATGTGATTTCCTTATCCAGAGTATTTATTTGTTGAGAGGAAGAATAAATTGAACGCAGCGTCGATGCAACCATTGAGCGCAGTCTACTTGTTTGCTATGGCTTGCTGGAACCTTTGGCACTGCAGAGTAGAAATTCCCGGAGGTCTTGTGCCTCCAGTGGTTTGGAAAGCAGGTAGCCCTGCCCGAAGTCGCACTCCATCGCTTTGAGAATCTGTTCCTGTTCTTCAGTCTCTATCCCTTCTGCAACCACCTGAATACCCAATTTCTTAGCCATCACTACAATGGCTTCACACAGCGTTGCATCGTCGCTTTTGTGGGTGAGCTTTTGAACGAAACTGATATCGATTTTCAAGTAGTCAGCTTGATAGTTTTGCAGGTAAGACAGTGATGAGTAACCGGTGCCAAAGTCATCAATAGATATTGATATCCCGGAGGCTTGAAGATCCCGCAGTAGCTCAGTGAGGTCTCCTTTATTCTCCATGAGCAGGTTCTCTGTAATTTCGAAGGCCAGGGGGCAGGAATCGTCTGTGCACTCCTGTAGTTTAGACAGCCACTTGGTAATGTTGCCGGTATCTTGTTTATATTGAATAGGAGAGGTATTAATACTGACCTGAAAATCAGGATGATTACTCTGGCGTAAGTCGGATACCAGCGACAGAATTTCATCGAACATCCAGTCACTGATGTTAATGATTAGGCCGGTTTCCTCCGCCAAGGGCACAAAATCGGCGGGGCTTACCAAGCCTCTCTCGGGGTGTCTCCAGCGAAGCAACGCTTCTGCCTTGTGAATCTCACCCGTTGCCAGGTTGACAATGGGTTGGTAGACAATAAAAAACTCATCATTGTCAATTGCCTGACGAAGATCTTGTGTCAGTCGCATGCGATTGAGGGCGCGGTCTCTCATGCTCTCTGTAAAATAACGATAGCTATTGCGGCCCATATTTTTTGCGCCGTACATCGCCTGGTCTGCATTTTTCAATAACTCTTCAGAGCTTAAAGCATCATCTGGATAGACCGTGAGCCCTATGCTGACTGAGCTGTGAACAACATCCTCGTTGATTTGATAGGGTGTTGATAATGATTCCAGTACTGTGATGGCCGCACGTTCGACCCCTTCAATATCGTCTATGTCTGCCATAATGATCACAAACTCGTCTCCACCTAATCTGGCAACGGTGTCATTCTCCCTGATGCACGCCTTTATGCGTGAGGCAGTTTCTTTTAGAAGTAGATCTCCGGCGTCATGCCCTAATGTGTCATTAACATCTTTGAAATTATCCAGATCGAGAAATGCGACAACAACTTGCAGGTCATTTCTTTGTGCTCTGATTAATGCTTGTTTTAGTTGCTCGTGCATCATGTTGCGGTTGAACAAACCCGTGAGGTCGTCAAAATTCGCCTGTTGCCAAATCCTTTGGCTGGCTCGTTCCTTTTCGATGGAAATGCTGGCCAGGTGGGCAAACTGTTCTATGATTTCAAAATCGTGCTGTTTCGGCGTGCACTTTTCTGAATGGTAAATGGCAAAAGTGCCTAATGCCTTCCCTGTTGAGTTGGTAATCGGCTCCGACCAGCAAGAGCCCAGCTTGGCCTCTTCGGCAAGACCTTTCCAGGCTGCCCAATAGGGGTGTGTGGCGATATCTTCAACGACCACTCGCTCTCCGCGGAATGCCGCTGTGCCGCAGGATCCAACACCTTCACCAATCTCGACTCCGTCTATGGCTTTGTTGTAAAAATCCGGCAAGCTCGGCCCGGCGCCCAACAGTAAACGTTGCCCAGATTCATCCAACAATAAAATACTGCACATCATGTCATTGTATTCAAGTTCAACACTGTTGACGATGGAGTTGAGGATGTCGCTGAGGTTTCCAGACCCAACAATCAACTCAAGTGTTCGGTTTCTAAGTCGACTGATTTTTCCCTGGTCTAATAGGTTTTGGTGCTGACGGCCAATAGCTCGCATGAATATGAACGAGAAAATATTGGTTATTGCTAATGTGCCGACAATGATGAGAAAGTCCTCAATCCCCAGTGCGTCAAACGTAAGAAGAGGAAGACTAATAGATAGGCAGGCACTTGTGATTATTGCTATCTTAATGGGAAAAAGGTAATAAATGGCAATGAGTGCAGGATACAGCCAGAAGAGGTGCGACGGCCCTTTCAGCCAAATCACAGAGACTAGACTGCCAATCACTACAAACGCTATTACATGGTTGGGAATATTAGTTTTTCCGGTTTTGTAGACATAGATAAAGATGCCAGCCATTGCCAGTGAAATGACGAAGTCTACAGTGGCCAAGGCCCAATCCCCCTGACGGGCTCGGATAACTGCAAATAACAATACAGCGACAACCATAAACAAGGAGGTTGATAGGAGTACTATTTCCCTATTCGAACGCTTTGCCATGGTTTGTCCCGGTTGAATGCAAATAGTAAAAAACGAAATAAAGGCCACTATTAATATAGAAAAAGAATGAGAATAGGCAAGCTTAGGCCGGAATCTCACTTTCAACTAGCATATACCCAACTCAGCTGTGAATCCTGTTCTCCCGGTAGATATTTGGCTGGCAGGCCTCTTGTTGCACAAACACTTTACTGAAATAACCCGCGTCAGAGTAACCGACACGATAGGCAATCTCAGAAATTGAGTTATCAGAGTTTTCGAGAAGGTCCTTGGCGACTTCAAGCCGAATACGACGCAAATACTGCCCCGGACTGTCGCCGGTGGCCACTTTGAATCGTCGAGAGAAGTTTCGCGAGCTCATGCCTACATCCGCCGCCACGGCCTCCATGCTGACATCGCTCGCGTAGTGCCGTTCCAGCCATTGTTGGGCTGTGAGTATCTGGCGGTCACGGTGGTATTTCTGTCCGTCAAAGCCAACATTCGCAACAGAATAGCTCCGATTAAACCCCAATAGATAATCGTGGCTCATCTGGCGGGCGACTTCCGGCCCATACAACATCTCGATAATCGACACGATCAGGTCGCAACCCGAGGCGATTCCATTGGCGCAGTAGAGGTTACCTGCGTCGGTGATTGCACGTTGAGCACGTAAATTGACCGTTGGATAACGTTGCTGAAAAGATTCTGCGACGGGTGGATAGACGGTGGCCACTTTATTGTCTAACAAACCCGCCTCTGCAAGTAAAAAGGGTCCATTGCTGAACCCGGCTATGGGTATGCCTTCTCTGTGGATTTGTTGGAGTCGCTCGATCAGGGGCTGATTAGTGTCGATTGTGTGTTGGTTTTCGCCCCAATAGGCAGAGACCAGCATGGCATCCGCATCACTTACCTGGTCGAGGCTTTTGTCGACGGAGATATCATTACCGGAAAAACAACGAACAGGTTTGCCATCGCTACTGACCAGATGCACATGATCACCTGCCCCAGCTTCCGCCGTTATCTCCTGATGTGACAGTGCGTGCTTAGTGGCAACCCAGCAGAGGTCTTTTATTAACATAGCGCTCATGCCAACGGCTTGGTGTGGCAGATAGATATAGATGTTTTTCAAACGTGGGCCTCAGCGTTGTGCAGTCGCGTTGCCTATCTGAACTCAGCACCCCTGGCCTGTCAATAGTGGGGGTGTCTGAGCACTCCCGCTTTTTTCATAAGCATCTTGTCCGTTTATTGGGGGAATTTGTCCTAATCGTGCTAGGAGCAGCGACTGCGTTTTGTATAGTATTAAATCCAGACAACACTGAAGCTGCAGAGAGGTAGCGATGACACCCGAATTGAGAACAGAGACCCTGAAAAGGATGTTGGCACTGATTGACGACAAGCAATCCCAACTGGGGGAAAGCGGTGCCATTGCTGTTTCAAGTTACTCCTCACAGGAGCGCTTACAAGCGGAATTAGATGTATTGTTTCAGGATTTCCCGGTTGTAGTCGCCCACGGTAGTCAGCTGCATGAAAACGGTAGTTTTGTAACCCTAACCGTTGGTCATATGCCTGTTTTAGTCAATCGTGATCGCGATGGTCACCTGAGGGCTTTTATAAACAGCTGCCGACACCGCGGTGCAAAGCTGACAGATCTTCCGTGCGGAAAAGCCAAGAGCTTTAAGTGTCCGTATCACGCCTGGACCTATATGGATGATGGGGCGCTGAAGTATGTGCCTAATAAGGAAGCGTTTCCCGAACTCGATAGCGAAGGGCGAGGCCTGGTCGAGCTGGCCGTTAAAGAGCAAGCGGGTTTTATCTGGTTGCTGCCTAACAAGATGAAACTGGAATCCAATGCGCTCGACATTAAGTCGTATTTGTCGGGCGTGGACGAAGACCTTCTTGAATTTGAACTCGATCAACATATCGTGAAGCACGCTGATGTTTTGCGCCCAGCCTGTAATTGGAAGCTGGTGATTGATGCCTTCAGCGAAGGCTACCATTTGAAAACGTTACACAAAGACTCCGTGAAACCGTTTTTCCATGAACATGGCACAGTGTTTGAAAAAATGGGTTGTCACTCTCGTTCAGTTGGGGCTAGAAACGATATAGTTAATGCCAGGTCTTTACCTGAGTCGGAGTGGGACTTTCGCGCTTGGACCACGCCATTTTACACCTTGTTTCCCAATACCATTTTGGTCTTTCACCCGGATTGGGTTTCCCGCATAACGGTATTTCCAAACGGCAGTGATCACTCCGTTGTATACCACGATATGTTAGTGCCCGGAGATGCCGATTTGCAGGCCAGTTACTGGGACAAGACCTTTGCCTTAATCAATCAACAAGTGTTTGCTGCAGAGGACATTGCCGTGTGTGAAAACATTCAATCGGCCACTCGCTCCGGCGCAGATACTCACTGGCTGACGGGTGGTTTGGAAACGCCGGTTTACTGGTTTCATCAAGCCTGTGACGCGGCTTTGGCCAAAAATCAAAAGAAATAAAAGAAGGTAAAGTGAATGGTAAGATAGTCGGCGGGCGTTGTGCTTGTATCACCTGGACAAGGTGATCGGTAAACGCTTAGCACCCCATGTGCCTGGTTTGCCGGAAAAGACACCGGCAATACGTTCGCCGCATTGTTTGCAGTGGCCTTGTTTCGTTAGATTCCATTGACCCAGTTCGTACCAATCTCTTTCAATCAATCGACTCTGGCATCCGGGGCAGTAGGTACTGCCTCCATCGGTATCATGTACGTTGCCGGTGTATACAAAGTGTAAACCAATGTCGCGGGCAATTTTTCTGGCACGACTCAAGGTGCTTGCCGGTGTTCGAGTTTTGTTTCTCATTTTCCAATCCGGATGAAAGGCAGAAAAATGAAGCGGCACATCATTGCCGAGATATTCTGATATCCATTCACACTGCGCGTGCAGTTCCCGGTCGCTGTCATTTTCGTCGGGAATCAACAGTGTAGTTATCTCAAACCAAACCGAGCTTTCCTGTTTTAAATACAAAAGCGTTTCCTGGACCGCCTGCAGGTGACCACCACAGATATGTTTATAGAACTTCTCGTTAAAGGCTTTTAAATCAATATTGGCTGCATCCATATGCCGAAAAAAAGCTTCTCTGGGAGCGTCGGAGATATAACCTGCGCTGACAGCTACGGCGTTAATATTTCTGTCGTGACAGGCCAGTGCCGTATCAATTGCATATTCAAGAAAGATAACCGGATCGTTGTAGGTAAAAGCAACGCTACTGCAGCCGTAGCTTTGCGCAGCCTCGGCAAGTTGTTCCGGCATGGCGGCATCGGCGAGTGTGTCCATTTCCCTGGACTTGCTCATGTCCCAATTTTGGCAGAACTTACAGGCCAGGTTGCAACCGGCGGTACCAAAAGAGAGAACAGATGATCCGGGCAGAAAGTGATTCAGCGGTTTCTTTTCGATTGGGTCAATGCAAAATCCGCTGGAGCGACCATAGCTGTAAAGAACGACCTCGTTGTTCTGCCGGCCCCGCACATAACATAATCCACGCTGTCCCTCGCGTAACTTGCACGCTCTGGGGCAAACATCACATTGAATGCGCCCGTCGGGCAAACGTTGCCAATACTCTGTCGGGTGAGCGGTAGGAGGCTCTGTATTGTGTTGTGTTGCAAAGCTTCTCATGGTGACGCTCCGCGCTTGGTGATATGATTTTGTCACTTGCACTGTGTACCCTGTTACCAATATATGCCTTAGAGCAGATAAAACAAGGCTGTTGATATTTAACGCAAAACCCCTGTTTTGTTAAACCCAATGGGAGGTGGTCATGAGTACTCGTCCAGCCGTTGTCGCCGGTCAATTTTATCCGGGAGATCCGGACGTATTAAGTCGTGACCTCAATAAAATGTTGCACGATGCGCTTACCCCTTCGCTTGACCCCAAGGCATTGATTGCTCCACACGCGGGCTATATTTATTCTGGACCTATCGCCGCGACTGCTTATAACGCAATCAAAAAATCTGCTGGCAGAATCACGCGGGTAGTATTGCTAGGCCCCTCTCATCGAGTGGCCTTTCAGGGTATTGCCACGCCGGGTTGCGACAGCTTTCAAACCCCGTTGGGCCGCATTGCTGTCGATCATAATGCGATTGAGGCACTTGGCCAAATGGCGTGTGTTCGGGAGCTGGAAGAGGCGCATGCCAAAGAGCACAGCTTGGAAGTACACCTGCCTTTTTTACAAAATATCCTGCCACATTTTTCCCTGGTTCCTCTCGTGGTGGGAAATGCAAGTGCGGATGAAGTTGCAGGTGTATTGGAACTTCTATGGGGCGGACCTGAAACACTGATTGTCATCAGCTCAGACCTGAGCCATTTTCACTCCTATGCTGAAGCCCGGGAACTTGACCGGGATACGACCCGGGCGATAGAAACATTCCACACTGATCTTCAGGGGGACCAAGCGTGTGGGTGCAGGCCGATAAATGGCTTGCTGGTAGCGGCAAGCCGCCGTGGTTTAACGCTGAGCACGCTGGACGTTCGAAACTCAGGTGATACCGCCGGAGGGCGCGGCGAGGTGGTCGGTTATGGCGCTTACGCACTTCATTGATGATGGGTTGGAGTAGGGCATGTCATATACAGATTCTCAACAAGCGCAATTGCTGAGCCTGGCGCGGAAATCGATTGCTCAGGGTTTAGTGGACGGGCGGGTGTTGTCGCTTGATACAAAGAACTACGATGTGTCGCTTCGGGCTCTGGGCTGTTGTTTTGTAACGTTGCGCAAGTCGGGTGAGTTGCGAGGTTGCATCGGTTCGCTATCGCCGACGTTACCCCTGATTGAAGACGTTGTTGGCCATGCATTTAGTGCCGCATTTGAAGATCCGCGTTTTCCCAAGCTTGCCCAGGGGGAGCTTTCTTTACTTGAAATTGAAATTTCTGTTTTGTCTCCTCAAGTGGAAATCGCTTTTAACAGTGAGGATGAATTACTCGATCAGCTGAATCCATTTCAAGACGGCTTGTCGCTGGAGGATGGCTATCGCCACTCGACATTTCTACCCTCTGTGTGGGACGTTATTCCAGATAAAAAAACCTTTCTGATGAAGCTAAAACAAAAAGCCGGCCTTAGTCCAACACATTGGAGCGACACGTTGAAAGCCTTTCGCTATCAAACAATTTCCATGCACGAGAAGCTAGAATAGTTCGATGGGGCCTGAGAAATTCGCTGCAGTGAGTTCTTTTTCTTTAATTAGATTCTTGTAACCACATGCCCTGTTTCGGCCGTGGTTTTTGGCATAATACAGTGCCTGATCCGCTGCCCCAAGTATATGGGTTGCAGTGGTGTCTATGTCGATGGGAGTGTATCCAATGCTGATGGTGATTGTTCCAATCTGGGGAAAGTCATAGGCCTCAATAGCCTTGCGGATACGTTCCAGTGCGGCGTGAGCCATATCTTCAGTGGTCGGTGCCATCAGGGCAACAAATTCCTCGCCGCCAAAGCGGAATAAAAAATCTGAATGGCGGAAGTTTTTCTTAATGAGTTGGGTAACAAGCACCAATATCTCATCACCATAAACGTGACCAAACTGGTCATTGACTCTTTTGAAGTGATCGATATCAATGATGGCAATCCAGGACTCTTCGCCGTTGTATGAATGTCTCTTGGGGTCATTTGGGTCTTCATTGATGGTCTTCTTGTAAGCTTTTTGGTCCTCAATTAACTTTCTGAACCGCAGGTCAAAGGTTCTTCGGTTGAGTAGCCCTGTCAGTTGATCCCGTTCGCTTTCCGTCAAAATCATCAGGTAATTTCTGTAGATTTTGCCTATGGCGACAACGGTGTCAATGGAAGACGAAAAGTCGTCTGGGCTGACCAAGGTCAAAATGGCAATAGGTTCATCGTCGTCATCTCTGATGGCCATGTTGAGATGACAGCACCTGTCACAGCGATAGTTGTAAGTTTCTTTTTCTTCAATGCACTGAGTCTGAGTGCTATCAATCTGAGTGTAGGGTGAGTCTATCTTCAGCGCGGGATTCTGTTTTTCCTCAGATTCTGGGGCGACGGAGACACGGCGGGTCACAACGGTATTGCCGCTATCATCGATGGAGAGGTGGCTAATGCTAACTTGCGTGGCAGGTAACAGTTCAGTTAATGACCTGATCAGCGAACATTCGAGTGATTCAAGATTTCGATTGCTGGTGATGGTAACGACGGAATCCAGAATATTAGGGGTCATGTATGGGTCTTACTATGCCTGTCGCCAGAGAATCAGAAAAATAAACGTGTCCTGATTGAGTATAGGTCAAAATTCTGGCTTGGAAAGACGGCCCTTTGGCTTATAGGCTTGTTACCCACAACGGGGCACGTTGGTCATTGTTCATGGGTAGTCGAAACCATAGGGTGGCAGCTTTTCGGCCTGAAGCCAGTTCTGTGAAGCATATTCACAGGCACCATCTGTGACGTGCAAGGTGTAGGCTTGCCTGGACTTGGATGAGTGATTGGGAGCGCTGTAGTGGGGCAGCAGGCCCTGAAACACCAATAGAGTTCCCGCCTTCACTTCAAGAGGCAGGCCGCTCTTGTCATCGGGCCAGGGTTGTTCATTAAGGGGGACCATGGTGGTGGTTTGGCCGTCTCGGTTAAATCGCTCCCTAAGGGGGCCCTTGTGACCACCCGGCTCAACCCACAGGCAGCCATTCTCCAGCGTGGCATCTTCAATCGCAAACCAATAGGTAATCACGCTCTGTGGTTGTGTGTAAAAGAAGCTGGCGTCCTGGTGCCAATTCACCACTCCTCCGATACGGGGTTGCTTGAAAATATACATCGATTGACGCAGCTGTGCCTGTTGAACCCCCAAATCCGCAGCAATCTCACCCAGTTTACGTTGATGACTGAATGCAATAAAGACCGGGTCCAATGTGTGCAGGGCGTGACCAATTTTATTGATGCAAAGTGATCGCTCTTGTACTAACTGCCCTTCAGCGTCGAATGCGTCCTCTTCAAAAAAACAACAAATCTTCTCCCCGGACTCCAAAAAATAGTGGTTGCCCGTGCGGTCGTTGTCCCGGGTGGAAAAGGTGTGATTGTGACTGTCGTCGACCCACTCATCAACCAGTTTTCCCGCTTGTGTTTTTAGGCGGTCTAGCCATTCCTCGGAGATAAAATCGTCAATGCGAGTATAACCCTGAGTATTAAACTGTTGAATCTGTTCCCGGGATAACATGGTGAGTTCCTGTCGCTGAAAGTACCTGAGTACTGTACTGCCTGAACGTGTTCAGGTCATCGTTTTTTTGTGCTGAATAATGGCGCGTGTCTGGTTGTGCTCGGGGCCCGATCGGACTATTATTCTTTGTCCGGCTGTACCTCGCTCTCGACACCGCCCGCCTTCTTCGAACCTGTTATTTCGAACCTGCTACAACAGAGAGCATATTTAGGAGTTTTTCCTCGTTGTCTAACCACAAAACCAAACCGGCATTGCCTGTTGGAGAATTTGTCACGCTGATGGCGTTAATGATGTCCCTGGTGGCATTGACCATTGATGCCATGCTGCCGGCACTGGCCGATGTGGGCCGGGAATTACAACTGGAGAATATGAATAATACCCAGTTGATTATCTCCTCTATTTTTATTGGTCTGGCCATCGGCCAGCTGTTTTATGGCCCCCTCTCTGACAGCATTGGCCGCAAACCCGCGGTGAGTTTTGGTGTGTGTGTCTTTATTGTGGGGTGTTTGTTGTCCATGTTTGCCACAACGTTTGAGATGATGTTGGTCGGGCGTTTGCTACAGGGTTTAGGCCTGGGAGGGCCCAGAACCGTTTCGATTGCGCTGGTTAGGGATCAATATTCGGGTCACGAAATGGCGCGCATTATGTCTTTCATCATGATGATATTTATACTGGTCCCCATGTTAGCGCCCTTATTGGGACAGGGCATTTTGTTTTTTGCGACATGGCGTGCCATCTTTGGCATGATCTTGGGTTTGGGTTTGTTAGCCCTAATATGGTTTCAGTTGCGCCAGCCAGAAACACTGATGCCCGAAGACAGAAGACCCATGTCGCTGCGGGTGATTCTTGCTGCCACCAAGGAGATTCTCACCAATCGAACCGCTTTTGGTTATACCCTGATTTCAGGTGTTGTTTTTACACCATTTCTTGCCTACATCAGTTCAGTGCAGCAAGTGTTGCAAATTCAATACGAACTGGGAGTCTATTTTCCACTCGCGTTTGGCGCGCTCGCGCTGGTGATCGGTTTAGCGTCATTTGTTAATGGCCGAATGGTGGCCAAAAAAGGCATGCTCTGGATGGTTAAACGCTCGGTGATCGCCAGCTCAATTGCCTCTGTTGTATTCTCCCTCTGGTCTTATCGCTATGGTGGTCATCCGCCACTGACAACGCTGTTTGTCTATCTTGCAATATTAATGTTTTGCACCGGCATCCTGTTTGGAAATTTAAACTCGATGGCGATGGAACCCCTGGGGCACATCGCAGGGATAGGCGCGGCGATAGTGGGCTCCGTTTCCACGCTGATCTCCATGCCCGGGGCTATTCTGATTGGCCAGGCCTACGAGGGAAATATCATGCCTCTGATTCTGGGGTTTTCCGCGTGTGGCCTGCTGACCTTAGTGCTTCTGTATTGGGTGTCCAGGTCCGAACCCTAAGCTAGA
Organism: uncultured Cellvibrionales bacterium; assembly: GCA_913020395.1. GTDB lineage: Bacteria > Pseudomonadota > Gammaproteobacteria > Pseudomonadales > Cellvibrionaceae > CAJWCA01. The sequence continues at coordinate 15,054 of CAJWCA010000012.1, read as the reverse complement.
TTTCCCTCGTTGTTCGAATGTTGTTATGGTTGATTTTGTGACGGTAGCGCTGTCTGGCGACGGCGTTCGTAAACCCTGCTCAATGACTTTAGCTCACACAACAAGGCAGCCACGCAACTTATGAAAGACAAATCTGATATCGGCCTCATTGGTCTCGCCGTTATGGGCGAAAACCTTATTCTGAACATGGCCAATCACGGCTACACGGTCACCGCTTACAATCGTTCAACCGAAAAAGTGAAGAGCTTTATCGAGGGTCGTGCCGATGGCAAAACGATTCGCGGCGCCTACTCGCTCGAGGAGTTTGTGGGCTCTTTGGAGAAGCCGCGAAAAGTGATGTTGATGGTCAAGGCCGGTGATGCCGTCGATGCCACGATCGAGCAATTACTACCGCTGTTGGAAGAGGGCGATATCATCATTGATGGGGGTAATACACACTTCCCCGATACCAACCGGCGAGTCAAACATGTTGAAAGTCAGGGTTTGTATTACATTGGCACGGGAGTGTCCGGCGGCGAGGAGGGCGCGCTGATCGGGCCTTCTATCATGCCGGGTGGTTCGCCTGAAGCGTGGTCCGCGGTCAAACCCATATTTCAACATATCTCTGCAAAGGTAGACGACGGCCAACCCTGTTGTGATTGGGTGGGTGAAAATGGTGCGGGCCATTTTGTGAAAATGGTGCACAACGGCATCGAATACGGTGACATGCAATTGATTTGTGAAGCCTATCAAATCATGAAAGACCTGCTGGGTATGGATGCAGACGAGATGCACGAGGTTTTTGCCGAATGGAATAACGGTGATCTCGACTCCTATCTCATCGAAATTACCCGGGATATTTTGGCTTATAAAGAAGATGGCGAGGCGCTGGTTGAAAGCATACTCGATACAGCCGGACAAAAAGGCACGGGCAAGTGGACGGGGGTGGCCGCACTGGAATTGGGTGTTCCCCTAACCCTGATAGGGGAAGCCGTTTTTGCGCGCTGCCTGTCGGCACAAAAGTTGGAGCGAGTTGAGGCATCGAAGGTGATTTCAGGGCCGCAGTCTCAGTTTGAAGGGGACAAAGCGCAGTTCATCAATGACCTGAAAGACGCTCTTTTAGCCTCAAAAATTGTCTCCTATGCACAAGGTTATGTATTGATGCGAGAAGCGGCCGCGGAGCACGGTTGGAACCTTAACTACGGTGGCATCGCCTTGATGTGGCGTGGAGGATGTATTATTCGGTCTGCATTTTTAGGCAATATCAAAGAGGCCTTTGATAAAAATGGAGCACTTAATAACCTGCTGCTGGATGATTTTTTTAAGGAGAAAATAGAGGCGGCGCAGGCTGGTTGGCGGCGAGTGGCCGCTGCGGCGGTAGTTAATGGCATTCCCGCACCTGCAATCAGTTCTGCCTTGAGCTATTTTGACGGTTATCGCACGGCACGTTTGCCTGCCAATCTGCTGCAAGCCCAGCGAGACTACTTTGGTGCACATACCTATGAGCGGCTGGATCGCGAACGTGGGGAGTTTTTCCACACCAATTGGACCGGGCGCGGAGGCGATACCTCCTCTTCAACTTACAACGTATAACACTTGGCGCTAAACACAAGGGGAGCCGGCATGAAGGATGTGTTCCTTCATGCCGCGTCTTTAGAGGGAGCTTGCGTAAACAATGCCAATCCAGACCTTCGGATTAATGAATCCTTTCGACCACTTGTCCCAACGCTTGGACAAACCAGCGGCTTGCATCTCTTCTAACGAAAGCCCGTCTTTTTTCATTTTCTCAACTTCGGCAGATGTGCCCTTGAGCATGTCGATGAATTCCAACAGTTCTGCTTGAGTGGCGAGTGGCCCGTGCCCTGGAATGATGACGGTTTTGTCATTGATCAAGGGAAGAATGCTTTCCAGGTTTTTGGCAACCTTCAATACATTACCGCCGTTTTGCACATCGACAAAAGGGAACATGCCGTTAAAGAAGTGATCACCCAGATGCATAACGTTGGCACGTTTGAAGTGCACAACTGAATCGCCATCGGTGTGGCCATCGGGCAAATGAATCAATTGCAGTTGTTCATTATTGATGTATAGGTTCATGGTCTTCAGGTAAGTGACTGAAGGTAGCGCGATTTCCGGGTAGGGCTCTGTCACCATGCCAAATAATTTTACTTCCTGGCTGCTCAGCAAACGCTGACGGACATTGTCGTGGGCGACGATTGGGGCATGTTTGCCCAGAGTCAGATTGCCCTCTGTGTGGTCTCCGTGCCAGTGGGTGTTGATGATGTAGGTAATTTTTTCCGCGCCGCCAAATGTCTTGAGTTTCTGGGTCAGTGCCTCACTCATCACGCCATAGTCATCGTCAATCAATACCAGGCCCTGTTCTCCGCTTAATACACCAATGTTGCCTCCTCGCCCCTGCAACATAGTGATTGATGGGGCAACCTCGACAGCTTTGAATGAGGGTGAAGCGGCGTGGTGATCGTCTGCCCAGGTGCCCATTGGCAGGGCGAGCGGCAATGCCAAAAGTAGTGATTTCAGTTTCATGGCTTTCATTGAGAGTCCTTTAGTCATCTTGAATTTCCGAGGGCAGAGCATACCATCATTCGCCAGGCCGTTCATTGCACAGAGAAGGTGGGGGAGCGATGTTGTCTAACTCTTAAAAGAGGGTTTATTCGATAATAAATAGATTTGAAAAGCCGGCTACGTCTAACATATGCCGTATATCATTAGAGCAATTACACAAGGTGATTTTGTCTGCTGGAAGCTCTAGAAAGTCTTTAAATATCAACAGCATGCCAAGCCCGGTGCTGGTGATTCGCGTGCAGTGTTGCAGGTCAATGCTGTAGTGCTTAAAACGCTGTTTCTGAGATTCATAGGCCTGCCGAAAGGCGTCTGTCAGATGCAGGTCTAAGGCGCCAGTAATACCTATAGTCAGGCATTCATCATTCTGGGTTTTGTCGACACTAATACGGCTTTTTGGCATGAGTGATTCTCTAAAGTCTATGAATAAGTATATCCATGTATTGAAAATAAGCAGGAAATTTATTCAAGGTCTTGTGACGCTTGCTGGTACTGAGGGTCAGCTAAAGGGGAGAGGAGGAATATTGGTGTAATAATACGGGGCTTTTTCGACGGTCGATGGTGAGCGTGCTCTGAATTTCCACCGCTGTGGCCGTCCAGGTTGCGTGTTTGTGATTGTTGAGGGACACGGTAATGGTGTTGATGCCTTCGTTAAACAACGCGGCGGGTAAGTGTACATACTCGCCGTAAACCCGTTGAATTTTAACGCCATTGATAAACAGGTGGGCATGGCCTTCGAGGATGGGGTAATGCTTCGCTTTTTGGGGAATGGGGGGCCTGATTACAAAAGCCTTAACCTTTATCTGTAAGTTGTATCCACTCATGTCGTCTTGAAACAAACTTAGCTTAATTCCAGGCAGTGGCGCGCCGGAGGGTACCTCGATGGTACCGTGATCCATTTCGACGCCGCCATCACGTGTGGGGTGTCCGGCCATAGCCAGCCCGCAAAGCACCCATGAAATCAGTGTAATAACGGCTTGCCTTAAAGTAGTCATATCGCTGGGCTGCACCCTTCGTTGTCGCCAGAACCGTGAGTATAAGTGATCTGCCCGATCTTGTTTGTGCAATAAATGTGGATTGTCTTGGCGAGCACTCGAAACGTTATGCAAGTTCACAATTGTTCCACATTGCCCCTGAGGTTTAACTGCTAGGATTGATGCAGAGCAATTGATCGTGAATACCCAACATCGGACAACAAAACAAGTCGGACAACAAAACAAGTCGGACAACAAAAGGTGAACCAAGAATGCTGAATCGTTTTGATATCAAGAATGCCGTCAGGCTAGTGGGCTTGGGGCTTTGGTTTATGTTTGCAAGTGTTGCCCAGGCCCAGGTGAACAGCTATAGCCAGGCTGATTATGACAGCGTTCAAAAGATGTATATCGCCTACTACGGCCGCCCAGGAGACCCTGCAGGTTTGGCCTTCTGGGCCACTCGGCTGGCAGAGGGTGGGGGTGACCTGTCCGCCATTATTGAGAATTTTGGTGACTCCAGTGAATATACCAGTCGTTTTGGGGCGTTTTCTTCTACTGAATTAGTCGACAATATCTTTTTGCAGATTCTGGGGCGCAGCGCCGATACCGCAGGCCTGGCCTTTTATGTCGACCGCTTGGATAGCGGCGTAAGCACGCTGGCGTCAATTGCGCTTCAGATTGCCGACGGCATCAATGACGGCACCGATGATGCCGCGATCTACGATAACAAACTCGCCGCGGCCAACGCCTACAGCGCAGGCGTAGAGGATTCGGGAGCGGATTACGGCGAGTCGGAAATTGATATGGCAAAACTCTTGCTGGACGGCGTTGATGGCAGCACCAGCTCTCTGGATGCTGCACTGGCCACCATTACCTCCACCTTTTCCAGTAGTTCGGCCATCGCCCTGTTAACCGAGTGGATTATCAACGTTGAGGGAGACCTCTCCGCGTTTATTCTCGACGGGCAAGGCGCTTCCGGTGTGTTGGTTAATGTTCAGTCCGTTGAAGAAACGGAGGTGAACGGCACAGCCTATGCCCGGGTACAAACAGAAGGTATTCCCGACTATGTTGTCACTGTGACCCAAGATTTGGTGGATTGGCTCAATGGGCGCCCAAGGGCCGACTTGAGTGCACAGAACAATCAGGATTTTGTCACCGAGCCCGGAGCCACCACGGCTAGCGCGGGGGATACGGTTGAGTTTGGTGCTGACATTGGTTATCGGTCTTTCTCGGGGGATACCCCTTGCGCGGCAGGCGCCGGTTATGGCTATTGGCCCCCGGGGCCAGTTTGTCCGGAAGATCAAGCTAAAGACGGATATTTCCCCATAGAACCTGTGGTTGGCAGTGAAGACTGTGAGGTTGGCCTGGCTGCCAGTGGTTACGCTGTGAATGGTGTTTCTATCTACAGTTGGGATGACGGGCAGAGTTATAACAGTCAGGATGTCTGGCATACACTGGCGCCGTTTGCCGAAGTCTATGATGTTGATATCTGCGGGGGGCACGCCGCCGGTGGTGATTATCATCATCATTTCTATTCGGGGTGCTGGGGTGACATTGTCAATGAAGATAAAACGGGTCACTCGCCGATATACGGTTTTGCAGCAGACGGTTATGCCGTGTATGGACCCTGGCACGATACGGGTGTGGTGGCACAAAGTTGTTGGAGCCCACGGGATTACAGTGCCAACTCTCAGTCTGGTTGTGGGGCGGATGGTGAGCGTTCATGTTTGCTGGTCGATCAATATGACCTGAGCCAGGGCACGGTCAATGCCAGTAGCAGTGGCCCAACTACCACAGGGGAATATGTCAGTATGTCCAGTAATACCTTTGTGACAGCGGCAGGTTTTTTCTTTGAAGACTACTATTACGACAGTGCCTGTACGGCCAATGGCGGAGACCAGGCGCTGGATCAATACAATGGCCATGAGCACGACGGCCTGGGGTATCACTACCACCTCACCATCGTATCGGATACGGATACCACACCCGCATTTCCTTTTACATTTGGCCCGCGATACAAAGGGGAGTTACAGGATAACTCGATTGCCAGCTGTTCAGGTCCGGGTGGTGGCATGATGCCTCCTCCACGTCCTGGCTAGGTGGTAACCAGGGGAGCGCGGTGGATGAATCGCCGCTTTGCCCACTGCTTCACGGGCTTTTCAAGGACGTAATAACTGCATAAGGATGCGGCCAGCAATAGGGCGACATAACAATAAAAATTAGCCTCATAACCCAGATCTAGCGTTTTTGATAAATATTTCATGTAGATGTGATGAATGGGACTTTGCAGAATATAAAGGCCGTAACTGATTTCGCCGAGCAGCAGCAGTGGCTTGGCTCTCAGGGGGCGGCTGAGTGTGGGGTCGGCGATGGCAATCGCAATGATGAATAACAAGAAAAAAGGGGCAAAAAAGCTGCCGTGCAGAGGGGCACTGAAACCGGCTTGTGATGAATACAGGGGTTTATAATGCAGCGCGGCTAATACCAAAGCTAAGCTGCCTGCGATAAAGATCAGGGATTCTATCGGCGGCAGCGTTTTATCTTTCTTAATCGCAAAATATCCACCCGTTACGCCCAGCAAAAAACTGGAGAGGTGTCCCGGGGGGAAATAGTGAATGAGATCAAAAGAGGCAGAGGGAAAGCCCTGATAGAAATCACTGGATAATAATGCGCCGAGAATTGCCTGGCAGGCAACCCAAAACACAGCGGCAATGGCCATCAAATTTGGGGGTGAGAGTCGGCTGTTCTTTATATAAGTGAGGGTGAAAGGAAACAGTAAGTAGAGAAACATTTCCACCGAGAGGGACCACGATGGGCCATTGAAAGACAGCGGGTAGGGCGGCAACCAGGCTTGCAGGAATGTTATATTAAGAGCCAGGGAGAAGGCGTTGTTCAGTGCTGGCTTTGACATGAATAGAGCCGCTAACAACAGGGCCAATAGATAAACGGGGGCAATTCGGGCAATTCGACTAAGCCAATAATCCCGGCGCTGCAAGCGCCCTTTTTTGGCATAGGCCTGCACCATTACAAAGCCGGATAATACAAAGAAAAAACTGACCATTTGAGAGCCGGCCGTTAATATGTTCGGGGCCAGTTGGGCCAACTGAGTGTTGCCGCCGAAATGGAAAATCACCACGATAAAGGCTGCGATAAACCGAAAAGGTGTCAATGATTGAGTTTGCATGCTCTCAGGGATCTCTTTTATGATTCTTCTGTTTTTATCCCCATTTTATTAGCTCTGTGCTTCCACAGGCGCCGAGCCTCTCTTTGCATGTCTATGGCTTCATCTTTTTCATCAACAATTTCAAGACCGAGCAAGGTTTCCAGTACATCTTCCAGTGTAATGATGCCTTCGATTCCGCCGTACTCATCAACCACCAGCATCATGTGAACCTTTGATCTGAGTAGTTCATTAAACACATGAGACAAGGACATCGACTTAAGAGTCACTGCGATATCCCGCCGGTAGTTACTTAGCATGCTGGTGGTATTGCCCCTGGCTTGTGCCAACAGCAAGTCGCTTCGAAACACAAAACCCGTAATGTTTTCTGGATCATCGCTATAGATGGGCACTCTAGTGAAGGGCACTTGATCATATTTATGAAAGAACTCTTCAACCGTTATTGTTTCCGAGAGTGAAAAAATAACCGTTCTGGGGGTCATCGCGACTGAAACTCGAGCGTCCCTAAAGATCAGCAAGTTTTGTAACAGTTGATGTTCCTGCTCTGCTATTTGCCCTTCTTTATAACTCAAATCTGCAATTGCCATAAATTCTTCGCGGCTAAAACCATTGAGTGTTGGCTCAGACGTTAAATTGCTGGTGAGCTTTTCCGACAGCTTTACAAAAGGATATAAAACAATGACTAAATACTTTAGCGTATAGGCGGTAGCGGGCGCCAGCTGCCGCCAGAAGTGTGCCCCCAGGGATTTTGGAATGATTTCTGAAAAGACCAAAATCAACAGGGTTAACACTGCCGAGGCTACGCCAACATAGGCGTTGCCAAAAACCACTGCGGCCTGAGCACCCGCGCCCGCAGCGCCTATGGTGTGAGCAATGGTATTGAGCGTGAGAATAGCCGCCAGGGGTTTGTTGACGTTATCTTTGAGCTGGCGCAACAAGGCACCCGACTTATGGCCATTTTTCTCTAGCAGGGCAACATGGGCTGTGGTGACACTTAAGAGCACGGCTTCAGCGACAGAGCACAGGAAGGAAAATCCGAGAGCAATCAGTACGTAGGTAACTAGTAATAACATTGCGAGCAGGTCAACTCTTTGTCAAATAATGAAATAGGGGCCGAGCCAGCATCTTAACACAGCCATCTGCAATGTGTAGAACCGACCCCTTTTGCTAGTGGCGGCTAGCTAGTGGTGGTGTTCGGCTAAATGTTGTCCCATTAAATCCTTGCCGTAGTCGTTGCCGTTGGGCGTGCGAACAATCACGTGGATATGGTCCCGGGTCGGCTTGCCGGGCGTGTGTAACATCCGGGTGCCAATGGGCCTTTGATGGTCAAATTCGATCAGAATGACTGGGCTGTGTATCCTGTAGTAAAAAACGCTATTGTCCTTTGTGTCGCCGACCCAGGCGAACCAAGTATCATCTAGGTGTTTCTGGACGGCTTCCATCCGTATCTTTGCATGTCCTTCCTTTAGATTGTTAACAAATAGACGGATTATTCCCAATAACTTCTCTTTGTCATCTGCATTGAGTTTATTGGCCGGCAAACCAGCGTAGTCGAGTATTAAATTGTCCTTATGGGCACCGGCTAGCATATTATCTGCAGGTTTACGCCGCTCGAGTATTGCCAGTTTCTGGTGAGCCTCTGACAGCGACTGCACAAACTTTAAAGCTTCGTTTTGTTCTTCTTGAAGAACTTGGTTCCCTTTGTATTTTCCTGACTGGGCAATGGCAGGCTCCGCCCCAAAAAATGCAGGTGTCATTACCACCTGGTCCCCCTGTATAAAATAATTGATGACAAGGTGGTGGCCATCCAGTTGCCAGCCCCAGGGCTCCGACTCGCTGGGAATGCCCATTATGGTGATGTAGTAAAGCTGTTCATCAAGGAATGCCGAGGAGTTTAGCTCCGATAGTGTTTGATCTGTCTTCATAATGTCTTTGCTCAGTGCTAAACCCTTTGCGCTGAGAGAGAGTTCCAGTATTTTTTTTGCCGCGGCCCGCTGTTGTGTCGTCATCTCTTTTAGGCTGAGCCCCTGACGAACATAAATGCCATTGTCCACGTTGAACCAGCGCCGCCATTCGAGGGAGTCGCTGGCAAATTGGGAGCGTGTCAATTCTTGTGGAGAGAGCAAGTTTAGATAGGCAGTGGCGGCCTCTGCAATGGGCTTGGTCGACACACCGGTTGTACGCACAGGGAATAAACCTTCTTGTTTTCCGTTGGTGACTTGAATACCGCGGAATTCCTCAGCGAGCGCTTTTGCTTCAATGGTAGAAAAACGTTTTTTGAGGTCCAGCAGCTCTTTGGAGTAACTTTCCTGTGTGCTGAGTGTCTGTGCTGAGAACCCGAGAAAACTGAGCAAAATGATTAGGTGTCGCACCTTTAATCCCCCTTGATGAATGCTTTTGGCCATAACAACTGTCTTTCAAACATAGCCTATTGATGCAAATAGCACTATATAAAAGATGACTGTCTCCGTTGAGAATCTATATCAAGAACCAAAGTTCAGCAAGTAAGGGGTCAGCGCTTACCAATAGCGCCAATTGATATTGGTGCCAAGGGGTGTTTTTCGAGGGTGGGGGTTGCTCAACATAACCTTGTCAGCAGACCCAGCTCTTTGAGCTTTATCTTTATCGATGTAATAATCGTTGTGTTATTGATCTCTCCAATGCCGCATTGTTTAGGAAAATAAAAAATGACAGTTCAAACACCATCGCGTTTTGATGAACGATTGGCATTGCCAGGGCCTCTGATCTTGGATGGAGGGCTCGCGACCCAACTCGAGGCACAGGGTTATTCTCTCGATTCTCAGTTATGGTCAGCGTTACTTCTGCGCGACGACCCCAGGGCGATTGTTGATGCACATCTCGCTTTTTTTGAGGCCGGCGCACACTGCACTATTAGTGCCAGCTATCAAGCGACTCGGTCGGGTCTAATGACTCTGGGCCTTTCCGCCAGTGAAGCACAAGCGCTCATTGTTAAATCCGTTGAATTGGCAGTGGCGGCCCGTGAAGAGTTTCTAGTCGCTAAACCTAAAACCTCTGGGCCACTTCTGGTTGCCGCCAGCGTTGGACCTTACGGCGCCCCACTCGGTGATGGGTCGGAATACACGGGCGACTATGGTGTTGATGACACCGCTCTTATTGAGTTCCATCGTGAGCGCCTGTCATGGCTCGACCACAGTGGTGCGGACCTATTGGCCTGTGAAACGATACCGAGTTTACAGGAAGCAAAGGTATTACAGGGTTTGTTGATGGAGGTTGACTCTCCGGCCTGGGTGTCGTTTTCCTGTAGAGATGGCACACACCTGAATGACGGCACGCCGATTGAAGTGTGTGCCCGTTTGTTCAAGGGGCACCCTCGTGTCCGAGCCATTGGTATCAACTGTACCTCACCGATTTATATCAATGAACTTATCGGTGAAATCAAAAAGGTAGACCCAACACAGAAAGTTGTTGTGTACCCCAATTCCGGGGAAATCTATGATGCAAGCAATAATAGCTGGCATGGAACTTCCAGCCCTATAGAGTGCGGCGAGGCGGCACAGACGTGGCGACAAAGCGGAGCCGACATTATTGGCGGTTGCTGTCGTATGGGGCCCGAGCACATCAAGTCCATCAAAGAAACAATGCGGTAAAGTTGATAATGGGTGGCAACAAATTATTGTTGCCACCCGTTTCTGCAGGAGGTCTTAAGAGACTTTACGTATCAGGTCGTACAGGTCCTTGGGCATGGTGTTCAGGGGAAAGTGGCCCGATGGTAGCGCCAGAATTTCATTCATATCCCAGCTTTCAAGCATTCTTCCCTGCAGGTTTGGGCTCAAGACTTTATCGTCGCCCGCCCGAATGTAGTATTTCTTGACCGCCCCAAACCTTTCTTCGGTGAGCTGTGCCGGCGCCATGAAGGGCTCGGTAGCCTGCTTAAACAGAAAGTGCGGAATGATGCGATCTAGTGCCTCCCCTTGCTTAAAGTCGTTGAGTAAAACATTGCGCACGACCTCTTCGGTGAGGGTTGCATATGTCTGATCCTCGGAGAATGTGACGTTGGGCAATAGTTGGCCTTGCTCATCGCTTGACATCAAATCCATAGGGCTCTGACCGTTTTTAGGCAGAATAGCTGCCACATAAATCAAGCGATCGATTTTTTCAGGGATTTGTTCGGCCACTTGCGAGACCACTGCGCCGGCGAGGGAATGCCCCACCAAAATGACCTTCTCATTCTGCTCATTGATTGTGTCTACAACTGTTTGCACATAAGCGGCCATGGTAACATCGGGAATTGCTCTAGGATTCTCCCCGTGTCCAGGCAAGTCGACGGCGGTGACTTTAGCGTCATCCTGAGTTAACAAATTAATCAGGTCCGAAAATTCCCAAGCTCCGCCCCAGGCGCCGTGTACCAGAATATAGTTTTTCATTTTCTTTCTCCAAAATTTTGTCAGAGGTATCGGTTTAAATGGTCAGCATTGATTAGCGAAGGTGAAATGCAATCACCTTGGCCGTTAAGGTCTTCGAGTTATTGATCACTGTGGCTACTTGTTTGTCTTCAAGTAGAGAAAAGCTCTCGCCTGCAATGTATCTTTTACTTTTTCCCTTGGGTGACGAAACGTTTACGGTACCCTCAGCAACATAGGCTAAAACTGGGCCGTTAGTGTTTAGTATCTTGCTTCCCTTAGGGGCAAGTTCAGTGACAAAAATGTCAGCTTGTTCCAGTGATTTCCCTGTTAGTTTTGCCGTAGGCAATGTGCGTCGATCGATGTGTTCGGTTAGTTCTTTTTCAAAAACAATGAATGGTTCATTTTTTTGTTGCAGATTGAAGTCGATGAAAATTGCTTCTTCGGTCGCGGATGCATTGTCGAAGCGCAAAATACGTGGGCCCGCTGGCTCATAGAAGGCGTCGCCCTCGCGCAGCAGTTGTGGTTTCTCGCCTTCAACCTGATACAGAATTTCGCCTTTGGACACATAACCAATGGCGGGCGCGTCATGGGTGTGAATGGGGGCAACCTGGCCCGGCACAAAGTGGAAATCACCGGCTTCAATTTTTACAACATCCCGTGCTTCAAAATGAACGGAGAGAAGCTTGGCCGTGCTTTCTTCCGGCGCTTCAGCTGCGCTTGCAAAGTGCCCACCCATAAGGGAAGCCGATAGAGCAGTAGACAACGCCAGTCTTTTAAAAATGTTTGTTTGAGCTTTCATGATGTTTTCCTTTTTAAAATCAATCGCTGAGTTTCGAGTGTGTATCGCTAAGCTTCCCGGCCGTTTTGTCTTGTGCCGTTGAAGATGGGTTCATAGTAGGAGGTTTAAATAGGGCGGTAAATGCGTTATAAATAGCACTATGTGTGCATTTATGCACATCGTGAAAATAGAAACCCTTTGAGAAATGAAGAAGGGTCAAAAGGGGCAAAAAGATGAATTGGGACGATATGCGTTTTTTCCTGGCCTTGGCTCGAGAGGGCTCTGTCAGTGGGGCGGGGCGGGCCCTGGAGGTTAAACACACTACTGTTGCGCGCAGAATCGCGGCGTTTGAGCAGCAGTTGGGTAGCCGTCTATTCGACCGAAGATCATCCGGTTATGCCTTAACCCAAGCGGGTGAGAACCTATTGCCCCACGCTCTGGGAGTTGAGGAGTTGGTGTTTGCGGCGGACCGTGAAGTGTTGGGAATGGATTCCCAGCTAAAGGGTACCCTGAAGTTGGCCGCATCCTATGACGTGTTTACCCGGCTGCTTACTCCCCATCTGCACGCTTTTGCTGATCGTTACCCAGCAATAGAGCTGGAACTGGTTTCCTCCACTGGCCTGGTAGACCTGGGTAATCGACAGGCCGACCTGGCTGTTCGTTTAAGTCCTAAACCTCCCGAATATCTGGTGGGACGTGAAGTGGCGAAGTTAGGGCACGGGGTTTACGCCAGTAAAAAATATCTCAGTAAAAAGCGATCTGAGGCGCATCTAATTTTATGGCAGCACGAAAAGTCTCAACCAGAGTGGATGCTTGATCACTTCGCCGATGGGCGTGTAGTGCTAAGGGCAACTGAAATCATGACGATGATGGAGGCTGTGAAAAACGACTTTGGAATTGCACGCATGCCTTGTTATGTCGGCGATGCAGAGCCCAGTCTACGGCGCCTTGACCTAAGTTTAACGCCGTCGAAGTGGGGTGTGTGGGTGTTGAGTCATCCCGACCTGCGCACCACTAGCAGGGTTAGGGCTTGTCGGGAATTTTTGATTGAGAGTATCGAGCAGCAACGTAGTTTGATTCAAGGTTTGGAATCAAGATACGCCTGACAATGAGCAAGCCCTTACCAGCGATAGCGCCAATTGAGTGATGTTAAAAACTCATCGCTATGCCCCGTGCCCAAAATAGTTTCAAAATCATTTTTGTTGTATTCAATAGTTAGGGTCGTCCTGTGCTGAAACTCAATGTTGAAGCCGGCGTCGATCTTGCGCCAATCCCAACTCGCACTGGGCGCCGGAAAGCCACCTCCACCGGAAAAATCTGTATTTAAATCTGAGTAGCGTAGAGCAGGAGTAATACTTTTAATGACGGGTTTACCGTTAAACGTCCAGTTGAAAGGCAGTGAAATTTTGTAGGCTAATTCCAGTTCTTTACCTGTTCGTTTTAAGCCGGCCAAAGTTTGGTCAACGTATTGGGCAAATAAGGTAAAGCTGTCCCGATACAACCAATAGTTGAGCCCGAACTCCTTTTTCTTGTCGCCGCTTGTTGGCAGCCCAAATCCGACGGCACCATCGAGTAGGTCCAGATCAGCGCCATAGAAAGTGCCATTAAGCTCCCGCTCTTCGGCCAGTTCCCGTTGATAAAACCACGCAAAAATATCAGATTGCCAGCGTTTGTCCTGAGTCTGGGGGCGAAACCCGATCCCAAAACCAATCTCAGGATTTTTATTCAGGTTAAAATGTTCAATTTCTGCGTCGTATAATATAACGATGCCACTTTTCAGTTCGGGGTCGGGATTATTGGGTGGAAGCTGGCGGTCGCGAGTGCCGTTGTCGCCGGCGAGTGCATTGGGGTCTCGAATAAAAACCGGATTCCCTGTGGTATAGCTGGTTTTAAGGTAAAGTTGGGGTGTTAAGTCAATTCCCAGCTCTACGCCCGCATCTTCAAATCGATTAAAGGCGCTGCTGACCAAGCCGTAACTTTGCAGGTGCCGGTCATTCTGTCGCTCCATCTTTCCAAATTTTCCAAGCTGCAGGTAATAGTTAAATGTTTTTGCGGGCCGTTTGGCGGAGCTTTTCTTGCCATACCGAAGCAGGAACGTATCTGCATCTACTTTCTGGTCCTGGGAGGTCGGGTTTCTGTCATAGAGATCAATGGCGTCAATTTTGAATAGTAGGCGCCAGTTCGGCGTGATTTTCCATGCGCCTTTCAAAGAGATATTTGATACTTCCAGGTGCTTGCCGGCGTCAACGGTTTCAAGGAAAGCACTTTCTTGCCCCACGGGTAAGGCTTCCGGTGGGAATGGAAAACTCACAGGGAAAGCATAAGATTCGCTGTCTCGATAATTGAAAGTGCTTTGTAGCTCCAATTGCAGGTTTGATGATTCCGCTGCAATTACTTTGTTAATATCACCAAGGAAAAACAACTGGCTTGCCGATAAGGCTGCAAGCAGTAATCTAGTTGAGGAGAGCATCCTGATGTCTCTTTTTGGGTTTAAGGTGCACGTGTTATACCTGTGTTGGATGCCAGCTGAATCTATCAGCTGGCGATTTAATACCGCCGCTCAGACCAGAATCATACACTAGTATTTACTTTTTCGCTCAGTGATTGATCAATTTGCTCGAGTAAATACTTCGCTGCAAGTGATGCTTCGGCAAACGCCTGATTGAATACCAGTGATTGTTTGATTGAATAGGGTTTAAATATTTCATCTAATTTTCGATAGGAAAAGTGAAGGTCTCTAGAATCAATATATTCGATGGGGAGTGGCACAACCGACGAACCTGCGCCCAGTATCATCAGTGCGCTATGAAGGTTGTTTGTGTATCCGCTGACATTCATGGGCGGTTTTTTTTCCGCAACAAGAATTTCATTTTCTATTTCCTGACGAGTCCTACTGCTTAAGTCCACCCATGTGTAGCCGGAGTCTTTGAAGTCGGATTTTTTTAGTGTTTTTTTGTGATATAGATTGTGGTGCTCGCTGATGTAACAACTGATGTTTTCCTCCCCCACTGCATGATAGGTGAGCTTGTCATGTTGATTGTTGAATATTCCCAGACCAATATCCAATTCCCCCAGTGCAATCAGGTGTTGAATTTCTGTGGCGCTGTACACTTGCAAATTTAATTGCATCTTGGGGTATTGCAGTAATGTCATCTCCAGCGCGTGTTCGAATGCTTG
>CAJWCA010000011.1 GCA_913020395.1 uncultured Cellvibrionales bacterium | reverse complement strand
TGGCGGCCAGTGCCCGATATGCGTCTCTGAAGGGCGAACAAGACCGCGCCATCACCAATTACAATCTGGCGCTCGAGGCCAAACCATCCATGCCAATGGTCCGCCTTGAACTCGCTAAACTGTTGGCGGCAGATCGCGAGGTGAATCTGGCTTTCAATCAATACAGCAAAGCCCTGGAAACCGATCCACTCCACCCCAGCATTCAAGAAGGGTTCATCTGGGGCCTAATGGTTAAAGGCGACTATGTCGATGCGGCTCGTTACTCTGAGCAGTTTTATCAACAGAATAATAATCCGAAGTTTCTCCAGCTCGCCTTGCGCAGCTATGTTGCCACAGGCCAATACGATAAGTCCCTGGAGTTCGCCGAGACTCATAGTGCACTTACCGATATTGAGCGCTACGTTAACTACTCGGTTATTGAATCTTTGTATTACCTGCAGCGATACGATGACGGCGACGCGATCAGAGAGCGTTCAGACGAAGCACTGGGTGCAGGCTCCCAAGCCTCTTTGGAAGTGAACAAAGGTGTTAGCCTGCGCGATGCAAACATTGTTTATAAGGCTGCCGACATGCTTGCCGGCACGGAAAAGTCGAGTTCGAAGGGCCCTAGTGCCTGCGCTCAGTCTTATGTTGACTACTGGCGTGCTTATGGTGCTTATATCGAACGAGAATACGCGAAAGCTGAACAGTATTTTAACCAGGCCGACGAGCTTGGTTTTCTGGATTGTAATGGTTATCCGGAAACCTTGATTTCATTTTTGCTCTATCGTACCCACTCCATGCAACTACTGGGTGATGATCGTGCAACGGCGATGGTCAATCAGGCCGCGGAGTTGCTGAGTTTCTTTGAAGAAAAAGGTTGGGGTGGTTCACGTCTCAGTATGTTCCGTGTAGCGCTGAAGTTGGTCGAAGGTAACTTTGGTCAGGCCAACACTGAACTAATCGCCATGCAGCAACAAGATATAGAACCCTTTGGCATGATCATCTCTGAACCTATCTTCGATGATTTTTATGGCAACCCAATTATTGAGCCTACCCTAAGTCTGGCAAGAAATGCCTTTGAGAGAACCCGTAATCGGAGTGGCAATATTCGATTGGCAGGTTTTGGCTTATAGGTTTAAAAGAGCGGCCTATCATGTGTGCCGCGTCAATGGATACGACTTCAATACAGGCAGCGTCGGCAAACAACTTCAGTTTGCCGGTGCAAGGCCTGAACCCAGCCTTCGAGTTCCCCCAGCCGCCAACACTTTGGCAATGTATTTCGAGCCTAGATAACCCGAAATGAAATTGGCAAGCACCATGCCAGCAAACAATCCCTCCATGCCGCCAAACTCCAGCCCCAATAAAACACACGGCAGATAAACCAGAAACAGCCTGAAGAGATTTAGACCTAACGCCGCTCGAGACATACCGACAGCATTAAGGGTTGAGACCGTTAACATCAGCCCACCGAGGGCACCATAGCTGACCGGCACGGTTAAAAAATAGAAGGTCAGTGAATCTTGAAGATAGTTATCGTCAGTAAATGACGATGCCAGTGCTCGCGCTCCAACAACCAAAATCAAATAAATTAATAACTGAAAGCGAGTCAGAGTTTGGCCACAATACTGCAAAGCCTCGGCCACTCGCCGCCTTTGCCCCATCGCCCAGTTTTGCCCCGCAAAAACCGGCATGGCGGTGGTCATCGTCATGGGCAGAAGCATCAACAAGGGTTCGATACGAAGTATTACACCAAAAGCGGCTACGGCGTTGCCACCATGTTGGGCCAACGACACGGTAATCAAGCTAGCAATAATCGGTAACAATAAGTTGTTTGCTGACGCGAGCAAACTGGTTGTTAATAAAAAACGCGCATCCTTCACACATCTTTTCATCTCAGACAGGACAAAAAGCTGGAGCCTTTCACGCCTGATCAGAACGGCAATGCCAACACAGGACATTAAGGCATCAGCGACAAAATGACCGACGGCCACACCGAGCATACCCTCGTATGCCTCCCCAAACGCACCTCCTACCAGAGCAATGTCCAACACCATGGTCAGCAGTGCCCAGGCGATCATGAGTTTTGCAGCCAAGCGTGTATCACCCAGCGCCCTGATAACACTGATACACACCATGCTGATCAGGGTAAAGGGCAAACCCAACCACCGCCAATCCATATAAGCCAGCACCACGGGCATCAGGTCTTCAGTGGGCAAAAAAGGCCCGTGGATATACTCAGAACTGACGCCGAGCCACACAAACAAAGTATAGGAACCCGATTTTCCCAGTAGGGCAATAACAGCCCCACCCAGGAAGGCGATCAGGATTCCCACAGACACAATACCGGGAAGTTTTTCCGTATGGCTCGCAGGGTTGCGCCCAATCGAGGCAACAACACCAATACTTAAACCAATGCTCAAACCAAACAAGGTATTGGTAATGGGAATGGTGAAACCCAGGGCAGTCAAGCTCTGGGAACCGAAGGTCGAAATGAGGCAGGAGTCGATTAAATCCAGAATAAACAGAGACAGTATCGCCAGCACCATCGGTCGGGTCAGACCGTTAAGCACCTGTTTATGACAGGCAGACAACAGCCAATCAGTGCGCTGTTGTCGTTCACTTTCTCGCCCTTGCAAGGTGTTTGGCATATCGATGGCAACCGAACGTCAGTCGACTTACTTTACAAAACGCAGAATAAACCGATCAGTTTTACCACGAACCGAGGGATCAAAAACCATCTTCGTGTGATCATCTGTTGTATTGCGCAGGAGCGCGTTCTCTTCCATGAAGGTGAAACCTGCTGAAACAATTTCCCGCTTTACAACTTCATCATTAATTCTATGTAATTTTGGATTAAAGTCGCCAGGTTTTGCTTGCATGTCAATCACGCCAAAAACACCTCCTGGTTTTAATGCCTTTTTAACTTCTTCGAGAAATGCAAAACGCAGAGCTTTATCGAGATTGTAAAAATCGTGGTAGTTCAAAATTAACGTGGCAACATCAATTTCATTGTCTAGCCCCAGGTCATCAGACTCCCGATGCCAGCGCGTCACATTTGACAGGCGCTGGTTCTTTAAACGTTGGGTCATTTCTTTATCAAAACGGCCATCCATGACTTCCAGCATAAATTGGTTGTTATGGGAAATCACCTCTCCTTTCGGCCCCACTCTGTGGGAGAGCACTTCGGTGTAGTACCCGCCAGATGCCACCAGATCCAATACACGCATGCCAGGCTTGACACCAAACACTTTCATCACTTCAGCGGGCTTGCGCCCTTCGTCCCGTTGTTTGTCTGCCGCCGGGCGCATAGGGTCTTGCAATGCTTTTTCAAATGCCATGTGGTGAGCACTGCCGGCCGCCGCCTGGCCTGACAGCAATGCCATCGTGCCCGAAGCCAACAGACTGAATAATGCTATTGATTGTTTTACCTTCATAGTAAGACGCCTTTCTTTATGGTTATAAGAATGACGCCCAGTGCTTTTTCTACCCAAGAACCCACTTAGCCATATCAGACGCCAGCCCCTAGCATAGGCGCCGCTTGCGTCAGACTGTAGACACCGGTGAGTAAAAATTCTCGGGGCATTTTTACATAAGTTTTACAAATGTGGAGGCCAGGAGCCGCTAAGATCCAGAGGTTTATCAATACGTTCACACCAGGGCAACTTCATAGATCAAAGCGATATAGCCTTCTGATTGATAATCGATCCAGCTGATCTATACATAATAGATCACGGACATAATAGATTGACGGAAGAAAATGATAACGGAGGTTGTTTACATGGATACCAAGACCATACTGCAGATAGGTGCCCTGGTGGTACTGACATCGGTTTTAACCGCTTGGGCGGGCGAAAAAGCCACCATAGAAACAAGCACAGAAACCACCAAAGTGAGAATTATCGACGAGGTCATTCTCCAGGCAGAAAGGGATGAAGCGACAATAGAAGAGTTGAGCAAACTCCCCGCGCCGGCAGCAGGCATGAAAACCAAGACAGACATGAGCAAACAGACAGACAAAAAACTCATCGAGGTCGACAAAACCAAAAAAGAAGCAAACATGAAGAAAGAGGCCACCCTGGAAAAGGCTGGCAGCCAGTAACAAACTCTATTTTCCTGCTACCCCCTCACCCTTTCACATAGTTTGAGCGAGGGGGACATCCACTAAGACTCGGGTTTCGAAGCCTGCAAAGCTTGCCTTAATTTCATCAATTTCTCGCCTTCCTCAGCACTGAGCGGCTCATTATTGTCGCAGCGCGGATCAGTCTTTTGCAACAGGGCCAATATATCCTTGGTTAAAGGGATGGGGTCACAGCCATGGCCCGTTTCACAAATCATGTCCCACTGGGGTTTCGCTTTAACGTGACAGCCAAAACAATTGCCACCAAAGCGATTAACCACATCCACAAAACCACGTTTTCTAATTTTGCTACCCTCGGTGGATACATCCAGCTCAAAGAACTCCCAGTCCTTGGTTGCAGGACTAAACCCCTTTTCGTGTTTAACCATTACCTCTCCCGGCACCAGCTGTACCACCGAGCCCGGCGGATACTGCCCACCCTCAACTGACTTGGCGATCGCGACCGTCCCGTCTACATCACCCTTTAGATTATCAACATAGAATCCATTGACCTTGGTCATATCGCGAATACAGTTAAACGTCTGATCAGTGACGGCTATTTCAGCTGAATTGGCAGATTCAGCACTTGCAGTGCCAACGGTGCCAAGCCCCACCAGCAGTAGGCCAGCCAGACCATGGGTAACAGTTCTTTTTAGCATGATGTCGATCCTCTATTATGGGTTATAACTTGCGCGCAACCTAATTGTGAACAATTATAATGATATTGCAAGCTGATAAACACTTTTGCTTGTAGCTGGTGAAAAAAGATACCGAAACGCCCTTCGAAGCAGGAAGCCAGATATTTTTTAATAAGCTGTCGGAAACCGCCAACGCCAGTCGTCCTTAGTAGACAACACAGCAATCACATCACAAAAGGACGAATTTTATGCAATACCTATGTTTGATCTATGAAGCAGAAGCACTGATGGCACAACGCAACGAAGCGGATATGGGAAAAATGATGCAGGACTACGGCACGTTTACCAGTGAGATCAAGGCCGCCGGTCAGTTTGTGGCCGGCGACGCCCTAATGCCTACTGAAACCGCGACAAGTGTCCGCATTCGCAATGGAGACATGATAACCACAGACGGTCCTTTTGCTGAAACCAAGGAGCAGCTAGGCGGCTACTACCTGATAGAGGCTGAAAACCTGGACACAGCGATCGAGATAGGTTCTCGTATTCCAGCGGCACAATATGGCACTATTGAAGTGAGACCGATCATGGTTTTTGATCAATAGCCCGGCTCCCGGCCCAAGATAGACATTGATGCAAGAGATAAAACACCTACTGCAGCGTCACTATGGCGCTGCACTTTCTATACTGATGGCCAGAATTGGAGATATCTCGCTGGCAGAAGATGCCATGCAGGAAGCCGCGATCAAGGCGTTGGAGCTTTGGCAAGAAACCGTGCCCGACAAACCCAGAGCTTGGTTAATAACAGTTGCTTATCGCTACAGCGTGGACCAATTTCGTCGACACAATAAACTTCACCAAATTATTGCGGCTGAAGCCCATACGATAGACCTTTTGGCTAACACAGAAGGCCCGGAACTCGAAGACCATTTGCTTCAACTCATATTCATTTGCTGCCACCCGTCCATCCAGGTTGAAAATCAGATTGCTCTGACGTTAAAACTGGTCATGGGTTTTCATGTGCTGGATATTGCTCGCGCACTTGTGGTGCCCGAGTCGACCGTTGAACAGCGTATTACCCGGGCCAAGCGAAAGATTCAGAAAGCAGGGATAGAATTCGAACTACCAAACCAGCACCAACTGAAACAGCGCCTACCCTCGGTTTTGAAAACTTTGTATCTTATTTTTAATGAGGGACACCACCGCACGAGGGGCGATCGACTCTACTGTGAACTTCGCTGCCAGCAAGCCATTCGTCTCATGCGTTCGCTGTGTCGCCTCTTTCGAGGCAATAGCGAGGCACTCGCTCTTCTCGCACTCATGTTATTTACCGACGCCCGACTACCCGGCCGCGGCCAATCTCAGTTTATTCCCCTGGAAGATCAGGATCGCAGCCTTTGGCGACACGCCCAGATCGCTCAAGCCGACATTATTTTACAAAAGTCGCTTGCCATGAAAGTGCTTAGCCCCTATCACATAGAAGCCGCAATTTCAGGTTTACACTCCCAGGCAAAAACATTCTCAGCAACAGACTGGCTGCAAATAAAAGGCCTCTACCAAAAGCTGTACCAATATAAACCTACGCCGATTGTTCAACTAAACTTGGCCTCCGCGCATTTAATGGATGGTGATATCGACGCCGCCCACTCCCTGCTCGCCCGCCTGGAACCCGAGCTATCACAATACGCAGGTTTTCATGCAGCCTTTGCCAAATTGCTAGAACAACAACAAGACCCCGAGGGCGCCAAACGCCATTTTCTGAAAGCGGCTCGTCTTTCAAAAAATGAACAGGATATTGCTTATTTTTTGAAATTGGCCGAGTGTTAGGTCGCTGAGTGCATCAACGGCAAACGCTGCAGTTAGCTTCAGCTGAGGATTGGCGTGCAATTCAACATTACATTCACCTAATTTGCGAATAAACAGTCGTAAAGAGCCCTATTCCTTTCCTATACTTAGTCCATACGCCGGAGAAACAGGACGCTGAGAGCCCAGATGAGCCAAAATCAAAATCAGCAAGATATTCTCTTGCGGCTGTCTCAAGCTCTATTTGAGAGTTCTGAAGATCTGGACGCCTTTTGGCGACTGCTCACCAAGCTGTCCGTCGACTATCTGGATGCCGACCTGATTTCCGTTTGGATTGTGATCAAAGACCCAAAAGGTGATATCAACCACTGTGTGTGTGAATACGATAGGGTCCAATCTAGCTACACACGACTTGAAGATGCCGACTACGACTTCCCCACCGCCCACTACCCGGTCTATATGAACGCACTGGAGACCGAGCGAACCCTTGCCATCGAAGATTGCAGGAACGACGCCAGAAGCCGGGAGCTGATCGAGCAGTTCTTTATTCCCGCCAATACCTTTTCCATGCTCGATGCAACCATACGCTCCAAACACGGTTACATCGGCCACATCAGCATTGAGCACAATCATGAAAGACATCAATGGACAGAGAATGAAATATTTTTTGCTTCAGCTCTGGCTGACCAGGCATCCATTGCAGTACTAGAGAATCAACGGACCCAGATGCACAACGAGAGGGTTGAACAGCTACAACGCATCAGGGTTCAGCAAGCCGCCGTGGCAGAGCTCTATAAAAGCCAGACGACAACAGAAGGCAATCTTGATGAAACGGCCGGCATGATTTGTCGCATTATTGCTGAAGTATTAAACTCACAAATCGTCACTGTGTACCTCTACAAAAAGCGCGACGACCGCTACACCAGCCTTTACAGCATCGATCTGACAGAACAGGATGCACAGGGTAATCAATTTGCTCCATCCTATAAAAAAGAGCACCATCCAATATACATCAATGCATTGGAGGCAGAGGACATTCTCACCTGCCACGACGCCGCCAATGATCCGCGGCAAATTGAGTTTCAACGCGAAATCGCCTTACTTGGTACCCAATCGGAATTAAGCTCCACGGTCAGACTCAGAGGAAAAATGATCGGGTTTATTTGTTGCGAAAAAACTGATCACCTGCACCAGTGGACTAGTGACGAGGTCACCTTCATGGGCAATATGAGCTCATTGTTTACTCACACCCTGCTCAACAATGAACTGCACAAAGCCAAACAAGAAGCGGAAGAGGCGACCCGACAGAAAAGTGCATTTCTGGCAAATATGAGCCATGAAATTCGAACACCCATGAATGGCATTCTCGGTATGACAGATATCATACTCGACTCGAAATTAAGTGAGCAACAACGATCCCATATAGAAATAATCCGATCCTCAGGCGACGCATTGATGTCTCTAATCAATGACATTCTGGATCTGTCTAAAATTGAGGCCGGTGAATTAGGCATTGAAACACGCTCCTTCGATTTACACCGCCTGATTCAAGAGA
This sequence comes from uncultured Cellvibrionales bacterium, assembly GCA_913020395.1. Taxonomy (GTDB): domain Bacteria; phylum Pseudomonadota; class Gammaproteobacteria; order Pseudomonadales; family Cellvibrionaceae; genus CAJWCA01. Next base: position 22,880 of record CAJWCA010000011.1, on the reverse strand, counting down.
TAAAACGATTATTCTTGATCAATGCCAATCAGAAATCATTAATTTTCACGGTCGAAATAAGTCAAGAGGTACCGCAGTTTATAGAGAGTGACCCCTACAGGCTACGGCAGATTCTACTTAACCTGCTTGCAAATTCCGTTAAGTTTACGCAACAGGGATCTATCAATTTAAGCTGTAAACTGGCAGGCATGATTGACTCAAGTTATCTCTTAAAGTTCGACATCGTTGATACCGGGATTGGATTCGATCAGAAAACAAAGGATTATTTGTTCGAAGATTTTACTCAGGCCGACACCTCCACAGCAAGGGAATACGGCGGCACCGGACTGGGGTTAAATATTTCAAAAATGTTGTGCCACCTGCTCGGTGGAGAAATCGGCGCAAGCAGTGAACTCGGGGCGGGTTCCACGTTTTGGTTTACGATTGTAGCCAAGCCCGGCACGGCAGCTGACACCGCGCCTGCAGACAGTAATGACAAACTACCCGAGACGCTAGAATCCGAGAAAATTCGAATATTGGTCGCTGAAGACAATCAGGTAAACCAGATAGTCATTAGCGCCATGCTCAAAAAGATGGGTGCAGATTTTGACCTGGTTGCAGATGGCAATGAAGCCTTGAAGGCCCTGCAGGCACAGGACTATGGACTTATTTTAATGGACTGCCAAATGCCCGGCATGGATGGTTTCGAAGCCACTCGTCGCATTCGTACATTTCAGGGAAAGAAGGCAAAGGTTAAAATAGTGGCACTCACAGCCAACGCAATGAACAGTGATAGAAAAATATGCCTCGCCGCGGGAATGGACGATTATATTAGCAAACCGCTAAAAGCAATAGATTTACAACGTGTGATTGAAAGCGCAATCGATCAAAATTGATATTTCACCTCAAGCTTAAGCCCTTTTTTAGACCATTTGGCCTTATACGCCATGCCTTCACTAAATTTATCAGCGCCGCTTTTATATTCTCCCTTCAGGAAATTGTACATCGGCATACCGATAAACCCCTTCACCTCTGACTGCCAGCGCTTGCTGATTTTTTTTCCATTTCGAGGGCTGCTCGACTGGGAGTTCATACCATAGGAGTCCAGTGTCAGTAGCGACTGATCAAAGCGCTCGTTGTCGAGTTTTTCCATCATTCCTGCATCAGTTTTAATAAACATTGAGGTATCTCGACGGGACTCCTCTGCAAGGCTCGATGCTTGCGCAAACATAGCTGGCGCCAAGGTGCAGGTAGTGACCATTGTTGCAAGGCGTGCAAAAGACTGCCACTTTAAACTTCGACGCACTTGGCGGGAGGTGATCAATTTCCTTTCTATTAGAATCTCACCTAAAGGCTGGTGAGAGGTTTTCTGGGCAGTGATGGCATCGTCCAGCTGTTCTTGTGTTACCAGCTTTCTCTCTAACAGGAGGTCGCCCAACCTTGCCTTCGACGTTTCTTGCATGCTCGCCATATCATACCTCTACCATAGGACGTGGTGACGTCCTGTCACTTTTAAGACTGACTCGCTATTACTATAGAGGCCAATACACCAAAGCAGAAGGATAATTTACGGACAGATTTTTGGCTTTTTAGACCACTAGATTATTAAACGACTGGAAGAGAAATCCTTGCGGCGTCTACAATGACGCCGCGAGGGCAAAACACCTACGACTGACACCTCAGTGTTGCTGCAGGTGCACTATCGGGAACGATCGATATCGTAGAGAAGTTAACAATCGAAGAACCTTTGGTTGACCAGGTGATCGGAGAAAATATTTGCCCCCGGTCAGCGCCTTTAATATCAAAACAGGCAAGATCAATACTGATATCTTGCCACTGATTGTCAGGCAAGATCGCGAGTGTCTTGGACAGGTCAACTCTCGCCGAACAGTTAGTGCCACAATTCATATCAACAAATACCGCACCGGACGGCAGGCCTTCGAGCTTTATCGTCAATGCCAGTGCCGAATCTGATTCAAAGTAGGAATGCAGGTCACTGGGGAAGTCACTTGATATTCCAAAACTGCCCAGAGACGCGCCATTAAAGGATACTTTACGCGCGTCTTCCTGAACCACCTTGTCGATGTTTTTAATGGACACCGCCTGATTCCGCTGAAAGCTGCTGATAACCGACTGCTGCTGACCTTCGGTACCGATTCTCAATTCCCAGGGGGCCGCAACGGAGCTGTTAAAGAGAACTAGTGGCTCAAGGCCCTCGGAGGACTTAGGTTTTATCTCCGACAGTTGCTCGGCCAACACATCTTCGTCACCGTATTGCAAACCAAAACCGTAAGGCAACAGAGGGTTATAGTTTGCGTCATCTCGATTTACCGACACCTGATCGGGACTGGCAGGCCAGGAAAATGAAAGCTCTCCTTTGAAGTCATGTTGTACTTGCCCCTGCGCATCCCGGAACAACACATCGGCGACACCACGGCCTTCACTGCCGGGTAACCAGGCGACCACAAAGGCATCTGAGGCGTTAAGCTCAGGGTTAATCCAAAGAGGTCTGCCCGTTAAAAACACAGACACAACCTTCACACCCTGCGCTTGTAACTTCCGTAATAAGGCCAGGTCTTTTTTATTCCCCCGCTGATACTCCAAATCATTCAGGTCGCCATTTCCCTCGGCGTAAGGCTCTTCACCAAAAACAACGATGGCAACGTCAGGCTTTTGCTCATAGCTGCCATCGGGGCTCAAGATCGCCGAACCTCCAGCACTGCTTACCGCTTTTTCAATCCCGGCATAGATAGAGGAACCGCCGGGAAAGTCGTTATTGTTGTTACCGGTGCCCTGCCACGTGATGGTCCAGCCGCCGGATTGTTTGCCAATGTTGTCCGCGCCATCGCCGGCAACAAGAACACGCTGGCCCGGTGACAAGGGCAACAGATCCTGATTGTTTTTGAACAGTACCAACGATTCCCGCACAGCCTGTAGAGCGATCTCCCGATGAGCTTTTGACCCTATCAGTTCCTGCCTGCCAGAGAGCACGCGGTTTGCCGGGCTCGGTTTATCAAACAAACCCGCCCGCATTTTAACGCGCAGAATCCTGCGCACCGCATCGTCAACTCGCTCAACACTAATCTCACCACTGGCTAGTTGGGCAAGTGTATTTTCATAGAGAGGTTTCCAGGCAGCCGTGGGCACCATAATGATGTCGAGCCCAGCGTTAGTGGCCTGACTACAACTCTCGTTTGTACACCCTTTAATTTGCCCGTGACCATTCCAGTCTCCCACGACCAGACCGTCAAAACCCATCCGGTCTTTTAATACGTCGGTCAGTAGGTATTTGTTGCCGTGATTCTTCACGCCGTGCCAACTATTAAATGATGCCATTACGGTCTGTGCGCCAGCGCTTAAGCCTCCAACATATCCTTGAGCATGGATATCAAACAATTCTTGCTCACTGGCGATATTGTTGCCCTGGTCATCCCCATCGATAGTTCCGCCATCGCCCAGGAAGTGTTTCACGGTGCCGATGACTTGCTCATCCCCCAAAAAGTCATCGCCCACGGTTCCTTGCAAGCCTTTAATGATCGCGCTGGCATAGGCTTTTACAATTTCCGGGCTTTCTGAATAACCTTCGTAAGTTCGACCCCAACGATCGTCTCTCACCACGGCAACCGTAGGCGCGAAGACCCAGTCGATACCGGTCACCATCACCTCACGTGCGGTAACAGACGCTATCTTTTCTATTAACTCAGGATTGTTAGCCGCGCCGAGGCCGATATTGTGGGGGAACAAGGTCGCGCCAATCACATTGTTGTGGCCGTGTACCGCATCTGTGCCCCACATGGTTGGAATTGCTGAACCATCTTGGGAGTCATCAACCGATGCCTGATACATGTCTTCAGCCAACTGTATCCAATCTGCCGGGCTTGCATGTTTATCATTGTTTGGGAATGCGCCGCCACCATTAAGGTAGGAGCCAAAGCCGTATTTGCGCATATCGTCAACAGTGATATCCCGTATTTCGGGTTGGATCATCTGCGCCACCTTCTGGGCAGCGGTCATATTCTCCATCATGTCAGTAATAGCCTGCTCCATCGCGGGATCCAGCTGTGTTGCCATGGACAGGCGCGGCCAAAACGGGGGTGGCACAGCGGCACTCTCAGCACCGACACTCTCAGCACCCACAGTCGAGCGGGAGGGTTCGTTCTCGCTACATCCCGACAGAGCAACAAATGCGCCGGCAAGAACAATGGACGCGGCCATAGAATAAGGGCGGATTCTCAAGAATTTATTCATACTGTTTTACATCGTCTCTTAGTCATTTGCTCCCCCTGCCCCAATTAGTTAAGGGCCAGGACCTGTTTCTTATGTCTACCTTGCCGCTGTCTCACCAAATTGTGTGAGATTAGGCATATAATCTTAATGTAAGCGCTTACATGCAGGTTAGAGGTTTCCTCTGACAAGGTCAATAGGTTTAAAAGCAAGATCTGGAATCGTAAAAATAAATTGCCAATGTTCACCAGCTATCGCCTCGCTCACCCGCTAAAATTTGATTCCGCACTCTTCAAAGCGGCCGGCTAGATGACACAATGTATGCTCCCGGCGATTAAAAAGCATTTTTGATATGCCAAATTGGAAGGCACATTTCTCGTAAGAGGCCAAATTAGCGTTGACAGGGTAAAACCATTAGGTTAATTTTGTAAGCGCTTACATTTAGCTTTGGAGAGAAAGCTTTTTTTTAACCACTGATGTAAGCGCTTACAATGTGTGCGATCATTAACAACAACGTGGCGAGAGCAGCAGGATAAAAATTATGACAAATAAGACATTCAAGAAAACACGGTTAGCAACAAGCATATCGTTCATTTTGGGGGCCACCGCGATGGCACCCGTTTTTGCCCAGGACGAAATCACTGAGGCAGACAAAGCATTTGCAGAAACCCTGGAAGAGATCGAGGTTGTTGGTATTCGTGGCAGCTTGATGCGTGCCATGGACATAAAGCGGGAATCCAATGGTGTCGTTGATGCCATCTCCGCAGAAGATATCGGCAAAATGCCCGATGCCAACCTGGCTGAATCGCTACAACGTATTACAGGCGTGTCAATTAACCGCAGCAACGGCGAAGGCCAGGAAATTACCGTTCGAGGTCTGGGCCCCAACTTCAACCTGGTGACACTGAACGGCCGCCAAATGCCCGCTTCGGGCCTTGAGGCAGACACTGTCAATTCCTCTCGCTCCTTTGATTTCAGCAACATCGCCTCCGAAGGCATCTCCGGCGTAGACGTTTACAAAACATCACGCGCTGATACTGCAACCGGCGGTATGGGTGCCACGATCAATGTTCGCACCACACGTCCGTTAGAAGATCCCGGCCTCAAGTTCACCGTTGGCGGCAAGGCAGTCTATGATGAGTCTCGACTGGACCCAGATCTAACACCTGAAATTTCTGGCATGTTTAGCCAAACGTTTGCCGATGACACCATTGGTGTTGCACTGTCTCTGAGCAAGCAGGAACGTGAAGGTGGATACCGCCAGGCTTCCGTCCCCAATGGCTGGCACACCCAATCAACTCAGCAAGTTGACGGCTGGTTTGCAGGCGTGGGTTTAACCTCTGGCGAACTCACAGATCAAGACCACATTCTTCGCCCCCAGAATATCGAATACAACTTCACTGAATTTGAGCGCGATCGCACCAACGGTCAACTGACCCTTCAATATGCTCCCACTGATTCAATTACTGCCACTCTGGATTACACCTACTCCGAGCAGGAAATTGCCTCTACCAACAACACCTTGAATGTTTGGTTTTGGGAAGGTGAAGGGCTGGACGAAGAGAACTCTGAATGGGCTCTGGGCAGTGCCGACAACGCCGGCGGCAATGTCTACTATCCCGTTGTGTTCAACCACTTTGGCGGCGACGACACCGTGTTTGGTACCGCCGACTTCGCCCAGATTAACGAAAACAACTCTGTCGGCCTGAACGTTGAATGGATTGTTAATGACCGCCTAACATTGGAGTTTGATTATCACGATTCCGATGCGAGTTCAAAAGCTAACAGCCCCTATGGCAACAGCTCTGTAATTCAGGTTGCCTCCTACGGTGAGCGCGCAGGTGCCGTGGTTGATTTCAGCCAAGACTTTGCAGCTCTGGGTCTTCGTAGCGCCGCCGGTGGATTCCTGTCTGGCAGTGACTTCAGCGCCAGTGGCTTACAGCCTACCGGTAGCTCTCTGAGAAACAGTGAATTTGTCAACGATATTGAACAAACTCAGATCAAAGGTACCTTCAACGTTGATACCGCAGGTATCACCAGCATCGACTTTGGCGTATCTCGCACCGAAAACTCCATTCATCGAGGACTAATGGTTGCACAGCGCGATAACTGGAGCGCGGCAAACGGTGACCCTTCCGAACTGCGGGATGAGGTGTTTACCGCCCTGAGCGTTCAAGGCAACTTCGATGAAGCCAATGGCAGCGGACAGCTGGCAAATGGCGCAGGCTCCTTCGACATGTTCGATTTGTTTTATGCCTTCGATTTCGAGGAAAACGCTGCAGATGTTGTTGCCAGTCAGGCTCCAGCAAACAGCGCCAATGAAGTTAGCGCTTCTGTATGGCCCTGTGCAGACCGTTTCTGTGTAACCCAAAACTGGACAACCGACCAAAGAACTGAGGAAGTCAGTACTGCGGCCTATGTACAACTTAATTTCGAAAAAGAAATTGAGCTGGGTACCGTTAGAGGCACCTTGGGTCTGCGTTACGAGGAAACAGAAGTTGAGTCCAGCGCTGTTGTTCCTGCCTTCACAGGAATTGACTGGGTTGCAGACAATGAATTTAGCCTTGTAGACTCCGGAGAGAGCACATCGTCACTGTTCGAATCGGACTATGACTATGTATTACCGAACCTGGACGTAAGCCTTGAACTGAAAAACGACGTAATTCTTCGTGCGTCATTCAGCGAATCGATTGCACGCCCGAACTACGACGACATATCAGGCGGTGTGGCGATCGGTACATTGCGCAACCTTGAAGGCGACGCAAAGCGAGGTGATCCAACATTGCTTCCCCATGAGTCCACTAACTTTGATCTATCTGTTGAGTGGTACTTCGACGAAGCCAGCTACGTTGCTCTCGGGTTTTTCCAGAAGGAAGTGGTAAACTTTGTCGGCTCCACCACCACGTCTGAAAACCTGTTCGGTTTACGTAACCCGTCTCAGGGTCCTCGTTTTGCCGAAGCGGTAGCTTCACTGGGTAACGGCGCTAGCAGCAGTGATATTCGCGACTATATCATCGCCAACTATCCCGGCACCGTAACCGGCAACCGGATTCACTCCACTTCGGACGATCCGCTTTACAGCTTTAACACGACCGTACCCTTTAATGAATCTGAAGCTGACATTGACGGATTCGAATTCGCGATTCAGAAAACCTTCGAGTCAGGCTTTGGAGCATTATTTAACTACACTTGGGTAGACAGTAATGCCGAGTTTGATAAAGCTGAATTCGACCACCAGTTTGCCCTGGAAGGGTTGAGCGATACTCTGAACATTGTTGCGTTTTATGAAGATGAAAAGTTCTCTGCGCGTTTAGCCTATAACTGGCGTGATGAGTTCCTAATCAACAAAGACCGCAGTCACGGTAACCCTGAGTTTGTTGAAGAGTACAGCCAGATCGACCTGAACATGAGCTATCAGTACAACGAACAGCTGTCATTCTTCATGGAAGGGCTAAATCTGACCGACGAAACGACACGTTCGTTCTCTCGTTACAAAGGCGCACTACAGTCGGCAACCGAACTGGGCGCGCGTTACAATCTGGGCGTTCGCTACACCTTCTAAGGTGCCAGCTCCGCTGTAAATCAAAAGCCGCTGGAAACAGCGGCTTTTTTGATTCCACAGTAGAAAAGTAACAGGCTCATGGTTCAAATAGGACTATATGCTATGATTATTTTCTACGGTTCTATCAGGTACATGTTTATGGTGTCGACATGAGTTCTACAATAAGCCGAGTTGTCATTGTGGGCGGTGGTACCGCTGGGTGGTTGACGGCGGCTCGTCTCGCCTATGATCATCGAGCGACGGAAGAAACCGGACTGTCTGTCACCGTCATTGAATCTCCCGATGTCGCAACCATCGGTGTTGGTGAGGGCTCCTGGCCCACACTTCGAATGACGTTGCGTGAAATTGGAATTTCCGAGCACGAGTTTATCCGAGAGTGTGAGGTCTCCTTCAAGCAGGCATCAAAGTTCATTGCCTGGCGCACCGGAGAACGCGACGACTATTATTACCATCCATTTACGCCCCCTGAGGGCGCATTGACCATAGACGTCAACCGAGCATGGCAAAAACATCAAGCGGATCGGCCTTTCGCATTTACCGCTTCAGCCCAGGCTCAACTCTGTGAAGCAGGCCTTGCACCTAAACAGATCCAAACACCTGAATACGCGGCGTTTTCCAACTACGGGTACCATTTAAACGCAGGTAAGTTTGGTCAGTTTTTGCAGCGATACTGCGTCGAAAAACTAGGCGTAGAATATATCCAAGACCACATTTCACACCTGAACGAAGATTCAAGTGGTTACGTCAAATCATTGGCGTGCAGGGACAGAGGAGAGCTGGCCGGCGATTTATTTATCGACTGTAGTGGTGCAACCGGGCTGCTTATAGACAAACACTTCAAAGCGCCCTTTATCGATCGCAGCTCAATTTTGTTTAACAATAAGGCCATGGCGGTACAAGTCCCCTACCACTCACCCGACCAGGCCATCGCCTCCGCAACGCTAAGCACGGCGCAAACCGCAGGTTGGATATGGGACATAGGGCTTCAATCTCGACGCGGCCTTGGATACGTCTACTCCGATGCACATACCAACCAGGAGCAGGTGTGGGAAACACTGAAAACCTATATTCAAGATTCCTCGCCCGAAACTGACATCAATAGCTTGACGCCAAAAAACTTATCTTTCCAGCCTGGTTATCGGTCGACTCCATGGGTGAAAAATTGCGTAGCAATTGGCATGTCTTCAGGTTTTATTGAACCACTCGAAGCATCAGCCATTGCCATGGTAGAGATATGTTCCAAAACTATTAGCAACGAACTACCCGCAACCAGAGACGCCATGGCAATTGTCGCCAAGCGTTATAACGCAAGATTTGTTCAGCGTTGGGAAAGCATCATTGATTTTCTGAAACTACATTATTGTCTAAGCGCCCGCGATGACTCCAGCTATTGGCTCGACAACAGGTCAGCGGAAACGATACCCGATAACCTGAAAAACTTATTAGAGCTGTGGAAATATCAGATTCCAAGCACCGCAGATTTCCAGCACATCCTGGAGTTGTTTGGGCCGCCCAGCTACCAATACGTTTTATATGGCATGGGTTATACACCGCTTGCGCGGATTACGGCGTCACGCCGAGACAATGACAATTACGCCTTACAAAATTTTCAAAAAGTCGATGAGACCACAAAAAAAGGATTGCGAGGTTTGCCCAGCAATCGGTCTCTTTTAAATGCAATCTGCAGCCAGTAAATGCTCGGCCGTCATCAAAGTATAATATCGAGGTTTTATGAACAATCTAGCGGTTCTGAACAATATTGACCACAAAGACCTGAAGATAAATACCGCGCGCTCCGGGGCAATGGGTGACGCGTATATGTGCGTGCCGACCTTCCCCAGGGAATTCAGGGCGGCGCAGGCACACTACCCCATTGTTTTTAGTAAAAACAGCAACACAGGTGAATACACCCCGCTAGCTTTACTTGGCCTTGAAGACGGTGAAAACCTGTTTCTCAAGCACGACAAGTGGGACGCTCCCTACATTCCTCTGTGCGCTGAAGCAAAACCATTTTTGATTGGCCAAGGTCAAGGCGATGGCCAGGACTGGGTAATTCATGTTGACATGGACAGTCCAAAATTAAATACAGAATCAGGTATAAACCTGTTTAAAGAGTTCGGTGGAAACAGCGACTTCCTCGATCGCACATGCGATATTCTAGGGGCCATTCATGAAGGCATCAGTGAAGTAAAACCGTTTACGGATATTCTCGAAAAACATAAACTGCTTGAGCCTTTTGCTGTTGAAACAACCCTGAAGAATAATCGTAAGTGCAAGTTTCAGGGATTTCATGTCATTAATGAGGACCGCCTATCCGAGCTTTCAGGCGACGACATTACCAGCCTGCATGCCAGTGGTTTTCTCTTTGACATTCATATGCAACTTGCATCTCTGTCGAGGTTTTCAAGTTTGTTTGACCGAAAAAACAATATCCTCTAGCGACGCAAGGCGATGAATACAAAAACAATAGAGTGCACACCCTCCTTCACGCTCGATGACAGTATATTGTCATCCCGTGAACCTATCGTACTCAGAGGGCTAGTTAAAAACTGGCCCCTTGTCGAAGCCGCCCAACAATCCGATACCGCAGTATCAAAGTATCTTACAAACCTCTACAACGGGCGCCCCCTTACCGTAGTTCGCGGTGAAGCGGAAAACGAAGGGCGCGTGGCTTACAACGATGATCTGTCAAAACTCAATTGCGCCTCTTTCCGAGCCTCTCTGCCCGAAGCTCTGGATTTGATGCTCGGCGAGGCTGACCGCTTGCACTACATCGGGACCACGGCTACAGAGTCGATCATGCCCGATTTTCGACAGCACAATGATGTTCTGACCGGCCCCGGTGCCAATCAATACATTTGGCTTGGCAGTCGAAGCTGCATACCTGCACACTTTGATGTGCCCGATAACATTGCGTGCAACGTTGTCGGCAGGCGACGTTTTACGCTCTTTCCTCCCGAGCAACTCGAAAATCTCTATGTAGGCCCTCTGGACTTCACTCCGGCCGGACAGGCAATCAGCATGGTGGATGTGCGCAAACCGGATTACAAACGCTTTCCTAAATACAGGGCGGCGGAGCAAGTTGCACAGGTCGTTGTATTGGAGCCTGGGGACGCACTGTTTCTGCCGAGCATGTGGTGGCACAACGTTGAGGGACTCGACGATTTAAATGTGCTGATCAACTACTGGTGGCGGCGCTCTCCGGGGTACATGAGCAGCCCCGCAGATGTATTAGAACTGGCGTTACTGTCAATTAGAGACCTACCGGCAGAGCAAAAAATGGCTTGGAAAAATATTATTGATTATTATGTCTTTAACGACAATAAAGAGACCTTTGCCCATATCCCGAAAAGCGCACAGGGCAGTGTGGGAAAAATGGATGATACAATCGCAAGAAAGATTGTTGCAAAAGTACTTTCACGGCTGAACAGATAGTGCAGTAATAAATAATATCGCAACAGCGGCTGCGACACTGACTCATGACTTAGGTGACACTCAACATGCAGACAAACGATACAGTAGTGAAGAAAGTGGTTATTGCCGGAGGAGGAACTGCCGGTTGGATGACTGCTGCCGCACTATCGTCACTCATTGGCAAGAACATTGACATCACCCTGATTGAATCAGACGACATTCCCGTGGTGGGTGTTGGAGAAGCCACTATTCCTCCGCTACTGACTTTCCACCGACTTCTGAAAATTGATGAACAGGAGTTTATGAAGGCAACTCAGGCCACGTTCAAGCTCGGCATCAGTTTCGAAAACTGGCGAGCGACTGGCCACGAGTATTTCCACTCCTTTGGCACCACTGGCCAAGACTGCTGGGCGGCAACGTTCCATAATTTCTGGTTAAAGGCGAAAAACGACGGTTACTCAGACAGTTTCGATGCCTACTGCCTTGAAATCCAAGCTGCCCGTAAGAATAAATTTGCACGCCTTGCTGACAACTCCATCAACTATGCCTATCACCTGGATGCAACCAAGTACGCCGGCTTTTTGCGCACGATTGCCGAACGCAAAGGCGTAACCCGGCGGGAGGGACTGATTAACAGGGTTGAACAACATCTGGAGTCAGGCAACATAAAATCCTTGCACCTCAAAGACGGCGGCATCGTGGACGGCGACCTGTTTATCGACTGCACGGGGTTTCGGGGTTTGTTAATTGAACAGACTCTTAACGCAGGCTACGAGGACTGGTCTCACTGGCTACCTTGTGACAAAGCCGTTGCAGTGCAAACGGAAAGCCAAGGTGAGATGAAACCCTATACCCGGTCCGTTGCCCACGACAGTGGTTGGCGCTGGCGTATCCCTCTTCAAAATCGCGTTGGCAATGGTTTGGTTTACTGCAGTAAAACCATGTCTGACGAAATGGCCAGACAAACACTGCTGGAGAATATCGAAGGAAAAGCGCTGAATGAACCCCGCGTCATTCCGTTTAAAGCCGGGCGAAGACGCAAGACCTGGATGAAGAACTGTGTAGCGATTGGACTGTCCAGCGGATTTATTGAACCACTGGAGTCGACCAGTATTCATCTGATCCAACGGGCCATTATTCGCTTGATGCAACTTTTCCCTACGCAGGGAATTAAAGCCCCCGATATCGCAGAATTCAACCGGCAGTCAGAGTCGGAAACCAATTTCATCCGGGATTTTATTATCCTTCATTACAAAGTGACCCAACGTACCGATAGCCAGTTTTGGCGTTACTGTAAGGAAATGGACGTGCCTGACACGCTGCAACGAAGAATTGAACTCTTTTCTAGATGTGGCCGAGTATTCCGAGAAGATGTTGATTTGTTTTTCGAGAACTCCTGGGTCCAGGTCATGATGGGGCAAGGTATCACACCCGAGCAATACCACCCTATCGCAGACCTTATGAGCCCCGCAGAACAAAAGGCCTTTTTAGGTGGGATTCGTAAGTCAGTCGACCAAGTGGTTGAGAAGCTGCCCTCACATGAGCAATTCCTGAAGAGTTATTGCTCGTAAGCTCGCAACATCGACAGAGAGACTCAAGGCCTGCCATCCAAAAACGGGATTAGCGATACCTCCGGTCTACACAAAACGTCAAACTGGGTTACTATAGTCCGCAGTTGATACCAGTATAAGCAGTGTAGGTGGCGTTGAGTGAGCAAGTTGGTTAAAAAAGTCGTTATTGTTGGCGGTGGATCCGCCGGATGGTTGTGTGCCGGTCTCATCGCCGCAGAACATTCTTCCGACAAAGACTCCGGCATAGAAATTGTGGTCATTGAATCACCCGATGTGCGCCCTATTGGGGTCGGAGAGGGAACCTGGCCGACTATGCGTACAACACTGAAGAAAATTGGTATTTCCGAAACCGATTTTCTTATGCAATGTGACGCCTCTTTTAAGCAGGGTTCAAAGTTTTGTGGATGGGTAACGGGCAAAGAAGATGACTGCTACTACCATCCGTTTACCATTCCCCACAAATACAACAATATTAACCTGGCGGAAGCTTGGCACACCCAGCAGCGACACGTTCCCTATGCCGATGCGGTCTCGTTTCAAAGTCACCTCTGTGAACAGGGGCTAGCCCCCAAACAAATCACCACACCTGAATACGAATTTTTTGCCAATTACGGTTATCATCTCGATGCCGGAAAATTCGCGACTATCTTGCAGAAACACTGCGTCGATAAACTAGGGGTTAGCCACATTCTCGACCACGTCGTTGAAATAAAATCGGCGGAAAACGGCGATATAGATTCGCTTGAAACAAAAAGTAATGGCAGCATTGAAGGTGACTTATTTGTTGACTGCACAGGATCACGGTCTCTGCTTTTGGGGGAACACATGGGCATTCCCTTTGTTTCGAGAAAGGATACTCTTTTTATTGACTCAGCCCTCGCGATACAGGTTCCCTATAACACACCGGATTCACCCATTGCCTCTCAGACCTTGTCAACGGCTCAAGACAACGGATGGATTTGGGATATTGGTTTACAGTCACGCAGAGGTGTTGGCCATGTTTTTTCGAGTGCCCACACTGATGCAGAAAAAGCTGAAGAGAAGTTGCGGCAATACCTTGACCTGAATCCGGGGGACATGAAGAACGCCACCGAGATTCGGAAAATCCAGTTTGAACCAGGCCACAGACAAAAGTTTTGGCACCGGAACTGTGTTGCGGTAGGTATGGCGGCAGGTTTCCTGGAGCCTCTGGAGGCCTCGGCACTTGTGATGGTTGAGCAGTCAGCCGCCATGATCAGCGAACAACTACCTGCCAACCGCGACGTGATGGACATTACCGCCAAACGATTTAATCAGACGTTTCTTTATCACTGGGATCGGGTCGTCGAGTTTCTCAAACTACACTATATACTCAGCCAACGGCGAGATACGGACTTCTGGATAGACAACTGTCGCCCCAACAGCATTCCGGATAATTTGCAGGACATGATGCAGCAGTGGAAATTCCAGGCGCCGTGGCATCATGATTTACCTCGTGTTGACGAACTGTTTCCTACTGCAAGTTTTCAGTATGTTTTATATGGAATGGGTTTTACTACACAATTTCATTCCACCCGAAGGCAGACAAACTACGAGACGCAATCACAACAGTGTTTCAAAGAAAATGCCAACAAGGTTCAACAGCTGCAGGGAGCGCTGCAAAGTAATCGCAGTCTATTGGAGAAAATTAGGGAATTTGGCCTTCAGGAAATTTAGGACCTAAGCATTCTCATCTTTGATCCAATGAAAAAAGCTATCAACCTTTTGATCTTTCATGTGGCTCGGCGGACAGACAAAGTAATATTGAAAATGCGCCAGCACCTGAATGTCAAAAGGTTTAACCAAACGCCCTGACGCAATTTCGTTGGCAACAAACGCCTCTCGACACAAACTCACGCCCTGCCCTTCCACGGCCGCCAAAATTTGCAAATTAAAATCATCCAAGTGTAATTTTTTACTTTGCGAAGCGTCTACCCTGGCTACCTTCAGCCACCGAGCCCACTCATCAAACCCCTCTGGCTCTACTACAAGGCGATGATTTTTGAGATCTTCGGGTTGTTTCAGGGTTTCAGCAACAGCGGGTGAACAGACTGGTGTCAGCAGATGGTCCGACAACTTGTAGGCAAACAGGTGAGGCCATACGCCGCGTCCCAGGCGAACTGCGGCATCAATGCTTGGATCTTGGCTAAAATCAATAGACTCATAAGAAAGGGAAAGGTTGAGCTTAATACTTGGGCAGGCTTTTTCTAAAGAAGGGAGACGGGGAATGAGCCAGTTGTGTGCATAGCTGGGCAATAAACTCACCGTCAGTTTTTCCTCGACTCCGTGGCGACGAATTCGGGACGCCCCTCGGCGTATCAAAGTTAGTGCTTCCTCCACCACCCTGTAAAATTGCTCCCCATCCTGTGTGAGCTGCACTTTGGGGCCCTGCCTGAGAAAAAGGTCGCAACCCAGCTCCTGCTCCAGCTGCTTGATTTGCCGACTGACCGCACCCTGGGTCACAAAAAGCTCAGCCGACGCCCTGGTGAAATTGCCATGGCGAGCCGCAGACTCAAAAATGCGCAGAGCATTTAGCGAGGGCAGATCTTTGTGAATATTGGTTTCCATCAACAAACCTTACCATGAGCCAGGCTCATGATATACCGCCATTTAAATCGATTTTAATGCCATTCAATAGGCCTATCATGAGCTGTAGGGCTTAGTAGAGAAGTATGCAGCTAGAGGAGTCTCAGCCATGCTGGAATTTACCGTAGGTGATTGGCAGATCAAACCCCAGGCGGGCTATTTTGAACAACAGGGTCAGTGCGTTCACGTTGAACCAAAAGTCATGGATGTGCTTGTTCGCCTGTTCAAGTCGAAGAACCAGGTCGTCACGCGAGGGGCATTGCTGGATTCGGTTTGGGGTGACGTGGTCGTTGGAGAGGAAGCGCTCACCCGCTGCATATCTGAATTGAGAACACATCTGGGAGATACTGGCCGGATTCGTCGCTATATCAAAACAATACCCAAACGCGGGTATGCACTCATGGCAGAGGAGCCACATCGTCCACAGCGACAGTTGTCATCACCTGTGAGCCTTGCTTCTATCAAGCGCTTTTCTTGGCTGGGTGGGGCGATACTATTCGCTGCAGCCACTTCATTTTTATACGACATAAATGCGCCCTCTGAGCTTGCGACACCGCTGCCACAAGATGAAAGCAATATCATCACCTTTCATTCGGAAGACAAAGTCGCCAGAATCTCGCCTATAAATAAAAGCCTTTCACCGACCCTTAATATTACGATACCTGCGAACGTCGATAAAAAGACACAACAGAACCCTACACACCCGCTTAGAGGCTCACTCACCGTCGATGGTGACTCTCTAGTGATTAAGATTGAGCTGGAAGCGACGGATTTCTCCCGCCCCAATTCTAGCTGACGTGAAACGACTGGCCATGTGTCAAAGCGTTGTTTGACATTAATTTCTTTCGGTTAATCGCTTAACGCACTTAAAAAAATCCCCGGGGGCTAGCCCCGGGAATGAGGCACAGTCCTTGTGCCTGGCACATTCCTTATGCCATACCACCACACTTACCTTCTCCGCACTTGCCCTCAGCCTTGTCGGCCTTTTTATCTCCGCCACATTTGCCTTCGCCGCACTTACCTTCGCTGTCAGCCTTTTTGCCGCCACACTTGCCTTCGCCGCACTTGCCTTCGCTGTCAGCCTTTTTATCTCCACCACATTTGCCTTCGCCACACTTGCCTTCGGTGGTCTTGTCAGCGCCCGCCAGATTGTAACCGGCACTCAACTGGTCTGCCTGAAAAGGGTTTTCAGCCGCCATTCCCGACACTGCGGAAAGACTCAAAACAGATGAAACGGCCAAGCTTGCAATAGTTGATTTTTTCATGATGTATCCTTAATAGTTAATGGTTAGGTGGTGTTTCTAGTTATTGATAGTGCTTGCTGTATAAAGTGGTTCACTTTTCCGTAATTTTTTATTGAGCCAGTAGTCCACACTGACGAAGTTACCCGCGCCGGTAAAAAACAAGCTGATCAGCATAATGGTATAGGTTGCGGCAAATTCAATGCCGTTATTCAGAATGACCACACTGCCACGCCCTGTTAACCAGTCGTAATTGCCATGCTCTCGCAAAATGTCTTTGGCAACGGCCAGTCGACTGGCGGCCTCAGCCGTTCTCTCACTCGCAAATATTCCCTGAGGTTCAGCAATCGCCAACCAACCGTTATCTATGTGAACGGTGAAGATAGCCACAATCATGGTGATAATCAGAGGGATGGAAATCCAGCGCAGGGCAAAACCCAATACTAAAAAAACAGCTCCCAATATCTCGGTCCATACCGCCATAAAAGCCAGTAATTCTGGGAACGGCAACCCCAATCCCCAATCGGCGTTGCCAAACCAGGCAACGGTGCTTTCGAAATCTGCCAATTTACTGGTACCCGCCATCCAAAAAATAGGCGCGAGGTACAGCCTGAGCAACAGTGGACCCAGGCCATCCGCGATACGCGTGGCATCGAGGGCTCGGTGCATTCTGTTGTAAAATCCCAATATCATTTAAATCTCCACGGCTGAAAACGCCAGCCAAAACAATTGTCTTCAGCTTAATAGTCGTCAGTGAGAGGGATTTATTACAGTTTTTTTAAAGAAAACCTTAAAAAAAGGGGAGCGCAGAGAGTGAAACAGAACTAACTCTATAAAAAACAATAGCTTACTTGTAACGCGAACAAGTCGACACGACGTGAAAAATAAAGAAATTAACGGCTAACGGACATCTTCGTCTGCGTCTAGATCCCCTTTTTTCGGATTTTTCGGGAGTTCAAGATCCGCCTGCGTATAAAAAGACGTCACCTGTCGCAATATGTTCATCTGCCGTTTCAGGTTGCGACAAGCGGCACACATGGACAAGTGAAATTTTAGGCTAAGCCGCTCAGCCAGCGATAAGTCACGATCTAAACCTTCCGACACCAATCGGCTTGTCTCTTCACAATTCAACATAGTGTTTCAGCCTTTCCAAACCAGTTCTTATCCAGGCACTGCCTCAGGCCCATTCGAGCCCGATGAAGTATTACATTTACATTTGTCGTAGAAAGTTCCGTTTCCTTACAAATTTCTTCACTGGAAAGGCCAATAAATTCACGCATCGCAAAAATACGTGATTGTTTGTCGGGGAGGTGGTTCAGACAGGCATCAAAAATTTGCCAGAACTGGCCCTGCTGAAAAGCGGACTCAGGGTCTCCCCATTTTCCGGGTCGACTTTGTTTGTGCCAATGGCCGCGCTGATTAAATAGATCGTCAAAATTACCTTCCTCATCATCGCTTTTGACAAGATGTTCATCTTGTTTTTGACGGAACCGGAGAATATCCGCAATTTTGTATTTTAAGATCGCAAATACCCAGGTTTTTAAGGCCGCCTTATTGGCAAACGAATCCGCATTTTTAAGCGCGCCAATAAAGGCTTCTTGAACGGCATCTTCGGCCTGGTGGCTATCACTCAGTTGCAAGGTGGCAAACTTCAGCATGTCTGGTCGAATTTCGCTTAAGTAGGCACTGTCCTGCAATAGAGTCTGGCCTTTGGCACCGGGTTGTGGATTGTCTGTCATGTTTCCTTAACCATCGATTGGGGCATTCGGTGCATAGACACCAGAATCTCCAAGTTTATCCCCTTCTTCCGGCACTCTCTAGCCTTTACGCTGTAACGACCCGGCTTTTACTGCCTATACTGTAGGGGCTAATCAATGACAATAATAAGGAAGGTTCCCATGCGCAATAATGTTCAATCGCTGATCATTCTCACATTGATGTCCTGGTTTACAATAGTCCCCTCTCAAGCCCAAAACACACAAAATCCCTGCAGTCAGGAACAGGCTCGGCAATTTGATTTTTGGTTGGGGGAGTGGAAAGTATTAACACCTGCGGGCAAGTTGGCAGGATACAACACCATTGAGTCCATATTGGGCGGCTGCGCACTCAAAGAAAGTTACCACACAGAGTCTGGTTACAAAGGACACAGTTTTAATATCTTCGATAAAAACAGTGGTCAATGGCATCAAACCTGGGTGGACAATACCGGCCTGTTGTTACAACTCGATGGTAGCTTGATCAACAATTCAATGGTGATGTCTGGGCCAGGCAAAAACCCAAAAGGAGAAACAGTGACGCATCGAATTTCCTTTTCTCCACTGGATAATGGGGTGGTCCGGCAGCACTGGGAGGTCTCAAAAGATGACGGCAAAACCTGGACGACACTGTTTGATGGTCAATACCACAAAATAAATTAAATTGAGCTGACAACAACGCCGCGCTATAATCGCTACTTATTTGGTAGCATTCAGCCAACCCATGGGCGAGCTCATACTCTGAGCCAGGTAGCGAATATGGCCACACCACAACCAAACGTTCCCGTCAGGGGCTCGAGTTCAGGCGTTGCCGTCATGGCCCTGTTTGATCTGCTCGGTCGAAAGTGGAATATGAGAATTTTGTGGGAACTGAGGCGTGAATCACTCAGCTTCAGGGCGCTCCAGAGCCACTGTGACGGCATGTCACCCTCCGTACTCAACTCTAGAATCAAGCAGCTAAACGAATCCAAATTGCTGATATCCACAGAAAATGGATATACCTTGACTCCACTTGGCGCTTCACTCATGTCCACACTTGACCCTTTAAGAGAGTGGTCGAACACCTGGGAAGAGGCACTACTTTAAAAAATGAAACCATTTATACACGCACTTCGTTGGCTGCTAGTGTGGTCCGTTTTACCGATCTCTTCAGCTAACGCAGAAACCGCAGTCCAAACGCCCACAAACATCACTCTCGCCAGCGAAGAGTGGAAAAACGCCACACACAGTGATGGCAGTGGGCTCTACTGGGACATTTTTCGCTATGTCTATGAACCTATTGGAATTACGGTAAAAACCGTCTCCATCCCCTATGAGACAGCGGTCAACTATACAGAGCGTGGTCGTGCAGATGCCTGGGTCGGCTCTTACATTGATGAAAAAGAATTTCCGCTATACCCCAGCTGGCACTTCGACATTGATGTCATCAGCGTGATGTTCACCAGTGAGAAAGTGGATCAGTTTCAGGGGGCCAGCTCCTTGAATAATCAACGTGTCGCCTGGATAAAGGGTTATGACTTTTACCCTTACTTCGATAAATCTATTGTCGCTTTTGAAATTGAAAACAGAAAGAACCTGCTACGAATGTTAAAAAAGGGCCGCATAGATTATTACTTGGATGCTCGCGTTGACATGGATTTTGCGAAAAACGAGCTCTACCAGAACGATGATTCCCTGATCGTAAGAGATTTGCTGACCTTAAAGTTATACCCGGCATTCTCTGATTCGGAAAAGGGAAAAGCACTGTCCAGGATTTGGGATCAACGGATGGAGGAAATCAAGGGTACAAAAAAGATGAAGGGTTTATTTAAGCAATGGGGGTTTGATTACCCTTTCCACTAACTGTCCCACGCCCCCACAAACCAGGTTAACGAAATAAACACCACCAACACAACCGGCAACAAAAAGAACAACATCCGCAAGGGTTCACGTCTGAAACGTTGCCAAAAACTATCAACATCACCATTGAGTTTCTGCTGCTGATAAAGTAAACGTGCCTGTTTTACCCGTTCAAGCTGATAGTCGTCAATCAATGAGCGGGCCAGGGCCTGATGAGTGTCGTCCTGCAACCAGATGGCGGCCAATGAGACCCCCCAATTCCCCGCTGAAGTTTCATAGAAAGGAATGTCCCTGGAGGATAACAGCGCACGAATATCTTCAGCTTCATCCTCGGGTATACCATTGAGTTTGAAAAGTAGCACACTCATAGGGCGAGATCTCTGTCGCAACACATCAAAAAAATTTCGACTCATTTCATTCGAGGGCACACTGCGCTGACGCAGAGCGCCCCTCAAGAAACGAAGCCCGATACTACCAAATTGAGACGCGTTCGTCCTTCTTAAGAAACAGCTGATCGCCTTTCTTTACGCCAAAGGTCTCATAGAAGGCCGGCACATTGACGACGGTGCCATTAACTCGGTAACGTGAAATTGAGTGTGGATCTGTTTTAACTTGCTCTCTGGCGCTATCATCTCTGGCCTTAGAGGAAAATACCTGAGCTGAACCTAAAAAGAAACGCTCATCGCCTGTAAAACCATCCAATACCGGTGCGTCTTTACCCTTCAGAGACTTTTTATAGGCTCTAAAAGCGATCGACATGCCAGAGAGATCACCAATGTTTTCACCCTGCGTTAACTCACCATTCAAAAACAGGCCCGGCAGCACTTCATAGTGATTATATTGATCAACCAACTTGCTGGTTCGTTTTTCAAAGGCTTTGCGGTCGGCATCAGTCCACCAATTTTTCAAAACACCATCGCCATTGAACTTTGACCCCTGATCGTCAAAACCATGACCCAACTCGTGCCCAATGACCATGCCAATGGCCCCATAGTTCACCGCGTCATCTGCATGCTGGTTGAAAAAGGGTGGCCGCAGAATGCCGGCTGGAAAGTTAACGGTATTTTGCATGGGGTGGTAGTAGGCGTTCACCGTTTGAGGATTCATGCCCCATTCCGCACGATCAGCTTTTTTACCCAGTTTGGCCAACTCAAAGGCATAGTTCCAGTTCGCGGCACTGTCTACGTTTTCCAGCAGAGTTAAGGCATTGGCACTGACACCTTGATAGTCTTTCCATTGGTCGGGGTAGGCAATTTTAGGCAGAAACTTAGCCAATTTATTTAACGCCATTTCTTTAGTGTCTTCACTCATCCAATCAATTTCAACAATAGATTCACGATAAGCATCGACGAGGTTTTCCACTAACTCCAACATGCGTTTTTTAGCGGCCGGCGGAAAGTGCTCTTTCACATACACCTGCCCCACAAGCTCGCCCACACTCTGGTTAACCAGTGCAACGCCTCGCTGCCAGCGTGGCCGAGGGCTTTCCTGGCCTCTCAGAGCGGTACGGTAAAAGCTGAAATAAATGTCGTAAATGTCTTCACTCAGGAAAGGCGCCGTATCACCCAAAAGGTGAACCTTCAAATAGTCGCGCCATTCAGGCAGAGAGGTTTCTGTCACGATGGCATCCAGGGCAGCAAAATATTCAGGCTGGGCCAAGGCAATTTCTTTTTGTCCGTCAAAACCAATGCCCGTCAGAAACTCGTCCCATTCAAAGCTGGGCATAAGATCGTGTAAGGCTTTTTGGCTGTGTTTATTGTTCCACTTATCGAACTGACGGTTTTCTACCGGGTCGCGCTGCGAACCCGCCAATCTTTTTTCCAGGGCAAAACAATTACGCTTTCTGGATCCGGATGCGATGAGATTTCCTCGTCACTGACATCCTGCGGAATTCCATCGAGCGCAGCACCGGTGCACAACTCTGAACCATTCATCATCCGATCAAAGTGAGTAATCGGTACAAATTTTGACTTTGATACACCGTGAATATCGACATAGCTGGGAAGGCAATAGCGAACACCCTGCTCTACAAGGGAATTCTTTAACTGGTGTAAGGATTCGTTGCTCATGTTCTGTTTTCTCCCGTCATAAAAGTTGGACAAAATATCCAGCGGATTATTCCTGGATCCGCTATTACCACCATGTTCTGAAGTGTTAATTTTGATCGTACAGAATTGGTTGATTCTATTCCAGCCTAAATACGCGTTATTTCAAAGTATTAGGGCATTCTTTTAGAATCATAAACACCAATCCGTTCTAGAGTAATTCCTTAGTATTTTCAAGAATTTTGCTGTAAACTGGTTGTCCATCTGTAGCCAATTTGCTAGTTTCGGCTCGGGTGCACCCATCTGCAAGGTGCTTCATTAGTGTCAGGGGATTATACGTACCCGACTGCTTTTGTTTAAGCGCCGAGTACACACAGCTGTCAATTCCCTGCCCGATTAACTCAACTCGGAGGGGTTACTAAATGAGTCCTGAAGAAGTATTAGCGGTAGTCAATGCCGCGGCTAATGTAAGTATGGAAGCCTACTACTGGTGGTGTACAGCCATCATGGTATGCATCCACGCGGGTTTCATGATGTACGAAATGGGCGTATCTAGAGCCAAGAACGTTCTGGCGTCGGGTGTAAAGAATATCCTTGCCTTTGCGTTCATGATTCCGACGTTCTTTCTCTTTGGTTGGTGGCTGTAC
>CAJWCA010000010.1 GCA_913020395.1 uncultured Cellvibrionales bacterium | reverse complement strand
GTGATGAGCAACGCCAGAGTTAATATGGCCGCCGTTCGTTTTGGCGCGGGTTTAAAAGGAAAGATATTAGATGCTATGCGCTGCGGCACGCCGAGCATCACAAGCCCGATAGGCGCAGAGGGCATTAGTGGAGACGACACATTTCCGGGCTCAATTGCAGACAATGCCGCTGACATCGCTAAACAGGCAATCACCCTTTATTCAGACAAAGAGAAGTGGTTACAGGCTCAGCACCTGGGTTTTTCGATGTTTAATGAACGTTTTTCCGCCGGGCTGTTCAGCGAGTCGTTAATGGCCCGCATTGAGCAAACACGTCACTCGCTGCAGGACCATCGATTAAACAACTTTACGGGTGCAATGATGAGACACCATGTCCACAAAAGTACCCAGTACATGGGTCAGTGGATTGAAGAAAAAAACAAACACCGCTAGCCTTACAGGATATCGTCACCCACACGCATGATCTTCAGGGTATTGGTTCCGCCGTGAACATTGACATAGTCTCCTTTGGAGACAAGCACCAAGTCACCTTTGTTAACGACACCCTTCAGCACTAACTGATTCACCGCGCTTTGATTGATTTTCTCCGGAGGCAACTCCGCAATTTCAAACTCCACGGGATGAACACCACGGCAAAGTACCACACGCGCTTGTGTATCCAGTCTTCGAGTGAAGGCAAAAATAGGCAGATTGGAACTGATGCGCGACATCAATCGAGGAGTTGCCCCGGTTTCAGTCATACAAATAATAGCTTTCACACCTTTCAGGTGATTAGCGGCATACATCACTGCGTGGGCAATCGACTCGTCAATTTCAACAATCTCTTCTCGAGGTAGTCGGTCCTTGGTCTGAGTGCCGTAGTGGCGTTCTGCCCCGAGAATTACCCGACACATCGCCTCAATAGTTTCAACTGGAAATTGGCCCGCTGCCGTTTCGCCCGACAGCATTACCGCATCGGTGCCATCGAGAACAGCATTCGCCACATCAAAAACTTCTGCCCGGGTTGGCAGTGGGCTATTAATCATAGACTCCATCATTTGAGTCGCAGTAATCACTACCTTACGGCGTGCTTTAGTGCGTTCAATGATTTGTTTCTGCACACCAATCAGTTCTGCATCACCGATCTCTACACCTAAATCACCACGAGCAACCATGATTCCATCACTGGCTTCAATAATTTCATCGAGAATATCCAGATCGTTAACGGTTTCTGCCCGTTCAATTTTAGCGACAATCGCTGCAATACTGCCTTCCTTATTGATCAAGGCCCTGGCGGTATTGATATCCTCAGCACTGCGGGGAAAAGAGACCGCCAGAAAATCGACTGATATTTCCGCGGCCAACTTAATGTCTCGAAGATCTTTATCGGTAAGTGCGGGCGCCGACAGGCCGCCCCCTTGACGGTTGATGCCCTTATTATTAGACAAACACCCACCGACCGTTACGACACAATCAATGCGACTACCTTCAATGCCAACCACATCGAAAATAACACGGCCGTCATCCAACAGCAGCTTGTCACCTACTCGACAGTCTCCCGGCAGCTCTTTGTAGTCTATGCCTACCTGGTTTTGATCACCGGCATTGGTATCCAGATTGGCATCCAAAGTAAAAGAATCACCAACCGCGAGAGAAATGCTTTTTTCTTTAAACCTGGCAATACGAATCTTAGGGCCCTGTAAATCGCCCAAGATCGCCACAGTACGTTTGTGTTTGTGTGCCAGTTCGCGAACAAGCCGAGCTCTTTCGATATGATCTTCTGCTTGTCCGTGCGAAAAGTTAAGTCGCACGACATCAACACCCGCGACTATCATGTTTTCCAGCACCGCAGGATCGTCACAGGCGGGGCCTAAAGTCGCTACAATTTTCGTTCGTCTTAACATGTTAATACCTCAATACCGCAGCTTACGCTACGCACTGCTCTAGTGATTCGTCGGCACTGGATTGCTTGGATTCAGCAGCCATCAAAGCTAGCGTATTGTCCAACATGCGATTGGAGAATCCCCATTCGTTGTCATACCAAGACATAATTTTCACAAGGCGACCGTTCACACGTGTCTGGGTAGCGTCAAAGTTGGAGCTGGCAGCGTTGTGATTAAAATCTACCGAGACCAGCGGTTCATCGCTGTAACACAACACACCGGCCATTGCGCCTTGGCTGGCTTTTTGAACGATAGCGTTAATTTCTTCTGCGCTGGTATCGCGTTCGGCGATGAAGGTCAGGTCAACCAAAGAGACATTGATGGTAGGCACTCGTACCGCCATGCCGTCCAGTTTCCCCAGAAGCTCTGGCAAAACCAAACCAACCGCTTTAGCGGCTCCTGTCTGTGTTGGAATCATTGATTGTGTGGCAGAACGAGCGCGATATAAATCAGTGTGGTAAACATCATTCAGGTTCTGGTCATTGGTATAGGCGTGCACAGTAGTCATTGAACCCTGAGTGATACCCACCGCATCGTTAAGGGCTTTGGCCACGGGCGCCAGGCAATTAGTGGTACAAGAAGCGTTAGAGATCAACTGACAATCCGCAGTCAATACATCATCATTAACACCGTAAACAACGGTGGCATCCAAGTCTGTACCCGGCGCAGAAACGATCACTTTTTTAGCGCCCGCCTCAATATGAGCAGAGGCCTTTTCTCGGCTGGTAAAAAAGCCGGTACATTCATAAACCACATCGACATCGAGCTTGGACCAGGGCAATTTACCAGGGTCACGCTCTGCGAAGATTTCAATGACATCGTCATTTATCAGCATTTTTCCATCTTCGACTTTAACGCTTTCTGAAAACCTGCCGTGCACGGTGTCATATTTTGTCAGGTGAGCATTCGTTTTGGCGTCGCCAAGGTCGTTAATGGCAACAACCTGAATACGATCACGATAGTCAGATTCATAGAGTGCTCTGAGTGTATTTCTACCAATTCTTCCATAGCCGTTAATAGCAACTTTAATGGTCATTTCTGTGAGTTCCCAATAGTAAAATTATAATTTATGGATTTAGCGCGCTTTAACAATCTAGCGGGACAGGCTCGCAGCCTCTCGAGCCAGGGTTTCAATGCCTTGCCAGTCACCGGCTTCAATCAGGTCTTTGGGTATCATCCAGGTTCCACCCACGCACACAACATTGGGCAACGCCAGATATTCAGGAGCCCTGGTCAAATTAATGCCACCTGTAGGGCAGAAACGTAAGTCACCCAATGGGCCGCCAATGGACTTCAGCATGTTTGTTCCACCCGCAGCTTCCGCGGGGAAAAATTTCAACACTGAAAAACCCCTTGCTTTCAGGCGCATCGCATCGCTGGGCGTAGACACACCCGGCAACATGGGGATGCCTGCGGCCTGAACGGCATCCAGCATTTCGTCTGTGGTGCCAGGGCTCACTAGAAAATCAGCGCCCGCCTCAACGGCGGCATTGACATCCTTAGGGCTTACAATCGTACCTGCGCCCACAATCGCTTCGGGAACAGCGGCCTTCATCGCTTTCATCGCCTCCAGAGCAACCGGCGTCCGCAAGGTTATTTCCAGTACTTTTAGTCCGCCGTTATAAAGCGCCTGAGCCAGCGGAGCCGCCTGCTCAATTTTGTCGACAACGATCACGGGAACAACCGGGGATGTATTTACAATTTCTTCTACGGTATAGCTCACAACAAATTCCTCTCTCACTACATTAATAGTTTTTAGGGCGCCCAATAAACATGAATATCAACTTGATCCTGCAATAAAACTGAACGTACCGGCATCGCTTGGACATCATCACCATCCAGAGCCTGTTTCAATACATCTAACTTATCGGATCCCGTCAGTGCCAATATCACTTTTCGGGATTGCAGAATTCCATGTCGGGTCAGCGTCATTCGCTCCAGTTCATCACCTGTCACCTCTGAACGGTTCGCAATGATTGAAGTGGTTAAACGCTCACTCTCCAGCGCTTCGTCTAATCCCTGGGCATTAGGGAAGAGAGACGCGGTATGCCCATCGGGGCCCATACCCAGCAGGGTAATATCAAAAGGCTGGGCGATGTTCTGATATTCGCTTTCACATTGAGAGACCGACTCGCGAGCGGACTCCGTATTGTGATACATACCGGTAAACGCAGGTTTTTCGAGTTTGGCCGCATCCAGCGCAGAAAATAAATAATCCTGAACTAGTTTTTCATTACTGCGTGCATGACTGGCTGGCACCCAGCGCTCGTCCACCAGGGCCATATCTATTTTGTTCCAGGCCAACGGTGCCGTGACCATGCGTTCAAACAAGGCGATCGGTGTTCGCCCTCCCGAGACCACAAAACTTGCGCGTGGCCTTTCTGAAATCGCTTGCTCTAGTGTGCTTTGGCACTCACGAGCCAGGGCATCAAACATTTGTGTTTGATCACTAAAATGGTGTTCTTTAATCATGATATGGCCTTATCAATTTCTGCCAGGTTAAACCACTGATGGCCCCGCTCCGCCAATAACTCGTCAGAACCGTCTGGGCCCCAACTACCGGAGCGATAGAGGTGCGGCTGTCGGTTCGACGTTTTCCAGGCGGCAATAATAGGGTCGCACCAGTTCCAGGCCTCTTCGACCTCGTCCCGATGTATAAACAAACTTGGATTACCGGCAACAACGTCAAGCAATAGGCGCTTATACGCATCACTGCGAAACTCTTTGCTGGCATCTGCAAAGTTTAGGTTCAGGGTCACAGGCTGGAGCTCTGTTTCGAGCTTCTGGAGGTTTTTAGACATCAACACCAGCTGCATGCTTTCATCTGGCTGCAGACGTATAACCAGTTTATTGGCTTGCAATGCGCCGGCATCGCTGGGGTAGAGGCGGTGGGATACATCTTTGAACTGCACAACAATCTCGGCACTGCGCTCATTCATACGCTTGCCTGTACGCAAGTAAAACGGCACTTTGGACCAGCGCCAGTTATCTATTTGTGCACGTATCGCCACAAAGGTTTCCGTTGTACTGGACGGCTTGCCAAGCTCTTCAAGATAACCCGACTTCAACTCGCCACCCACTTCGCCGGCTACGTATTGTCCGCGAACAGTATTGGACGATACCTCCTCGTCAACCAAGGGTCTCAATGACTGCAGTACTTTCAGTTTTTCCTGCCGGATACTACTGGCGTTAAGCTTGTGTGGAGGCTCCATCGCGATCAAGCAAAGCAATTGCAAGAGGTGATTTTGTACCATATCCCGCATTGCGCCGGCACCGTCGTAAAAACTCGCGCGTTTTTCAAGCCCAACCGTTTCAGAGATACTAATCTGAACATGATCGATAGATTTGGCATCCCATAGCTGTTCAAACAATAGATTGTTGAAACGTAAGGCCAATAGGTTTTGAACGGTTTCTTTTCCCAAATAGTGATCAATGCGATACAGCTGATCTTCGCGAAAGTACTCCGCCATTTTGTTATTGATACTGACTGCCGACTCGCTGTCATAACCAATAGGTTTTTCAACAACCAGGCGTGTATTTTCTGTAATCAAATTTTGTTTGGACAGGTTTTCGCAACAGGCACCATAAATAGCCGGAGGAATGGCCAGGTAGAAAACACGAACCCGATCGGGGTGTTCATCCAGGTAGCCCGCCAAGCTTGACCATTGCTCGTCGTGTTCCGCAATATTTAACACCACCGAGTGTACGTTGCTGGCAAAGCTTTCCCAGGCAGTATCTGAGAACTCACCAGAAGCCAGATTTAACTTCAGGTTTTTCTTGATTTCGTCTTTTAGTCCGTCGGCCTCTTCATCGGAGCGACAAGTCAGTATCACGCTGGAGTGATCTGCAGAAAAACTGTCTTCACTGTAAATTCTATAGAGCGCAGGTAATAGCTTGCGCAGCGCTAAATCGCCCGCACCGCCAAAAATAATGATGTCACTGGCGTCGTAATTCATCTCAATGTTCCCACTTAAAGACTGACGCGCCCGTTTCAGCGGAGCCCACCTGAGTTCTCATAGATGCAAATAACTCTCGCCCCATTCCCTGCTCGCCTTCACTTAAGTCCGGAGCCAATGCAATTCGCTTGGCAAGCTCCTCCTCGTCAACTAAAAGGCTCAGGGTGCCGGCGTCGGCATGTAAGGCCATTGAGTCGCCATCTCGAATCAAACCAATAGGACCGCCATCCAACGCTTCAGGAGTCAGGTGAATAGCCGCAGGCACTTTACCGGAGGCCCCTGACATTCTTCCGTCAGTGACCAGAGCAACACGAAAACCTCTATCTTGCAGCACACCCAGAGGAGGCGTTAGCTTATGCAGTTCAGGCATGCCGTTGGCTTTAGGTCCCTGAAATTTCAACACCGCAATAAAATCCCGCTCCAACTCGCCTTTTTGGAACTTGTCCAGGAATTCCTGTTGAGTATTAAAGACAATGGCCGGCGCCTCAATATCGTGGTGTTCGGCTTTAACCGCAGACACCTTGATAACGGCTCGACCAAGATTTCCCGTCAACAGATTGAGGCCGCCATGAGAGCTAAACGGCTCTTTAGCAGAACGTAGAATTTCATTATCCAAACTGGCTTGAGGGCCGCTTGCCCACGTCACTTCACCACCATCGCCCGACAAAAGCGGTTCGCGTGCAAAAGATTGCAAGCCATCACGGCCCAAAATAGTATTAACGTCGTTGTGCAACAAACCTGCTTCCAGCAACTGCCCAATTAAATATGTCATGCCGCCCGCCGCGTGAAAGTGATTCACGTCGGCAACGCCATTGGGGTAAATGCGACAAAGAAGAGGCGTAAGCGCTGAGATGTCAGACAAGTCTTGCCAGTCAACGATAATTCCCGCCGCCCGCGCAATAGCCATAATATGAATTGCATGGTTGGTTGAGCCACCCGTTGCCATCAACCCCACCATGCCGTTGACGATAGATTTCTCGTCAACGATATCTGCCATACCAATCACGTTTTCCGACTTGCTTAACCGAGCAAGTTCGCCAACGGCTGAATCTGTCAAAGCGTCGCGAAGGGGTGTACCTGGATTAACAAAAGAACTTCCAGGCAATTGCAGGCCCATCATCTCCATTAACATTTGATTGGTATTGGCGGTGCCGTAAAAAGTACAAGTACCCTCACTGTGATAGGAGGCACTTTCCGCTTCCAGCAATTCCTTTCTACCGACTTTACCCTCGGCAAACAGCTGCCTTACACGTGCTTTTTCATTGTTGGGCAGACCAGAAGTCATTGGACCCGCAGGCACAAACACTGAAGGTAAGTGACCAAAAGACAAAGCGCCAATCAATAATCCCGGCACAATTTTGTCGCAGACTCCAAGATAGAGAGCCCCGTCAAACATATCGTGTGACAAGGCAATCGCGGTCGACATCGCAATCACATCCCGACTAAAAAGCGAGAGCTCCATGCCTGCACGCCCCTGGGTGACACCATCACACATCGAGGGTACACCGCCGGCAAATTGCGCGCTGGCGCCATGCCTGACCGCTGCGGCTTGAATTCTTTCCGGGTAATCGTGGTAGGGTTTGTGAGCCGAGAGCATTTCATTGTATGCGGAGACAATAGCAAAGTTCGGTGCGCTGTCATCCATCAAATCATTTTTTTGCTCAGCACCACAGGCTGCGATTCCGTGGGCGAAATTACCACAGGACAAGTGCTTTCGGGCACGGCCGCCCTGCTCGCCCTTGGCCTTATTAATTTTTGCCAGGTAGCTGGCGCGCGTTGCCTGGCTGCGCTCTGCGATTCGTTTTGTAATTGCGGCTAGTTGTGAGTGCATAGAAAATTACCTGCCTTATCGTTTAAACCTTGGCTCGCACGGCTTTAAAATGTGCGACCAAACTGCGGGTTGAACAATCGTGATTACCGATGCTGCTTTCTGGGGACAACTCGGGCTCAATCGCTTTAGCAAGTACTTTGCCGAGTTCAACGCCCCATTGATCGAATGAACATATTTGCCAAATAATGCCCTGGACAAAAATCTTATGTTCATACATTGCAATGAGCGCACCCAGGTTATGGGGGGTTAACTGATCCATCAACAGGGTATTGGTTGGGCGATTACCCCGGTGTACTTTGTGATTGATTAGCTGCTCTATCACCTCTTTATCGGTGCCGCTGGCCTCCAACTGAGCGCGAACACTGTCGGCGTCGACGCCGGTCATCATGGCTTCCGACTGGGCAAAAAAGTTCGCCATCAGGTTTTCATGGTGTCCGGGCAGTGGGTTATTGCTCTTAATTGAACCAATAAAATCTGCCGGTACAATGGTTTTTCCTTGGTGTAACAATTGATAAAAGGCA
This sequence comes from uncultured Cellvibrionales bacterium, assembly GCA_913020395.1. Classification (GTDB taxonomy): domain Bacteria; phylum Pseudomonadota; class Gammaproteobacteria; order Pseudomonadales; family Cellvibrionaceae; genus CAJWCA01. The sequence goes on along the minus strand of CAJWCA010000010.1, from coordinate 23,091 downwards.
TGTTGGCCATTGATACCAACCTCACCCCATATAACAGGCCCTGTGGTGTAGGGTACGGTCTCACCCAACCAATTGGTGGACTTACCATTACTTTCCATATCGGCTTGCTGTAAATAAGCTGGCAGCCGATGCAAATTTTGGTCATAGGGAAGTATGGCCTGAGACTCCATGCCTAGAAAATTGCTGTTCCACACACCAATTAAAGCCAGAATCACCGGAAGGTTTTTAGCGAGGGGCGCCGAAGAAAAGTGCTGATCCATCTCGTTAGCGCCCTCTAGCAGAGACACAAAATGGTCGAAGCCGAGACTCAGAGCGATGGGAAGGCCAATAGCCGACCAGAGGGAGTAACGCCCCCCTACCCAGTCCCACATGCTAAAGATATTGCTTTCGTCGATGCCAAACTCAGTGGCCTTAGCAACATTTGACGAGATCGCCACAAAGTGTTTTTCAACCTCAGCGGCACCCTGGGATTGATCCTTTATCCACTGTAACGCAGTGCGTGCGTTGGTCATCGTCTCGGCAGTAGTAAAAGTTTTTGAAGAAATCAGAAACAGACTGGTCTCAGGGTTTAGCTTTTGTAAAACCTGAGCGATTTGTGCACCGTCAACATTGGAGACGTAGTGCATTTTCAAGCGCTGGTCATCAAAGTCCTTTAAGGCCTCAGTCACCATCAGGGGGCCAAGATTGGAACCTCCTATTCCGATACTCACAACATCGGTAATGGCCTTGCCGGTATAACCCTGCCATTCGCCAGAGCGGACACGCTCGGTGAACAACTCCATTCTGGCTAACTCAGCCTGAATCACGGGCGCGATGTTTTCCCCCTCAACCTCTATTGAGCGAGACTGTCGATCGCGCAATGCCGTGTGCAATACAGCCCTGCCTTCCGTAGGGTTTACAATCGCGCCACTCATCATTTGATCACGCCAATGAGCGACATCCGACTCTTCGGCCAGCTGCAATAAATGTTCAAAGACGGCGGCGTTAATACGGTTCTTGGAAAAATCCAGAAGGATGTTGCCACATTGGGCGGAAAAGCGAGTAAAACGCTGTTCATCACTGGCGAATAGTGTGTTCATGTGCACGGATTCAAGGGCCTCAGCATCAGCAGCGAGAGCCTGCCAGCCAGGTAATGAAGTGCGACCGTTCATGTTTACTCCTAAATCGTTTAAGTCGAAGGAAAGCAATCATAACCCAAGGATTAGGTGGGATCGCACGCCCTGTAGCTGAGCTACACATACAACGCCAAGATGGCGAGTATATTCCAAAAACAGACCAATTATCACCCCTTCCTGTAGAAATACTACAGAATCAAGCTAGAAGACGCCCCGCTCAAGTGGAGACAACGTTGTCCGAAAGAAAGAAACCTTATATTCGCAAGACAACGTTGTCAAGCTGGTAGGTTGTGTTATTGTAGGCAACTTTAAGCAGTATAGTCGCCGAGCCCAATTTACGATGTTGTTGTAAAAGGAAAAACCAGCAGGATGAAAGCTACAATAAAGGATGTTGCCAGACTGGCAGGAGTGTCCTTTAAAACCGTCTCCCGGGTCATCAATAATGAACCCACCGTCGGCAAGGACCTTCAGGAAAAAGTATGGTCAGCAGTCAAGGAGCTAAACTATCAACCCAACCTGTCTGCGCGACAGCTGCGTGGGGCTCCCTCCTTTATAGGGTTTGTTTACGACAACCCCAACAGTCACTATGTCATTGATATTCAGCGCGGCATTTTAAACGAATGTCGCAAGCAGGGTTTCGAGCTGGTAATACACCCTTGTGATGCCAAACACGATGACATTCACGACGAAATTACCGCAATGGTTAAACGGAGCCATATTGCAGGCCTGATTCTTACGCCTCCTATGTCTGAAATGCCTTCGATCGTTGAGCTTTTAACAGAGTTGGACGTAAACTTTGTGCGTATTCTCTCTGGCTCGTCCGAGCCAGACAAACTCGCTCCCTGTGTCTATATCGACGACCGCAAAGCCGGGGAAAATATCACCCAATACCTGATCGACCTGGGTCACCGCAATATCGGCTTCCTGGCCGGCGAAACCGAACACAAATCCAGTGGCGAGCGCTACCAGGGTTATCTGGACGCGCTGAATAAAAACAACATTCCTTTAAAGCCGGCCCTGGTCATGCCTGGGGAATACTCATTTGAATCGGGCGTTGAGCGCACGAAACGCCTGCTAAACACCGATGAAAAACCCAGTGCAATCTTCGCCTGTAACGATGAAATCGCGGCAGGCACCCTGTTTGCGGCCCGATTGATGGGTGTTTCTGTTCCACAGAACCTATCAATCGTGGGGTTCGAGGACAGTCCATTCTCCCGCCAAACCTGGCCAAAACTCACCACAGCCCAACAACCTAACGACACTATCGCCGCCTCTGCGGCTGCAATATTAATTGCCACGGTCCGCGGTAGCAAAGGTGAAGACGAAGCCCAGGCAATAGTGAATGATTTCCACCCTCAACTCATCGTTCGCGACTCAACCTGCCCCGCCCCTGAATAAATCAGACCCGGTTTAACCGTGCTGCAGGGTCGACTGGCGAAAAGATAAACAAATACTTCTAAAGACAACGTTGTCTCATCGGTCACTTAATGCTAGAGTAATCCCTCAAAATCTTGATTGGGTATTATGGAATGAAGCAAGCATTAAGTGGTGCCAGGATTTTTACAGGCGAGGCGTTCCTGGATGACCACTCCCTGATCCTCAATAACGGCGTCATCGAAGCGATCACGCCCACCGAGCATCTAGACTCAAGCGTTCAGGTCCATCAATTGTCTGGCGGCATATTGACACCTGGCTTTATCGATATTCAGGTGAACGGCGGAGGTGATGTTATGTTCAACAATGACCCCTCTGTCGAAGGCCTCGCTAGAATGATGGCAGGCCACCGCCGCTTCGGCACAACAGGCATGATGCCCACCTTAATCAGCGATACCCACGACACCATAAAAGCAGGAGTCGACGCGGTAAACGAAGCAAGAAAAGTACAGGTGCCTGGCATATTGGGCGTTCACATAGAAGGGCCCTTTTTTAACCCCGCCAAGCGAGGCACTCATCAAGAGTCCTGCATTCGAGCTCCCGAGGAGACGGACATTGATTGGCTCTGCAGTCTTCGCAACCCTGACTCCATTGATCCATTAAAGGCAATTGTCACACTTGCTCCCGAACAAACCGCTACCGGGCAAATCAAACGCTTAAGCGACGCCGGCATTCTGGTCTGTGCGGGTCATACGGATGCTTATGCTGCGGATATTACCCGTGCACTGAACGAAGGTTTGAAAGGTTTTACGCATTTATTTAATGCAATGCGACCACTACAAGGGCGCGAACCCGGCGTGGTCGGTGCCGCATTAGACGACCCCAACAGTTGGTGCGGCATTATTGCTGATGGACACCATGTGGATCCGATGGCGATGCGAATAGCCTGCTCGGCCAAACCAGAAGGCAAGGTAGTTCTGGTGACCGACTCTATGGCCACCATCGGGGGCACTAATAAAAGTTTCACGCTCTACAATGAAGTCATCACAGAATCAGAAGGAAAACTGATTAACGCGGAAGGAAATCTGGCAGGCAGCGCAATCGGGATGATTGACGCGGTTAGGATCAGCGTTGAAAAAGTTGGGTTAACACTCGAACGCAGCTTGCGAATGGCCTCTCTTTACCCTGCAGAGTTTTTAGGGCTGGCACACTGCTACGGAAAAACTATTGAAGGATATTCCGCAGACCTTGTTCATTTCGATGAGCAGAGTTGGCAAGTGAAAAACACCTGGATACAGGGCCAACACGAAACACATTAAACCAAGATTCGGTGTTATTAAGATTCACTAATAGGTACAAGCACTATGCAAATTGTCATCCTGGAAAACGCTGAAGCCGTCGCCACCCACGGCGCCAACGTTATTATTCAAAAGATCAAACAAAAACCAGACGCTGTACTGGGCCTTGCCACCGGGTCGACACCACTGGCGCTCTATCGCAAGTTGATTGAGGCTAAGCGCTCCGGCGACGTATCATTTTTGCGCTCGCGCAGTTTTAATCTCGATGAGTATCTTGGGCTCCCAGGCGACCACCCACAGAGTTATCGTTATTTCATGCAAGAAAATTTATTTAATCACATCGATATTGAGCCAGGTAATACGCATGTTCCCCCCGGCAATGCAGCAAACCCCTTAAAAGCTTGTGAAGAATACGACGAACTGATTGAAACAACAGGCGGTATTGATTTGCAGTTGTTGGGCATTGGGCGCAATGGTCATATTGGTTTTAATGAACCCTCTTCAGGCCTCACATCCCGCACCAGAGTCAAAACACTCACACCCGCAACCATCGAAGACAATGCCCGTTTTTTTGGCGCCGACGAGTTTCAACCACACCTGTCGATCACAATGGGGATAGGCACCATTATGGACAGCAGAAAGATCATATTATTGGCAACCGGCGACAGCAAAGCCGACGCCATTCGCGCCACGGTTGAGGGCCCTCTCAGCGCATCGTGCCCGGCATCAGCTCTGCAAATGCACAAAAAAGCTGTGTTAATCATCGATGAAGCGGCGGCCGCGCACCTTGAACACAAGGAATTTTATAAACACATTGAACGCGAGAACCAGAAATTGCTTCAGTCTCTTAAGCAGTAGCGACAAGAAAAATACAAACGCAAAGCGAGAATCTAATCTCAATTACATTGTCATTAAAATAGAAATCAGCCCGCTGAAGCTGCTAACAGAGAAGCCTTATGAACCCGCTCAATTTCCACACTCAAAAGCGCTACGTCAATACAATACTCGCCGCAACTTTCGCCTTCGGCCTGGCCAGTTGCTCCAATCCCAAGACCGAAGCGCTAAGCCAGGCAGATCTTAACGAGACCGCCTCCAAACTCCAAATTAAATATGAAGTCTTCGACAATCGGGCCGGAGAGCATTGCGACCCCGCCCGTGCCGGAGGGGCCTGCTTCACCAGTCATATCACTTTAAGTAGCGATCAGGCTCTGCCTGTTAACGGTTGGTCTATCTTTTTCTCTCAGGTCTCTCCTGTGCAAAAAGCCATTGGCGGCAATTTTACCGTAGAACATATTAATGGTGACTTGCACAAATTAACACCTGGTTCCATCGTTAAATCTATCGACAAAGATTCTCCACAAGTCATTAAAATTACGTCCGACTTTTGGCACCTGTCAAAGTCCGACGTTATGCCCAACTACTATTTGGCGCCCACTGATCCAAACTCAAATCTGCGCGCTAAAGTCATCGACAGTACACGCATTCAAACCGATCCTGAAACCGGACTGGAAGTTCAGAACTTCACCGGAGAATGGAACGATACCGATCGGCACTTATTACGTACGCCAGCGGATTTGACCAATCCTGCAACACCCGCCCTCACCTGGCAACAAAACAGCGATACACCACAAGTTATTGATCGTGTTAACACAGCAATTATTCCCACCCCGTCCTCCATTACCACAGCCGCCGAGGGATCTCTGGATTTGAGTTCGGGACTGCGATTGTTGCTGCAGGGATTTGAAGCAGATGCGGTTGACGCGGCAATGGTCAGCCTGGCGGGCATGGGGTTTAACGCCTCTGAAGCGGGCGTAGCGCTTACCATCGAACGAGACCAGACAGAAGAAAAAATGCCGGGCAGTTATTCATTGGTCATTGGGCCAGAGAAGATTGCCATCAAAGCCGGTGATAACGAGGGTGCATCCAACGCGCTGCGTTCCATTGCCAGCCTGATCATGCCCGGCGCGACTGGAATACCCTTTTTGGCAATATCCGACAGCCCCCGATACGAGTTTCGCGGCCTGCACATCGATGTCGCGAGAAACTTTCATAGCAAGCAGTTAATTTTAGATATATTAGAACAAATGGCGGCCTATAAACTCAATAAACTTCATTTGCACTTGGGCGATGATGAAGGCTGGAGACTTCAGATTGATGGCTTGCCAGAGCTGACAGAGGTGGGAAGCCGACGCTGTTACGACCCACTGGAAAACCAGTGTTTACTACCGCAACTCGGCAGCGGCCCAGATGTTAATGCACCGGTAAACGGCTACTACACCAATAAAGACTACATAGAAATCCTGCGATATGCCAACGCCCGTCAGATTCAGGTTATTCCTTCTTTTGATATGCCGGGGCACTCCAGGGCAGCGGTCAAGTCGATGGAGGCTCGCTATCGAAAGTTCATGGCCAAAGAAGATATCGCAGGCGCCAAACAGTACCTGCTGAGTGACCCTGACGATGCCACTCGTTATCAATCAGTTCAATTTTATACCGACAATACAATCAATGCCTGCATGGATTCCTCCTACGTCTTTTTGGATAAAGTGATAGAAGAAATCCAACAGTTACATGAACAAGCCGGCCAAACCCTGACGCGCTATCACATCGGCGCAGACGAAACCGCGGGCGCTTGGGTCAACTCCCCCCTATGTCAGGCTTTTATCGCGGATAAAAGCAATGGCGTACACGGCCCTGAAGACATTGGCGGATATTTTATTGAGCGTGTAGCCAATATGCTGGCAAAACGCGGCATCGAACCGGCGGGCTGGAGTGACGGCATGGGTGAAACACGGACGGAAAATATGCCAGCTGTTGTACAGAGTAACGCCTGGGGTACTCTTTTTTCGGGAGGTTATACTAGCGCTCACATTCAGGCAAATCGTAATTGGGAGATTGTGGTATCCACGCCCGACGTAACTTATTTCGATGCACCCTATGAAGTTGACCCTAATGAACCGGGTTACTACTGGACATCAAGAGGCACTAATACACGGAAAATATTCAACTTTATGCCCGACAATTTGCCCGCCCATGCCGAATTAATGAAAGGCAGACAGGGAGAGGATCTCACCTTCGACGACAGCAAGGAACCACTGAATGCGGGTGTAACATTTGCAGGGCTACAAGGACACATTTGGAGTGAAACGATTCGCACCGATGAGCGGGTAGAATACATGTTATTTCCTCGCCTCATTGCCCTGGCCGAACGCGCTTGGAAAAAAGCCGACTGGGAGTTGGACTATGACTACGCAGGAAAAATTTACAGTGCAGACACCCACTTTTTTAACGACGCGCTAAAACAACAAAGAGATGAGGAGTGGCGTCATTTCTCCAGTAGTTTAGCAATTAAATATCTGCCTAAACTCGACAGGGCCGGCATCAATTATCGCATCCCTACACCCGGCGCTATCGTGAACAACGCTAAGCTGGAAATGAACTCGATTTTTCCTGGCTTGCCTATGGACTATCGCCTGAATGGAGGTCAGTGGATACCTTGGCACACCGCGGTTGAGCTCAACACAGGTGATCAAGTGGAAGTGAGAGGGAGAAGTGCAGACGGCAAGCGCAAAGGTCGCGCCTGGTCACTTAACTAAGACGTTCCCAGCTAGCAGAATTTAAGCTGTCGACAAACAGGCTTAGTATCCAAACAGTAAAAGCGTTGACTTGGTGCTGGAGTTTCCAACACCAAGTCGGGAGCCTTCACAAAAAGCAGTTTAAGATGCCGCTGCTTCTTTTTGAGCCTTACGCACAGCCAGTTTACCCACTTGCCCAAGAGAACTCAGGTGGGCGTATATAACAGGCAAATAACTACGCTTACGCAGCTCGAGAAACGCTTCATCGTCTAACTTTTCAAGTGTTTCCGTGTTGACAGTATAAATGCCATCAACGGTTAAGGGCTTGTTCTCTTCTCCAATATTAACCGTCAGCTGCTGCTGCGAGAGCAGATTCAATTCTGTCAGGTGTTTTACAAACTCCACCGTCACTGGCGTCTGATTGTGTAGTGTGCCCACAAATTCTTTAACGCTCTTGAGGTAGTCGCTGTCTTCGCCCTGCTCATTGAACAGTGAAACACCTTCGTCCTCGTTCACCAGCTCACTGCTCATGTTGAGACAAAGTGATAACTGCTGAGGGTCACTACTGGAGGGCATCAGGCCAAAAGGATGGAGGCGCACTGCGCTGGGTACATAATCAGCCTGCCACTTTTCAGTGTCGTAGTACAGGTTTTCATTGGGCACCAGGCCCAGCATAACAACAGCACGAAACTCGCCAGAATCCGGGTCTTTGACAAAAACCATTGGATACTCGGACGACATTTTCACCATCTCGTGAATCTGCAACAAACACAGATGTGTTTCCTTGGCATTCTCATAGGTGGTATTGCGTTTAATTTTCGTGTTTTTATGCAGTTCATTGTTCACTGCAACCAGCTCTGCGGTCATACCTTACTCCAATACTTAAAACGAACTTTAAAGGGAAATCTCCGGGCCACCGCTTCACAAAGCAGCCATTCAGCCGGCTCTATCTCATGTTAAGACGGAGGACTATATATCAAGGACCACGGGAAAGGCCATACCGTACAAGATATGGCCCCATGTTTCCAGTTCATTGAAGGGAGAATGCCCTTGAGGGCAATTTGACGGCCAGCGGCCTAGATTTTGATAACGATATTACGCTGGTAAAGCAGCCGGGCAATGGCCCAAAACAAGATAACATGCACGACGGCAAAGGCCAGGGAGGCATTGATGGGGTTTAACCCCAATTGGAAGACATTGTAGAGCGCATCATAACCATTCACCGCGACACCCGATTCTGTCTCTAGATGGATGAATGCCCCGTAACAAACCACCCACAGCCAGGAGAGCGCATAAATAAACAAGGGATTTAAGCCAAACACTTCACAGGGCTTTGAAAACCAAGCGATTTTCTTTACATCAACCACCCAGATAAATGCAGCCAGGGTCAACATTGCGATGCCCGAGCTAAAAACAACATAGGAGGGTGTCCAGAGGGATTTATTGATAGGAAGCCACAAATCCCACAACAAGCCAATAACAACAGCGACGGATCCCGCCGCAAACAACTTGGACATTCCCGCTTCAAAACTGCTCTCGGACCTTAAGAATCGTGTTACCTCAAAGCCCACCAGTGCACTCACAATGGCAGGCAAGGTACTTAATAAGCCCTCGGGATCAAAGGCCAGGCCTCCCGCAGACCACATATGGCTTTCACCCAACAGCCATAGGTCCAATTGCCTAACGGCATTGCCTTCTAACCCTAAACCGCCCAAGGCAAGCAGCAGAGACCAATAGGCTACCAATATGAGAACTGCAATAATTGATAGAGTTAGACGATTACAGCTCACCACCAAAAGAGCCGCCAGTATGTAGACAATGCCAATCCGCTGTAGGACTCCCATGATGCGTAAGTCCGCAAAATCCTGTTGAAAAGGAAAAGCATTTAGGAACAAGCCAATTAAAAATATCAATGCTCCTCGTTTCACTATTTTCACAAAGAGTGCGGGAGAGGGTTTGCCGATATCCGCAGCCAGGGAAAAGGCCATGGCAGAACCAACAATAAAAAGGAAAAAGGGAAAGATAAAATCGGTGGGTGTCCAGCCATGCCATTGTGCATGCTGTAAAGGGGCATAGATATGCGACCACGATCCCGGCGTGTTAACCAGAATCATCGCCGCCACTGTAAAACCCCGCAAGGCATCGAGTGCTAAAAAACGCTTCATCACCTACTACCTTTGCAATTCAATGGCTTACAGCTTGCTTAGCTACCCCAACTGTTCAGTTTGTGCCCCTTCACCGCATAAAACAATATAAGCAGGTAACAGGGAATCATGATCCAATAAGCACCTTGGGGGTTGCCACTGGACTCTGCCAGCGCTCCGTAAATCAAAGGAAAAATAGCACCGCCGGAAATACCCATAATCAACAAAGCAGAACCGGTGCTGGTGTGTTTACCCAGATCGCGAAGCGCCATTGGCCAAATGGCAGGCCAACAAAGTGCATTGGCAAAACCCAGCATTGCAACAAACAATACAACGTTGGGAATTGCGGGAATGCCGGTCCAGGCGAACAGGCTTTGCCACACGTTATCACTACCCGTTGTGCTAGTCACAATAAGCACGGTCAAAAATACGCCCAGCAGACTTGAAATCACCAACGCTTTTTCCTGGGAGATCCAGCGAGGAATAACAATCATTCCGGTTACGTAAGCAGCCACCATAAACGCCATGGTGTAGGATGTAAGCTGACCAAAATTACTCACTCCCATCTCTTTGCCAAACAGCCCAATGGTGTCTCCGGCGATCACCTCAACACCCACATAAAAGAACAGTGCTACGGCACCCAGAATCAACTGTGGGAACTGCAGGATACTGTCTTTACCGTCGCTGGATTCTTCTTCATCAAATTCTATTTCAGGCAGTGGAGAAAATTTTACGACGGCGGACAATACCAGAAGCATAGCGGCCATCATCAAGTAGGGCATTATCAAACGAGAAGAGAGTTCAGCCAACTCCTGCGCGCGTTGTGCATCCGCTAAACTGGCAAGTCTCTCGGTTGTGAACTGCGACATGTCACTTAAAATAAACGCTGTAAAAATAAGGGGTGCAACAATTCCTGCACCTTTATTCAACAAACCCATAATACTGATGCGTACCGCCGCCGTTTCTCTCGGGCCGATATGAACAATGTAAGGATTGGATGCGGTTTGCAAGATGGTTAAACCAGTGCCTAAAATAAACAAGGCAACCAGAAAGACCGTGTAACTGCGAATTTCAGCGGCTGGAATAAACACCAGCGCACCTACAGCCATAACCAACAACCCCAACATCATGCCATTACGATAACCTGTGCGCTTTAGGATCGCCGCCATAGGCAAGGCCATTACGGTATAGGCAATATAAAAAGCCATCGTCACCAGATAGGCTTCCATGTGATTTAACTCGCAAGCAATCTGCAAGAAGGGAATCAATGAACCGTTAAGCCAGGTTACAAAACCAAAAACAAAAAACAGCCCTCCCACAATTATCATCGGGATTAAACTTGAGCGCTCACTTTTCATATCTTGCATCGCCACGTCCATAGAAATATCCTCAACTACCACAGGTTTATTTTAATTTTAGGTTCAGGCCGTGAGTTACCCAACGGCTACCGACTGATTCTGTTTGTCGAACTCTGCGCGAGCAAAATAGAGTGCGCCCTGCTCGGGCTGATCGAGTGGAGGTAAGATTTGTTCGATTAAATCTTCCTTAAACCATTCGACCAATAAAGGGGAGATGCCACCGATCATAGACAGCCGAGGAGGTTTGTTCACCAGTAACTTTCGCGCCAGGCTCTCGATATAATGGGCGCCCGATTGAATAATTTCTGTGGCGAGTTCATCGCCTCGCTCCACACATTCGAACACAGCGGGCGCTAGTTTAGCGAAGTCACTGGAAGCCGCTTTCGACAACAATTCGATTAAGTCGAGTGGTTTGCATTCCAATTTATCGCAGATGACTTTGGTCAGTAGTGTTTGCTGCCCCAGTTGATCATCCGCCAATAAAATCGCTTTTACTGCCTCGAGCCCTATCCAGGCACCACTGCCTTTGTCGCCCAACATAAAACCGTGGGCTCCCACTGTCAGCGTTTCGTCATTAATTGTGGAGTACCCACAAGAGCCCGTACCAACAACAATCACCGCGCCGTCTCCACCGCGGTGTGCCCCAAGGCAAGCAGCGTGTAAATCGGTCGTGAGATACATCGCTTTAAAAGGGTGTTCCCACGCCATCATAATGTCGTACAGACTGGGCAAGTTGACACCCGCCAACGCAACGCCAGCCACCACATTGGAGAAATCTTCTTTCTCGAGGCCAGCGTCTTCTAGGGCATTGCCAACAGAGACTAAAATTGAATTTTGTGCACGTTCCAAACCGTGCAAAGGATTTGCCGGACCACCGAGGCCAGCACCTAAATAATCACCCTCGAGTGATTCGAGTCTCGCGAGGCACTTACTGCCACCGCCATCAATACCTACAAAATAGGTATTACTACTCACCGAATTTGACATCAAACCTCTACCCCTTTCGGTCTTTGCGATGGGCCACAAGACTTCTTTGTTGAAAAAAAGGGGTGGCAATAGCATTCACTATGCCACACCCCTAAGCCACGTGCGAGAGAGTACAGATACATTACTCAAGCATTGCCTGTTAAGGCCAAGTCAGACTTACAACGACGTTTTTGCGAGGCAAAAGACAACGTTGTCGCTTACAATAAATAGTTGAGACAACGTTGTCAAGATGAATTTAATATACTGTGCGAGGAATCGCCATACACTATGGAATAAAGATTTATCCAGCTACCTAAAAAGACAAAAGAAAAATCTCTATATAGTTGATTTTAAAGGAAAATATCTTAGCAGCCCAAGTTTGAGCGCAGCTCTATTGATTGAGCTGGCGCAGATAGTCCGCGTGCGGGAGCGTGCCCGCTACCGCCTTCTGAGTCATGGCCTCCAGCTGTCCAAACACCTGTTGGCTCTGTTCCGCCTGCACCGACAAATTCAGGGCTGGATAATGTTGCATGCCGTACAAAATATATCGGTAGTTTTCGTCCGTGAAGGTAGTGGCATAACTACCGGCCAAATCGTGAAATTCGCAGATCTTGTGACGCCAGACCGCAAGGTGCTCTTGCAGCTTGGGGCAATGTTTAACCGTGCCGGGAGCTGCCCGCCAAAAAGCGCTGTCGTCCCGGTCACTCAAACAATAATGTAAAACAATAAATTGTTTTAAATCCTGATAGAACCCTGACATCAAACGATTGTAGGAATCACGCAATGCCTGGCTCGGATTTTCCGTGGGTAAATGGGTCGCCAACAAACCTGCGCCTAAATGTATCAAGTGAAGACCAGTAGACTCCAGAGGCTCTATAAAACCTCCCGAGAGACCAATAGCAATGCAATTGCCAATCCAGAATTCACGCCGACAACCAACTTTCATATTCAAGTGCGTTGATTTGAGAATATTGCTTTTATCCCCCAGAAAACCTCTTAACTCGCTCTCGGCCTGGTCGGGGCTGATTCGGTCACTGTCATAGACATAACCTGTGCCCTGACGATTAACAAGATCAATCTGCCAGGTCCATCCCGAGGTTTGTGCCGTGGCAACGGTATAGGGATTGGGCGTATGCCCTTCGGGTAGCTCCCTTTGGATGGCAATGGCTTTATTACACGGCAATGCCTCAGAGAAGGAATCCCAGTTGTCTTGTTTCAACTTGTCGATCAACAACCCCCGAAACCCGGTGCAATCGATGAAAATATCGGCCGAAAAACTCTCGCTGTCTGTTTTAACAGATTTAATATTCCCCTGCTCAGTCACCACCTCTTTTACCGTTCCCTCGACGTAAATCACCCCGGCCTCAATGGCTTTTTTCCGCAAGAAACGCCCCATTAATACCGCATCTATGTGGTAACCATAAGGAACCACACCCTGATAGGGGCGTGAATGTTCAGCTTTGGGGCCCCGCCCCTCTTTTATCAATCCGGCACTGAGACACACACCCTCATCATAACGTTCGATCTGGTCTCGGTTATTGAGAAACCAGGCGCTGGAAATATCGAGTAACTGCCCCAATCGCTGGTGTTCAAAGGGGTGAAAATATTCGTGGGTCTTTCCGTTTCTGGGTTTCATCCAGTTTCGGAACATGATCCCCAACTTGAGAGTCGCGTTGGTTTCGGCCAGCAGCTCTCGCTCATCCAAACCCATCGCCTGAAAGAAAAAACGAATACTGTGAACCGTCGCCTCTCCGACACCAATAACGCCGATATCAGGGCTTTCAATCACAGTAATTTGATAATTTTTTTCACTGTGATTAAACAGTTTGTTTAGGTAGATTGCCGTCATCCAGCCGGCAGAACCGCCACCCACTATCGTAATTTTTTTAACGTTTTCAGCCGACATCAACATCTCCACCCATTATATTTTTTGTAAACCAAAGGTCCGTATTCGTTCAATCAGTTCTCGATTTGGCAGAGAGGATTCAAGTGCACTGCGAGCATTGTGCTGCATTTTGTTAAACTGCATCCGCGCCCGCTCCCGCTCAGGAAATCGCGCCATGAGATTGTGTGTATCCGTCTCAAACTCCATTCCATAGAGAACGTAGAGGTAGTTGTCCAAATTGAAAATGTCTAAGCGGGATGGAAAGTCATATTCACTGGGCGGCTGAAAACGCCATAACTCAAGACTCTTTAATAAACTCTCTGGCACAGACTCTCTAAGTCTATTGGCTTTCCAAAACTCGCTATCCTCACGACGGGACAGGTAATAGTGAAGTTTTATGAAGTCTATCACGCCATCCCACACATGCTGCAATCGCTGATTGAATCGATTGGCCACCTCTGGGATGGCACCGATACAGCTTGGAAACTGTGCCGCCAGCAACCTGGCTGCCGCATCGTAAACCAACAAACCTGTCGCCTCCAGAGGCTCAACAAATCCTTGTGCCAAACCAATCGCCACACAGTTTTTATGCCAAAATTTTTCTCGATAACCCACATTCATTGGGATCTTCCGACAACTTAGATCATCCGCAGCGGCCCCCAAAGACTTGGCCGCATATGCACACAAGACCTCCTCGGCCCGCTCGTCACTGGTGAACTGACTGGAATAGACATAACCGGTTCCCCGTCGCGCACTCAAACCAATATCCCAGATCCACCCAGCCTCCTGTGCTGCCGCGATGGTATAACTCGGAATGGGTGTGTTTTCTTCCGCGTAAGGCACTTGCATTGCCAGAGCTGTATCCGCCAAAAGAACGTCTTGTTTACTGTTAAAACCCACGCCGAGCTTTTGCCCTAACAACAGCGAAGAGAATCCGGTGCAATCGATAAACAGATCTGCCTCCAGCACGCCAAGTTTGTCAGTCGTGACGCCTGAAATATCCCCCTCTTCGCCTAAAATCACATCGACAACATTTCCTTTTAAATGTTGCACACCCAGTGACTCAGTGCCGTGTTTTGTCAATAAACGAGAGAACTTTGCGGCATCGAGGTGATAGGCGTAACCTGCAAAACCATCATACTCAGCGTGAGTCATTAACTTGGGGCCCAAACCGGCATCACACACGGCCCCCTGAAACGACACCGCATCAACAAAACTCAAATCACTGCCCGCTTTTTTCTCCATTAGCCAATAGGGTGTGGGATCAAGTGAATCTCGCTGCGGGTAATCAAAGATGTGATGATAACTGTGTGAGTGATCAGCGGCAGGGGCCTCCAACCAATCAACAAATTTGATGCCCTGTTTAAAGGTCACATCACATTCACGAATGAAGGTTGTCTCGCTAATGCCCAAAGCCTGAAGACTGTCCCGAATGGCCGGTACCGTTCCCTCCCCGACCCCAATCGTGGGTATATTCTCCGACTCCACTAAAGTCACTTTAACGCCACCTGCACTTTTTGCGTGCAAGGTTTTTGCGAGGTGACAAGCCGTTAACCAACCGGCCGTGCCGCCTCCGACAATTAACACACTGCTTATGGAATCGCTCTGGTTTTTCAAGGTTAACCCCGTTATTAATTCGAGCGTTTAGCCTTCAACTGCGCCAAACGAGGCACTTGATTTAAGGAAATCATTTGAGCATATAATGGCCCCAGGAAACCTCTTTTGCGAAGATCTGAAAATTTCTCTTCACTCAACTCATTCAACTTACTTTCGTCGACAGTATAAATACCGCCAATGGACATTGGCTTGCTATTAATTTCCACAGACAGATTTTTTTGGACCAACAAGTCTGCTTCAGACAGGAGGTTAATAAAGGCTTTGGTGATTTCAGCACTTTCTACATACTGGATCATAGACTGCCCGCTTTTCTTCAAAAACTCACTGTCCTGCCCCTCATCATCAAACAGGCGATTATCACCACCTTCTCCAACCAGCGGGCTCTCCTCATCTACCGCGACCATCATGCTTTTACCGTCATTTTTGTCGTTCACCAGGCGCAGCGGGTAATTGCGTAAACAGGCGGGAACATAAACACCATCCCATTGGTTTTCACCCACATACAAATTTTCCCCAGGCTCAAAACCCATCACGGCCACCGCTTGAAACTGACCTGTGTCAGAGTTTTTGACATAAACGATCGGAAACTCTACACACAACGACGCAAACTCATGAACGACCACGGGCAATATGTGCTGATCTTTTGCATGTGCATAATTTTTGGAATGACTAATAGTCATATTGCGGTGAAGTTCTTTATTTAAAGCGGTGATATTAGCCATGTGACGCTGCTCTTAATGAATGAAATGGTCTGAAAAGTATAACTCAGGTCCTTTTTTTAGGCCAAAAAAAAGGGAAGCAACGCTTCCCTTTTTCCTTACCTAGTCACTGCGCTTAATAAGTAAAGCTCAGACCCACAGTAATACGACGTGCCATCTCGTATTCAAACAGTGGGAAACCACCGGTGAATCCGCTATTTGGCGTAGGTTCTGCGTTGTTACCAAATTGGCTTGCACCTTCTTCCAGGATATTGTTTATATCCAGTTTGAGGTCCAGGTTTTCAGTCACATACCAGGATGCACTCAAATCCAATGATCCAAAGGCGTCGTGCAGACGATTGCCGTATGAGCCAGTTTCACGAATCATATAATCGCTGCGGTAGTTGTAAGAGACACGCGCCTGATAGTCTTCTCCTTCGTAGTATGCACTGACGTTATAAGAATCGTCAGAGCTGTCACTCAGGAAGGTATTGCCATCGGTAAAGGTCTCTGAACCGGTCTCAGTATCAGTATGGGTGTAGTTCACAACCGTACCAAAGCCATTGCCAAAGTCGTGCTGATACTGCAATTCAAAACCTGAGATGTCTGCAGAACCGCCACTGGACTTCTCCTGCACAGTCCAGCCAGTTGCATTTTCAGCAGCATCGGGCAGCGCAAAAGGAATCTCGGATGAATCCGCATGGTACTCTGAGAAGCTCACGAAGTTCTTCACATCTTTCATGAAGAAGGCTACCGATAGTAATGAACTGTCGTTAAAGTACCACTCCAGCCCCATATCAAACTGGTTGGATACAAAAGGCTCAAGACCTACATTACCCACAACCCAGAACTGGTTATTGGGTGTATCGTCATTTGTGCCCAATACATTGGGGTTAACATACATATCAACATACTGTGGACGAGCCAGGGTACGAGCCGCAGCTGCACGTAAAATTATGTTGTCGGCAAGATCATAGGCAATGTTGAAGCTAGGCAATACTTCACTGTAATCTTCAGTGCTTTGCGTTTGCACACCATCGACATAGTAAGTAGAGGTTGCTTCCGTTGAAACCAGACGAACACCCATGTTACCGCGGATATTGTCGTTTTCGAACGTTGCCATCACATAGGCCGCAGTGTTGGTTTCATCAATTTCACTGTATGCACCCAGATCTTCGGTTTCACCCGTGATGCTGCCTTTTGCCCAGTCTTTCAATGCATCTACATCAAAGTTTTGAATTTCGTACGCACCTGCACCCACGTCAATGGTGCCTGTTGAAAGCCCGTCGGTGGAGATTACAGGATCAAAACCGTCAGCCTGAATGTATTCGAAGCGACGGCTTGTGGTGTTGTGATCTGCCCACTTTGCACCCGCCTTAATGGAGCTGATTGCACCAAAGTCCACTTCAAATTCAATGTCAGCCTGGAAGTAGCGCTCATCATCAGTTTTTGGCGTGCGGTTGAAATTAGGGCCTGTGCCCATGGCCAAAGAACCCGGATCATAACTGGCGATATCAAACGCAGCGGTATCCCAGGTCTGGTTGCCATTGGTAAAGTCATAGGTTCCACCGGGAATGGGTGTTCCACCGGTACCGTCTTCAAGCACCATTTCAAAGTCGGTTCCGCCTGATGAAGTTGTTTCACCGGCCTGAACTTTAAGGTCGTAACCTTCACCTTTGTAGTTAACCGTCAGATCAAACACATCTGAATTCATGGTCGCTTCACGAGGGCGTGCCTGATAGTAGGCAACATTTAGGGGACCGCGAACAGGGGTGCCATTGAGCAGGTCAGATTCCGGAACGTCAACGCCACTCCAGGAAGTATTGCCCTGTGTCAGCCACAATGCATAGTTAGTATTGTCGGCTTCCATTTTCATGTCCATAACGTTCAGGACAACATCCAATTTATCACTGGGCTGGTACTGGAAAGTGGCGGTTAATGCTGAGCGCTCACGCTCTTGTTCAAAACCAACAGGTCCTGCACCCCACTCCCAAAACGCTTCATTACCCTGGCGCTGCAAGCTGCGCTGCTGTGCAACAGCAGATACCAGCACACCAAAGTTTTCGGCTTCGTTTTTCCAGCTCATCATGCCCGAATACTGGGGATCCGTCTCTTCTGAGTCACTCTGATGCTGGCCTTCAATCGAGCCAAATACACTGAGTGCAGCCTGGTCTAATGGCTTGCGTGTGTGAACCACAACGGTACCGCCCACACCACCTTCGGCAAGGTCTGCCTGGGAACTTTTGTAGACTTCAATGCCGCCGACCAATTCAGAAGGAAGTAGCTCGTAGTTGAAACTGCGTTTTGCAGGCTCTAAGACAAACCAACCGGTAGAGGCAACATTCTGGCCGTTCAAGGTTGTTAAGGTAAAATTCTGGCCAGCACCACGAATGGATACTGCAGCGCCCTCACCGAATTGACGCTGAATGGTTACACCGGGTACACGCTGAAGCGATTCAGCAACGTTTCTGTCGGGGAACTTGCCCATGTCCTCAGAAGAGATTGCGTCGACAATTGAATTTGAAAAACGCTTAACGTTCAACGCTTGCTTCAAGCTAGCACGGATGCCAACAACTTCGACCTCTTCAAGCTGATCTAGACCATCCTGAGCCAATGCAAAATTGCTTGCGCCCAGTGTTAAAGCGCCCAACGAACCACAAACAATAGCGGCCCTGTTAACGACGCGAATAGCTTCTTTAAGCTTCTCTGACATGAGTATCCCCTTGCTCTTTTAGTATGTTGCTTTATGTGTAACTCAGCTTTTGTTTACTCACCTGCAAGGGAAGCTAAACCCTCAACGAGTGAGACAACGTTGTCGGACACACTAAAGCATCGAGGACAACGTTGTCAACACTATTTTATTGGATTCCCATCCGGAGGGGTATTGGCGAATTATCATACAGGATCGAAATGCTCTCCTGCGGCGAACCAACGTCCATTACCCCACTTTGAAGATTAGAAATAAGCCATTGAAAAATAAAAGAATATTTGCTTATAACCTCAGTGACAGTGAGAACAAAAACCAATATAAGATAGAAGACTGGGAATTGATTTCGGATAAGACAACGATGTCTTATCCATAATTGGTCTAGTCTTTGATTGACCCCAGCCGCAAGCTGATCATAATAGTCGCCCCTCCCGGAAAGAGACCTGAACGACCATGAGCGAGCCTATCAACAACATGATCAATAAACTGAGCAGCCTCTCATTGCGCCATTCCAACGACCTCTTTGGTGGCGAGGGTTCGGGCCTGGATGTCATAGAGGTAAAACACGCAAATTGCACCGCGACTATTGCCCTGCAAGGCGCTCAGCTGCTGAGCTTTCAGGCGACCAATCGAGAGCCGTTATTATGGCTAAGCCCGAATGCAGGTTTTGTTAGTGGGAAAGCGGTCAGAGGAGGAATTCCCCTTTGTGCACCATGGTTTGGACCCCACCCCAATGATCCAAACAAACCGCAACATGGCTTCGCGCGGAACCACAATTGGATACTAATGAAGGCAGAGGAAGATCAAGCCGCCGTTAGACTTCATTTTCAATACTCAAGTGACGACCACCAACAAATACTGTTTCCCTGGCCTCTGCGTCTCGACCTCGAAATGACGCTGGGCGAGGGCCTGGAATTACGCTTCTCTGCCACGAACGAAGGCAACCATTCTCACGGTGACATGCCATTCACGTTCGCTTTGCACAGTTACTTCCCCGTGGATGACTGCCGAGAGGTTTCCGTTCATGGACTGAAAGAAGTACAGACATTTAACGGTGAAGTGGACAAGTTGTTAACTCAGGTTCCCAATCAACAAACCATTCACAATACAGGCGCTGAAATATCGATTACGGGAGATCACTGCCCCAGTGCGATTGTTTGGAACCCCGGTGCAGAAAAAGCGGCTGCGCTCAAGGACCTCGGTGAGGCGCATTACCACACATTTGTCTGTGTGGAGCGTGGCGCTGCGGGCACTGATGCCTGGACCTTAAAACCGGGCGAGACTCGTCAGGCAACGCTCTCACTCTATCGGTGATTGCCCCCAGGATCTCAGCTCTCGGCAAATCCTCGCTCTACCTCCAGGCGGAACACGGCCATCTCGGCTAATAGCCAACTGCGAAACAACATCACTGACCGGCGCATCGGGGCGTCGGACTGGGTCAACAAACACACCCAGTCATCGGTTAACATCGCCTCTTTCACCGGTCGTATTAATTCGCCACTACGTAGGAATTGCGCCGCCGAGATATCATCACCGAGCGCAACGCCTTCACCGGCTACGGCCAATTTAATCGACAGTGTTTCATCGTGAATTACCGGGCCTTTATGAGCATTTTCGGGGGCGCGTGTGGCCACATGCGAGAACCATTGGGGCCACCAGTGATTGGAGTTTTCATGTAATAGCGTAAAGTCTTGCAGGCTCTCAAGTGCCAGAGGCGGCACTTTGGGTCGAATCAGTCGAGGACTGCACACAGGGTAATCCAGCAACTGGAACAGTTTCTCGTGTTCATAACCTTCAAACTGCAGCCCGCCGGTATAAATTTCAATATCAACATGTGCCAGCGGCGCCTCTTGGACCGACACGGCCTGATTGATATGAATTTCCAGATCGATGTCCGGGTTGAGGTCGCGAAACCCTCCAATCCTGTTGGTCAGCCAATATTCTGCAAACGCGGCACCCACCCCCAACTTTAACCTTTGCCCTTGGGCTTGTGAACGGTCATGCCCTGGAAACAGCGTACGTGTGGCCTCACCAATATCACTTAAGGCATGGTTCACGACTAACAAATAGGCCTTGCCCTGATCGGTGAGCTCGGTCTTTCTATTGTTGCGAATCAACAGGCGGGCGCCAAGGTAGTCCTCCAGTAGTTTTATTTGCCGACTGACGGCAGAAGGTGTCACGCACAACTCTTCCGTCGCCTTTTTGAAACTAAGGTGTCTGCCAACCGCTTCAAACGTCTTGAGCGCTGTTAATGGGGGAAGACCATGCCCCAATTTGCCTGCCATCATTTTTCTCCGACTGGATCGTTTTACTTCATGACCGTAGTTTACATTAAATCACATTTAAATTTTATTAATGTCATTTTACTCAAGTACGGCATCCGTTCTACCCTGCTATCACCCATTACGTTTATATCAGGAGCGCTCATGTCACCCCAATACCCCGGCCCAAAAACTCAGGCCATGCTACCCAGAGGTCTTCCGCTCTTTCGCAACGGCCTCCGTTACGAGGCAGCAGCCAGCAAAGCCCGCGAAAAGGGTTATCAGGCACCCGCACAAATCATTGTGGACCGTGCCGCGGGTGATTTTCTGTGGGATATCGATGGCAAACGTTATATCGATTTACAAAACGGATGGGCAACAAACCCACTCGGTAATGCTCACCCGGAAATCATCGAGGCCGTTCATGAGGCCCACAAACGTTACGGGTTTCACTACGATCACCCGCTGCGCTACGAGCTGGCAGAAAAGCTGGCCAGCATTATGCCGGGGCAAGCACTTCCTCGATTTAACTTTGAAGTTTCAGGCACAGAGGCCGCGGAAGCAGCCGTTCACCTGGCACTTTGTTATACCAAGCGCCGCTATATTATCGCCTTCAGTGCCGCATTCCATGGAGAGGGGCTGGGGACCAAACTCATCAGCGGTTACAGCGGTGATAACAACCGTTACCTAGAAGCCTGGACCGGAGGTGTCATCCGCGCCCCCTTTCCCTTCAGCGACAATATTCCCGCTGGCATGAGTGAGGAGCAATATGCTGACTATTGCCTCTGGTTTCTGGACAATCACATTCCCGACAGTGTCGCTCCACGCGACAGCATCGCCGGTATATTAATAGAACCCGGTCTGGCAGAAGGTGGCAACTGGATACCCCAACAAAGTTTTATGCAGGGCATTCGCAAGCTCTGTAATAAAAATGACTGGCTGATGATTGCCGACGAAGTACTCACTGGGATGGGACGCACAGGTAAAATGTGGGCAGTGGATCACTATGATGTCGTGCCCGATATTCTAGTGGTAGGCAAAAATCTGTCTGGCGGAATTGAACCCTGTGCGGGTATTGCCGCTCGCGACGAAATATTGGGCGACAACCCCCAGTCTTCATCGGGCTCAACCTTTGCGGGCACACCTGCCGGCTGTGCTGCGGGTCTAAAAACACTTGAACTCTATGAGCGAGATAACCTGGTGGAAAAAGCAGCGAGCCTGGGCGCCATCGCCAACAAACGCATTAAAGAATGGGAACGTTACTCCATTGTCAGCCAAGCGCGCGGCAACGGCCTGCTTCTGGGTGTTAGCTTTAAGAACCCAAACATTGATGAAGACAACTGGTTTATGGCCAGGGCGGTCAGAAGCCGAATGCTCGCCAATGGCGTGTGGGCCATCAGCGATAAAGAAGAAACTATTCGCATGTATCCCGCGCTAAACATGGCGCCTGAAGTGCTGAATGAGGCGCTTGATGTGATGGAAGAGGCCATTGCGTACGTCGACCGTCACGGTCATACCGAAGGTAACTATCCCGCCTGGCCAACCGGTGTAGCGGGCTTCTAAAACACACACCACGCAAGCCCTGAACGCATTGTTTCCCGGCGGAATCAATGCGTCTCAGTGGCGCATCAATAAAGCCAAAAGTCGCCATCAGGGCTTCACGCGCGCCCGGTCCCATAGCTGCATTGGCGTTGGCCAGCATAATGTCGGCGGGGTTGCCAGGTAACATCCGTGGGATGGCAAAATTAAAGGTCGCAGCGACTAGAAAGGCAACCAGATAAAAGGCCAGCCGTTTGAGCAGGAATTGCATGGGAAAACACCGTAGTTTGTCGTGTCGTATCAGGCATGGCAACGGGGCGACCAATTGGCCGCCCCATACCATCATGAAGGTTATTCAACCGGGCGCAGCGCCAACAGGTGCAGAACACGTGCCGGGTTGGTTTTGTGAACACCCGGGTTTGCCACAGGATTATCGGCGTTAAAGAAGCCGGTGAACCGTTTGGTGCTGTACTGGTACCAGATCGGGTTGTTGAAGACCGGCAGGATCGGCATGTCTTCACCCAGGATCTGTTGCACTTCGCCCATGATCATCT
>CAJWCA010000009.1 GCA_913020395.1 uncultured Cellvibrionales bacterium | reverse complement strand
CTCCACATAAAATGCGCCAACTTTTTCTTTCGCCAATCGAATGCTATCAATACTCAGATTACTTTCTGTGCCTTTCTCATCTATATCCTCCAATAAGCCCGGCACTTCTGTATCACTAGGCAATTGGGCTACCAACGCCCCCAGAGACTTTTCCATCTCTACCATTTGGGCCCTGTACTCCTCCAGGTTTGCAGCCTGAAAACTTTTTACTCGAAAGGTAGACCGGAGCTCCTCCTCTTTTCTAACTTCTGAGGCCAAGCTAAGATTGAGATCTTCTATAAACGTGTAATAGGTGCCAACAATAATACCCACCGCCAGCAGAAGACATAGAAAAACGCGAGCTGCAATCGGCCATACACCAATTCGCTCCCAGTCAATGTCAGACAAATCTAAATTATTGAGCTGCTCTAAAGTATCTGCCAATGCCATTTTATTTGCCCTCCTTTTTATCTTTGGGGGCCGATGTCGCCACAATCAATTCAAACGAGTTCGCCTGATCTCCCTCGTCTGGGGCTGCACTCACACCTGTCAGGTTTGGAGCGGCAAACCAGTCAGACTGATCCAGATTTCTCATAAAAGACGAGACCCGGTTATTCGATTCGGCAATTCCCTTAATTCGCAGTTCACTGCCCTTCCTGCTCAAAGTATTTAAATAAACACCGTCCGGGATGGAGCGAACCAGCTCGTCAAAATGCCTCACAATAATAGGCCGCGTGCCCTGGAGATCCTGAATAACCTTCATACGACTCAGCAACGCCTCACGCCGCTTCTTCAGATCTCGTATCTCGACAACCTTTTTTTCTAAGATCGCAATTTCTGCGGTAAGAATGCCATTCCGTTCTTGCTGGTTAGCAATATCACCCTGAACCGAAGATACCCATATATATCCGGCGAGCAGCGCTGCAACACCACAAGCCCCCAATACACCAAGATATTCTTTTTTCTTATCTTGCCGATATTGGTCACGCCAGGGGAGTAGATTAATTGTTGCCATTAGTCAAAACTCCTCATCGCCAGGCCGGTAGCAATCATTAGCGACGGAGCATCATTGGCCAGCGCCACCGCATTCACCTTGGGTGAAACTGCCATATTGGCAAAGGGATTGGCCACTGTAGTCTGAGTGCCCAATTTCTCTTCAATGGTCGCTGCAAGCCCTTCCATGGCGGCTACACCACCCGCCAGCACAATGTGGTCAACATCATTGTATTGACTGGATGAGAAGAAGAATTGGAGTGATCGGGTAACCTGCTGAACAACCGCGTCCTTGAACGGACCCAGCACCTCTATTTCGTAATCGTCGGGTAGGCCACCCTGTTTTTTGGCAAGCCCGGCCTCCTCGGTAGATAAACCGTAACGCCGCTGAATCTCTTCGGTCAGCTGCTTTCCCCCGAACAATTGCTCACGGGTATAAATGGTTCGGCCATCCGAAAGTACGCTTAAAGTCGTCATTGTTGCGCCGATATCAATAACGGCCACAACCTGCTCATCCTGCTCTTCCAATTGCTCAATGATCAGCGAAAACGCCCTTTCCATGGTATAGGCTTCGACATCAACTACTCTTGGCTGAAGTTCGGCAGCGGTCAGCACATCTGCACGCAAGTCGACATTCTCCCTGCGACAAGCCGCCAGCAAAACATCCATCATTTCTGGGTTTCGTTCAGAAGCGCCCTGTACCTCAAAGTCGATAGCCACTTCTTCCAGGGGATAGGGGATATATTGATCGGCCTCCAGAGCAATTTGCGTTTCCATTGCATCGTCACCCAGGCCAGAGGGCATTTCTATCACTTTGGTGATGACAGCAGAGCCCGCCACTGCAACAGCGGCATCTTTCACTTTGCTTTTCACCTGCTTGACCAGCGCCTGAACGACTTCGGCCACCGCTTCGATATCAGTGATATTTTTTTCAACCACGGCGTTAGGTGGAAGTGCCTTAACGGCATAACACTCCACCCGATAGCTGTCGCCATGACGACTCAATTCCAGTAACTTAACCGAGGTCGAGCTAATATCTAGCCCCAGAACCGGTTTAGCTTTTTGCTCCAAGAAGCCAAGAATTCCCATTTTTCTATCTATATCCGTAACTTACATGCGTTTTATGTTAAGACACTTTAACTGAAGCGTGCAACAATAACACACGTATGTAAACCCTTTAAAAGCCCGTATAATAGTTGCCGTAAACCTTAAAAACCCCTAAGCCATTAATTAACCTAGAAAAAATGACTATTAAAAGATCTTATAAATCTCTAATCCTCTGGCTACTTTTATCCGGATCCTGTGGAACAGTCGTTGTTTTGGCGAGCTTTTATCTCTATTTGAGCCCACAACTTCCCGAAGTAGAGACACTCCGCCAAGTACAATTACAGACCCCATTGCGTATTTATTCCAGTGACCTGAAGCTAATTGGTGAATTTGGTGAGAAAAGACGCACCCCCATTAGCTATCAAGAAATCCCCAAACACTACATAGACGCGATTTTAGCCGCCGAAGATGACGATTTCTACGAACATCATGGCGTTTCTATCAAAGGTCTGTTGAGAGCCGTGTCACAATTATTGCAAACCGGCCGCAAGCAGTCCGGTGGCAGCACCATCACTATGCAGGTGGCAAGGAATTTTTTCCTAACCTTCAAACAGACTTTCGCTCGAAAATTTAATGAGATTCTGCTCGCACTGCAAATTGAAAGAGAACTCACCAAGCCCGAAATTCTGGAGCTTTATGTCAACAAGATATTTCTTGGCAATCGCGCCTACGGCATTCAGGCCGCCGCTCAAGTTTATTATGGCACAACAATTGATAATCTGAATGTTTCGCAACTTGCCATGATCGCAGGTCTGCCAAAAGCACCCTCCACTTTCAATCCACTGATAAACCCCGATCGCGCGTTAATCAGGAGGGACTGGATCTTGGGAAGAATGCTGGCCCTGGGGAAGATAGATGAAACTACCTATCAAAACGCTATTGCCGAGCCTATTACCGCAAGTTACCACGGCTCCATTCTCGATTTGAACGCGCCGTATATTGCAGAAATGGCCCGTAAACAAGCGCTGGAACTGTTTGGAGACAGAGCCTATACCGACGGCTACACACTCATCACTACGATAGACAGTAAGCTTCAAGCCGCGGCACAAGTCGCGCTGCGAGAAGGCTTAATGAGTTATGACACTCGCCACGGCTATAGAGGGCCAGAGCTAACCCTGGAACCCGTGGAAGAGAATCAGTTGGAAAACTGGCAAAAAGCGGTGAATGCGATACCCACTTTTGGGGGATTAAAACCAGCGGTGATCACCTATGTCGGCGACAAAGACATCGAGGCGATGCTGGGAGATGGCAGTCGCGTACTGCTCAACTGGGAAGACGGCCTCTCCCGCGCCCGCCCCTACATCAATGAAGATCGCAGAGGACCGCGCCCGCAAACAGCAGCGGAAATCTTTTCGACAGGAGACGTTATTCGTCTGACGGAGTCTGGTGATAGTCAGTGGTCTCTGAAACAAGTACCAAAGGCTCAGGCGGCTTTGGTTGCACTAAACCCTGAAAATGGTGGCATCCGGTCCATGGTCGGTGGCTTTGATTTTAACCAAAGCCACTTCAACCGAGCGATCCAGGCTGTCAGACAGCCCGGATCCAACTTCAAACCTTTTGTTTATACCGCCGCACTGGAAAACGGCTTTACGGCAGCCACGCTAATAAATGATGCGCCTATTGTCGTCGACGATGCCAGCCTTGAAGGCACCTGGAGACCCGAGAACTCAAGTGGAAAGTTTCGAGGCCCTACCCGATTACGCAAAGCCCTCTATCAATCAACCAATTCGGTATCGATTCGAGTCTTGCGAAGCATTGGCGTTAAAAAGGCCATTGCCAATATGGATCGGTTTGGATTGAACAAAGATGAATTGCCTCACGACCTATCACTGGCACTAGGGTCCTATGCACTAACACCTTTACAGGTAGCAACAGGGTATGCCGTATTTGCCAACGGAGGTTACAAGGTTGAACCCTTTCTTATTGAAAAAGTCACCCGAGACAATGGCGAGATTGCATTTGAATCTAGCCCACTCACTGTTTGCAGGTGGTGTGAACTGGCAAGAGAAAAAGAACTGGCACAAGATCTAGACAAAAACACCCCTTATGAGGGCCGCTCTGATGCTTCGAACAATGAACCGATTCTCTCTACCGATTCCGATTTTGTAGAGAGCAGCAATATCGAAGACCTCTTGGGCACAGAGCAAAGCGCCCCCTCTAATCAAGAGATTCCCATAGAAACTCCGATTTATCCCGAAGCGCCGAGAGTCATCGACAAACAAGTGGCTTACATCATCGACTCCATACTGAAGGATGTCGTTAAAAGAGGCACGGGACGCAAGGCACTGGCTCTGAAACGCAATGATCTTGCGGGAAAAACGGGCACCACAAACGGCCCCACAGACGCTTGGTACTCTGGCTACAATAACCACCTGGTAACAACCACCTGGCTAGGTTTTGATCAAAATTCCAAATTGGGCAGAAATGAATTTGGAGGTTCGGCCGCGCTGCCTATTTGGATCGACTACATGAAGGTGGCTCTTGATGGAATTCCTGAATCGTCTCGGGAGCAGCCCAATGGGTTGGTAACAGTGAGAATAGATCCGGCGACCGGGAAACTCGCGGAGCCGGGTGCCCCCAATGCTATTTTTGAAATATTCAGAGAGAAGAATGTTGAGAAAATAGCCGTCGCTGTCAATGGCAGCAATGAGGATCCACGCCCCACTGCGGAAGACGCTCCACCGGAAGAACTGTTCTAAATTGCTAATAAAGGTCGTCGCGCCAGAGCTGCAAGTAAGCTCTGGCGCGAAGCGAGATTAAACCAGAGGATAGTGCTCAGGGTAAGGCAAGGTTGCCACCCCGGAATCCACCGCAGCTTTAGCAACAGCCGCTGCCACATCACCCAGCAAGCGAGGGTCCGTGGGTTTTGGAATAATATATTCTGGGCCAAAACTAAAACTCGCGCCCCCATAGGCCGCACTCACTTCAGACGGCACATCGGTTTTAGCCAAAGCTCTAATGGCCTCAACGGCCGCCAGCTTCATTTCAGCATTGATTTGCGTTGCCCTGACATCCAACGTGCCTCTGAACAAAAATGGGAAACACAAAACATTATTGACCTGATTTGGGTAGTCAGAACGACCGGTCGCCATGATTAAATCACTGCGGGTCTCATGAGCCAAAGCGGGTGCAATTTCAGGGTCGGGGTTTGAACACGCAAATACAATTGGCTTTTCGGCCATTTTTGCAAGCTGCTCAGCGCCCAATAAGTTAGGCCCTGACACACCCAAAAAGGCGTCCGCCCCTTCAATGGCGTCATCCAATGTTCGCGCATCAGTCTCAATGGCAAACTCGGCTTTGTATTTATTCAGGTCTGTCCGGCCGGAGTGAATCACACCACGGCTGTCCAACATCGTAATGTTTCCAGGTGTGGCACCCGCACTGATAAGCAGTTTGCAGCAAGCATTCGCTGCAGCACCGGCCCCCAAACAAACGATCTTAGCCTGATCAAGACTTTTGCCCTGGATCTCAATCGCATTCAACATGCCAGCTGCCGTCACAATGGCGGTACCATGCTGGTCATCGTGGAAAATTGGCACATTACAACGCTTAATCAACTCACTCTCAATTTCGAAGCACTCCGGTGCCTTGATATCTTCGAGGTTAATCCCGCCATAAGTGTCTGCAATGCGTTCTACAGTATCAATGAAGGCCTGCGGGCTTTCGGCATTGATTTCGACATCAACGGAATTAATATTGGCAAATCGCTTGAACAAAAGGCTTTTGCCTTCCATTACTGGCTTGCTCGCCAAAGGCCCCAAATTGCCCAAACCCAAGATCGCGCTGCCATCGGTAATAACAGCCACTAGATTTCCCTTACCCGTATAGCGGTAGGCAAGCTCGGGGTCTCTTGCGATTTCTCTGACGGGCTCTGCCACACCGGGACTGTAGGCAAGAGACAAATCCTCTTGCGTCTCAGCGGGCGTTGACAACTCAATACTCAATTTACCTGGCACGGGCAACGCGTGATAATCAAGCGCTGCTTTTTTTAATGTATCTGACATGAACCCAACCAATATCTGTATTTAAGGAAACTTGCACGGAGTCTTTTCTTATTATGGGGGATGTTTCTTGTTATGGGGTTTTTCTTATTTTGGGCGAGCAGGATACCGGAGTGCCGAAGAAGCCTCAAGGCAAAAAACGACCAAATGACTAGCCATTTTGGCCACTTTTACCATTATCTGAGTAAGCAAAACGTCACCAAAACACTATAGTTGATTGAATGTTCGGCTTTTAGCAGTCGAAATTTTGACCAAAAAAAACGCCTTTAGCATGAGCATAAAGGCGTTTTTGGGCGTTGCTACAGCAATACAAACCTTATTTCTTAAGGCTGCGTCCTGCAAAACGCTTGTTGAAGCGATCAATACGACCACCGGTGTCCAATACCTTTTGCTTGCCCGTGTAGAATGGGTGACATTCAGAACAAACGTCCAGGTGAATTTCGGAAGCCAGAGTAGAACGTGTCTTAATCACGTTGCCACAGCTACAGCTTGCAGTCATTTCGTCGTACTTAGGGTGTATATCAGCTTGCATGGTATCGCCTCACTATTAAGTATACCGCCACTCGATCTTGTGCCGAGCACGGTACAGCGGTTAAGGTGCCGAGTTCAGTATAGACAGATGTCATACCGAACAAAAATTAGACGGCGCATACTACCAGAATCAGTTTCTGACGCAAGACAATTTGCATCGCATCCAATCAAAGCAACAAACAGGGAATACAATACGCAGCATGGCGGCGCAAATTTACCTCAAACTAGCGGTTCCCGGGCCTCTGAGGCGGCACTTTGTCTACCTGCCGCCAATCGAGTCTACACAAACCCAGTGGCTCCCCGGTCAACGACTGCGTGTCTCTTTTGGCAATCGAGAGCTAATTGCGATTTTGGTAGAGGTTCTGGACCATTGCGATCTGCCAGGCAAGCAACTAAAACCGGCGCTTCAAGTCCTGGATGATAAGGCCCTGCTCCCGCCAGACCTGATGGATTTGTGTGCCTGGGCAGCAAAGTATTACCAATGCCCACCGGGCGAAGTTTACAGTACCGCACTTCCCGCTCTGTTGCGTCAGGGAGAACTCGCAACACTCAAGGGAGAGCCGTTTTGGCGCTTGAGCACAGAGGGTAAAGGCATACCAGAAAACGGACTCCGGCAAGCGCCCAAACAGGCCGCGGCCCTGAACATTTTGAGAGAACACTCTTCATTGAGCCCCAGGGCGCTAAAAGACAGCGGGGTCGGTACCGCCAGCCTAAAGAGCCTTGAGCAAAAAGGCCTCATTGAACGATTTGAGCACATTGCAGACTCTTCTTTAACTCGCTACACACGCGAGTCGGCAATGGCAGAAAGCGCCCTGCAGCTCAATGATGAGCAGCAACTAGCCTTTGACGCTATAAGTTATGACATTTATCAGACCTACCTGCTGGAGGGCATCACCGGTAGCGGCAAAACAGAAGTCTATTTGCAGGCGATTGGCGAAGTGCTCGCAGCGAACAAGCAGGCGCTGGTCTTAATTCCAGAAATTGGCTTAACCCCACAGACCCTGGGACGTTTTCAGCGACGGTTTAATGTTCCGATAGCAGCGCTGCACTCCGGCCTGAACGACAAAGAGCGATTGCAGGCCTGGCTTCAAGCCGCCTGTGGGCATGCTCGCATTATAATTGGCACTCGCTCCGCCATTTTTACAGCCATGCCCAATCCGGGCATTATCATTGTTGACGAAGAACACGATACCTCTTTCAAGCAGCAGGATGGTTTCCGATACTCCGCACGCGATCTGGCCGCAGTGCGCGCGAGCCATCACCGTATTCCCTTGATACTGGGCACAGCCACGCCTTCACTAGAATCCCTAAACAATGCCATTGGCAAACGATATGAGCATTTACAACTGAAAAAGCGTGCAGCCAACGCCAAAGCACCCTCAGTGAAGCTGCTCGACATTCGGGGACAAAAGTTAATTCAGGGGTATGCCCCAGAGCTCATTGAGGCCATTAGGCAGGAACTGACAGCAAAAAATCAGGTATTGGTCTTTCTGAATCGGCGAGGTTTTGCGCCGACTCTCATGTGCCATGATTGCGGCTGGCAGGCCCTCTGCCCACATTGCGATACCCGACTCACGGTTCATCAACAACCTCGTCGGCTGCACTGTCACCACTGCGACTATCAACGGCACCAACCCAAGCAGTGTCAGGCGTGTTTTAGTCACGAACTACAAGCCCTGGGGCTCGGTACCGAGCGTAGTGAAGAAGACCTTCAAACACTGTTTCCAAGTGTGCGAGTACTGCGTATCGACAGGGACACAACGAGACGCAAAAATGCCATGAACAATCTGGTTGCCGAGATTAATACCGGGCAGCCTTGTATTCTGGTTGGCACTCAAATGCTGGCAAAAGGTCATCACTTTCCCGATGTCACGCTGGTGGCCATAATAGATGCCGATGGCGGCTTGTTTTCCGCTGATTTCCGGGGACCTGAGCGCATGGGCCAGTTGATCACTCAGGTCGCTGGTCGCGCGGGGCGTGCAAGTAAACAGGGACAAGTGCTGTTACAGAGCCATCACATCGATCACCCCATGATTCAATCGCTGATGCACGAGGGCTACCATCGGTTTGCTCGACACTTGCTGCGGGAGCGGCAAGTGGCCAACATGCCCCCCTTTTGCTACCTGGCCCTAGTCAAAGCAGAAGCCGTCGATGGCCGACTGGCTACAGATTTCCTTAGCCAGGCCAGGAGCATTGCGGAAGCACTTTACCCCTGCAATGCACAACTGCAGTATCTGGGGCCACTGCCCTCTATTATGGAGCGCCGCGGCGGTCGTTTTCGCTTCCAGCTACAAATTAATGCGGCCAATAGAGGCCTGTTAAGGGCCTTACTCGAACCATTAAGTCTGCAATTGGAAAAGCTCCCTGCAGGCCGCAAGGTTCGATGGGCGATCGATGTGGACCCACAGGACATGAGCTAGTGACGTCAGCGCCTGAGCCCTCTACAATAGTCGCCCATTGACTGCCCCCATATCAAAAACAGACCCCAACATGCCCCAGGATTTTGCCAAGAAAACTCGCTCGCCACGTACCACGGCCAAAAAGCCCACCGCTCGAAAATCGGCAAATCGAAAGAAAGGCCCGGTAAAGTCACAGGCACCTGCTTGGGTTTGGTTATTTACCGGTGTTGTGCTCGGCGCTTTCATTATGTTCCTTGTCTATCTATCAGGCATATCTCCCCAGACGCCTTCAGATATTCAACTCTCTGCAAACGTCACTCCAAAAGACAATAATAAAGCGATCCCGAAACCTGAATTTGGGTTTTATAAGCTTTTGAAAGAAAACCAGATCGATGTTAATGAGGCCACCCAGGAGCACTACAAGGGCACAGCTCAAGACCCTATGGAATACACGCTGCAAGTAGGTTCCTTCAAAGAGCCCGGAGATGCGGACAGGGTGAGGGCCGAGCTTCTGTTGCTCAACCTCAATGCAAGGGCCGAAAAGGTGACGCTGCGCACAGGAGAAATCTGGCACCGCGTACTTGTGGGCCCCTTTACCAACCCCTCTAAGATGCAAAAGGCTCGCAGCACCTTGGTTTCGGCCAATTTTGAAGCCTTTGTTTTCAAGCGAAAGGTCAGCCAATAAAATCTCTTCATTGACTTTCTCAGCCTTGAAAAAATAGAGTTCAACCCCACCTTATGGCTTAGTGAAGCCGGTCTCCTTCCGGCGATTAAGGAACTCTTGTGGAACAATATCGAGGCACAACCATTCTATCTGTACGACGTAATGGCAAAGTGGTCATTGGCGGCGACGGTCAGGTTTCTCTGGGCAATACCATCATGAAAGGCAATGCCCGCAAGGTGCGACGCCTTTACAAAGACCAGGTTATAGCCGGTTTTGCTGGCGGCACAGCAGATGCGTTCACCTTGTTTGAACGCTTTGAAGCGAAGCTTGAAGCCCACAATGGCCAGTTGGTCAGAGCCGCCGTTGAACTCGCCAAAGACTGGCGCACCGATCGCGCCCTGCGAAAGCTGGAAGCCTTGCTGGCTGTTGCCAACGAAGAGGCATCACTGATTATCACAGGTAATGGCGACGTCATTCAGCCGGAAGACGACCTGATTGCCATCGGCTCTGGTGGCGCTTTTGCACAATCTGCTGCGCGGGCACTATTGAATAATACCGACATGGCCGCTGAGGATATTGTCAAACAAGGTCTGACAATTGCCGGCGAAATTTGCGTCTACACTAACCAAAATCACACCATTGAAGTGCTGGAATATTGATCTATGTCTGATATGACTCCCCGGGAAATTGTTCACGAATTAGACCAACACATTATTGGTCAAGACCAGGCCAAACGAGCCGTAGCCATTGCGCTGCGCAATCGCTGGCGCCGCATGCAAGTGGACAGCGAGATGCGCAACGAAATCACCCCGAAAAATATCCTGATGATTGGCCCCACCGGCGTAGGTAAAACTGAAATTGCCCGCCGACTAGCCAAGCTCGCCAACGCACCTTTCATTAAAGTGGAAGCCACCAAATTTACAGAAGTGGGTTATGTTGGCAGGGATGTTGAGTCTATCATCCGCGACTTGGTCGACATGTCCATCAAGATGGTCCGTGAACAAGAGATGGAGAAAGTGAAACATCGCGCCCAGGACGCCGCAGAAGAGCGCATCCTGAATGTCTTGTTGCCACCCGCTCGCGGCGATACCGATGCAGGACTCAGCGCTGATACCCAATCATCCACTCGCCAGATATTTCGTAAAAAGCTGAGAGAAGGTGAGCTCGACGATAAAGAGATTGAAATAGAAATGGCAGCAGCGCCAGTCGGTGTTGAAATCATGGCGCCCCCAGGCATGGAAGACATGACCAACCAGCTGCAGAACATGTTCTCTACTATGTCTTCACAAAAGCAAAAATTGTCCAAAGTGTCGGTTAAACAGGCCTTCAAACAACTTCAGGAGGAAGAAGCCGCCAAACTGGTCAACGCGGAAGACCTCAAAGCCACCGCTATAGAGGCTGCCGAGCAAAATGGCATTGTTTTCATCGACGAAATCGATAAGGTCGCCAAACGCAATGAAGGCGGCGGTAGCGGTGAAGTCTCACGCGAAGGGGTACAGCGAGACCTCCTACCCTTGATTGAAGGCTGCACAATCAGCACTAAACACGGCATGATCAAAACTGATCATATTTTGTTTATTACTTCAGGTGCGTTTCACTTATCGAAACCTTCTGACCTGATACCCGAGTTACAGGGCCGCCTGCCTATTCGTGTTGAGCTCGAAGCCCTGAGCCCCGGTGATTTCCAACGCATTCTGGTTGAACCCAACGCGTCGCTGACCCAACAACATCAAGCCCTGATGTCAACAGAGGGTGTCACCATTGAATTTGCCGAAGACGGCATTCGACGCATTGCCGAGACCGCCTGGGAGGTGAATGAACGTACCGAAAACATTGGCGCCAGGCGTTTACATACCGTTCTGGAACGCATGCTCGAAGATGTGTCATTTAATGCGGGTGACAGCGAGGAGCGCCTAACCGTCGACGCGGCTTTTGTAGATAAACATTTGGGCGAGCTCGCTCAAAATGAAGATCTCAGTCGCTATATTTTGTAATTACCGCTCCGGCACACTGGGAGAAACACGAGATGCTGCCAAGTAAAATTCAGCTGCATAAACAATCGAGACGCCTGGAGCTCCATTTTGGAGCACAGGCTTTTGACTTGACAGCAGAGTTCTTGCGGGTCCACTCCCCCAGCGCAGAAGTAAAAGGACACGGCCCGGGCCAAGAGGTATTGCAGCACGGGAAAAAAGACGTCTCATTGACCCATATTGAAGCTGTGGGTAATTACGCATTGAAGCTGGTCTTCGACGATGGCCACGATTCCGGCATTTTTAGCTGGGACTATCTTTACCAGCTCTGCACTGAGCAGGACGCGCTCTGGCAGCGCTACCTGGAAAAGCTACACACCGACAACCTGACCCGCGACAAGGATGTGCAGGGTCTGCGCTTCATCGACCCCTGAGATCTTTGACCGGCGATAATCTCGCTGGCATTCAGACAGGCCGAACCGTACAATAACGGCCACCGAACTATCCACTGTAGATCGCATTCAAGCCCATGACAGATAAAAAAACGACTCACTTCGGCTACGAACAAGTCGCCGTCGAAGAAAAAGCCGGCCGAGTGGCCGATGTATTCCACTCCGTAGCTGCCAAATATGACGTTATGAACGACCTCATGTCGGCGGGCGTACACAGACTCTGGAAGCGTTTTACCATTGAGCTTTCCGGTGTCAGACCAGGCAACAAAGTATTGGATATTGCCGGCGGTACCGGCGATCTAAGTTATAAGTTCTCTAAACTGGTTGGCGCTGATGGTTTGGTTGTGCTGGCGGATATCAACGACTCCATGCTGAAAGTTGGCCGAGATCGCCTTCTGGACCGCGGAGTGGCAGGCAACCTGGTGGTATCCCAAGCTGATGCACAGTATCTACCCTACGAAGACAACACCTTTGATTGCATCACCATTGCTTTTGGACTGCGCAATGTAACCGATAAAGACCTGGCCCTGCGCTCAATGCTTCGAGTACTAAAACCCGGTGGCCGGCTGTTGGTGCTCGAGTTTTCCAAACCCCAATCCAGTGTGCTGGAAAAAGTCTACGATGCCTATTCGTTTAAGGTATTACCACTCATCGGCAAAGCCATTACCCAGGATGCAGATAGCTATCGCTACCTGGCTGAGTCCATTCGCATGCACCCCGATCAACAGACATTAAAAGACATGATGACTGATGCCGGTTTTGCCGAAACCAAATTTTACAACATGACCGGCGGTATCGTCGCACTTCACAAAGGCGTTAAACCTTAATAAAGCCATGTCAGATAATACTGAACAAGGACGCACAATCGACCCCACCTTAAGCACTGCGGCACTGGCCGGATTGGAAGCCACCATTAATAAAGCGCTGCAGTACGACCCCGGCACACGTGCCGCACTTAAAAAATTACAGGGGCAAGTGCTAGCGGTTCAATCCACTGCACCGGCCTTTACCTTTTATCTTCAAACCTGTGATGACGACCTGGAAGTATTACGGCTGTTTTCCGATCACGGCCAGCAATGCTCACCCTCCACACACTTGCGCGGCCCACTCACTGCCATTGCCACACTGGCGGTCACAGACAATACCACCCTGGCAAACTCCGGCGTGGAAGTCATGGGAAGCACGGCTTTGCTCAGCGATTTACAAAAGGCATTGGGGCAAGTGGATATCGACTGGGAAGACGCCCTGAATCAACTATTGGGTGAACTCCCCGGACACCAGACGGCAGAACATATTCGAAAAGTTGCCCGCTGGACCCAGCAACGCGCAAGCTCGGGCCAGCGCTTACTGAGCGAATTTTTGACCGAAGAATTAAAATCCCTTCCATCCAAACCGGAGCTCAAGCGGTTTTATAATGCCGTGGACGATGCCAGAATGCAGCTAGATCGCCTCGAGCAAAAACTGGAAAAAGCGATTAAAAAAATACAGCCAGGAAACCTGAACAGTGACTGAAATTTGGCGACTACTACAAATTTTCAGAGTGATTATTCGATATCGCCTGGATCAGCTGTTACCCAAAAAACAGCTGCCTCTGGCATTGCGACCACTCTTGTTCATTGCAAAAATTAACGCGGTACCTGAACTGAGTCGCGGCGAACGACTGCGCAAAGCACTGGAAGAACTCGGCCCAATTTTTATTAAATTTGGCCAATTGCTTTCCACCCGCCCCGATCTCGTTCCTGCCGATATTGTCTCGGAGCTGGATCAACTGCAAGACAATGTGCCTCCGTTTGCCAACGAGACCTTCAAAGCACTTGTGCAAACCGCGCTGGGTGCTCCCGTAGAGGAGGTATTTGCAGAATTTAGCAGCGAACCCCTCGCCTCAGCCTCTGTTGCACAGGTTCATGCTGCCACCCTGAAAAGCGGTGAAGATGTTGTTGTCAAAATTATTCGCCCAGGTATTGAGCGCATCATCGAGCAGGACGTGGCCCTCCTGCAACTCATTGCACGCCTGGTCGCCCGCTTTAGCACTGATGGCAAACGATTGCGCCCGGAAGAAATTGTTGAAGATTACCGGCACACCATTTTCGACGAACTGAACCTGCAACGCGAAGCGGCAAATGCATCACAACTGCGAAGAAATTTTGCCCAGTCTCCGCTGCTGTATATCCCTGAAGTTTACTGGGATTATTGTCGACGCGACATCATGGTCATGGAGCGGATTTACGGCATTCCCGTTAGCAACATCGAAGATCTAAATACGCAAAATACAGACATGAAGTTACTCGCCGAACGCGGCGTGGAAATATTTTTTGCCCAGGTGTTTGAGCACAATTTCTTTCACGCTGACATGCACCCGGGCAATGTGTTTGTCTCGACAGAAACACCCGAACGTCCACAATATATTGCAGTTGATATGGCCATTGTGGGTGTTTTGACCAAAGAGGATCAGTATTACTTAGCTCGCAATCTGCTTGCGATGTTTCGTCGTGACTACCGCCAGGTTGCCGAGTTGCACATTCAAAGCGGCTGGGTTCCCGAAGGGACTAAAATCAATGACTTTGAATCCGCCATTCGCAGTGTCTGTGAGCCGATTTTTGAAAAACCCCTGAAAGACATTTCCTTTGGCCAGGTGCTCGTATCACTTTTTCAAACCGCTCGTCGATTTGATATGGAAGTACAACCACAACTGGTACTGCTCCAGAAGACCTTGTTGAATATTGAGGGGCTTGGACGTCAACTCTACCCTGAGCTGGATCTGTGGAGCACCGCCCACCCCTATCTCGAGCGCTGGCTGGAAAACCGCTTTCACCCGAAAAGCCTTTGGGGCGAGCTCAAACGCCACGGTCCCGAATGGATGGAAAAGTTTCCCAATGTGCCACACCTTGTTTTCAATGCGTTGAACCGCATTCAAACAGTGGGAGAACTGGGGGCAGAGATTCGAGAAACCAGAGCTCAGCTGGCTCAACAGCAAACCTCAAGCCGCCAATCCAGGCGGAAATCACTCATCGCCGGCCTCGCCTTCGCTGGCGCGGCACTGACAGCTTGGCCCAACGTCGTTCATGAAGTCGCCCAGGCCACGCCACAAACGCTCGTCCTGCTTGGGATCGGCGCACTGGCGCTGGTTTTGCGGTAGAATAGATCATCCGACCCATAAAATGACAGAACCATGACCGACACCCTGAAAGATTCATCACTCAGCGCTATCAAGTGGACAGAAGACGGCTTAGTACCCGCCATTGCCCAAGACTATCAAACGGGCAGGGTGTTAATGATGGCCTGGATGAACGCCGAAGCGCTGTCCCTCACAGCCAGGGAAAACCGAGCGGTATACTGGTCGCGTTCTCGCGGGCAGCTCTGGCGCAAGGGTGAATCTTCGGGCCACGTGCAACATGTGCACGATATCCGCCTGGACTGTGATGCCGACGTGATTGTCTTACAGGTGGAACAAGTAGGCGGCATTGCCTGTCATACTGGCCGAGAGTCCTGCTTTTATCGCACACTCAAGGACGGCGAGTGGCAGGCGGTAGACGCGATTATTAAAGACCCCGAAGACATTTACTCTGCGGGTCAATAGAACGACAAAAGAGAGACTGACAATGAGTGACGTGCTTCGTCAACTAGATATGATCCTGGCCGCACGCAAGAGCGAAGCCGACGCGGATTCATCCTATGTCGCCAGCTTGCATGCAAAAGGTTTAAACAAAATCCTCGAGAAGCTTGG
The DNA here is from genome assembly GCA_913020395.1 of uncultured Cellvibrionales bacterium. GTDB lineage: Bacteria > Pseudomonadota > Gammaproteobacteria > Pseudomonadales > Cellvibrionaceae > CAJWCA01. Next base: position 16,696 of record CAJWCA010000009.1, on the reverse strand, counting down.
CGAAGAGTGCACAGAAACTATCCTGTCCGCTAAAGATGCAGAACGCTCCGGTGATACAAAGGATCTGGTCTACGAAACAGCTGACCTGTGGTTTCACTCACTCGTGATGCTCTCTCACCTGGGGGAAAATGCCGATGCGGTGCTCACTGAACTCGCTCGACGTTTTGACCTCTCAGGCCTTGAAGAAAAAGCCTCTCGGACTAAAAGCTGAGAGCTGGCAACACGATAAAAAGTATCGACACATCAAACAACAATACAACAGGAGTCAATCATGGGTTTAGGCGGTATTAGCATCTGGCAACTTTTAATTGTTCTGGCCATCGTGGTGATGTTATTTGGCACCAAACGCCTGCGTAATTTAGGTGGCGACGTTGGAAGTGCAATCAAAGGGTTCAAAAAAGCCATGAAAGAAGACGAAGCCGGCAAGGTAGAAGACAAAACAGATCCCGTCGATCAACAGAGTGTGATAGATGGCGAAGCTGAAAAAGTTGATCAGAAAAAAGATAGTTAATCGCTATGTTTGATATTGGTTTTTTTGAGTTAATTCTGATTGCCATCGTTGGTCTGATTGTCATCGGTCCCGAACGTTTACCCGATACAGTGCGTACCGTAGCCCTGTGGATCGGCCGCCTCAAACGCAGCTTGCGCGAAACCCGCCAGGAGCTAGAACAACAGATCGGCGCTGACGACATACGGCGACAACTTCACAATGAAGAGGTTATGCGCAGTTTAAGCGATGCCAAAAACAATATCGAACAAACCCTGAACAACCCGATGGACTCACTGGGCGCCCACGTTGACGATCATGCTACACCCACTGAACCCGAGCAAACCCACGACTCAGAACAGCAGCACAAGAGCGAATGAATAAACCTGAAATCGAACATGCAGATCAGAGCGGCGATGTAGAGCAACCACTGGTCGCCCACCTGATAGAGTTACGCTCTCGCCTGTTACGAGCGGTCGCCAGCATAGCCATCGCCTTTGCCTGTTTATTCTATTTTGCCAACGATATTTATAGCTATGTCGCGGCACCGCTTCAAAAGTTTCTGCCCGACAGCAGCACGATGATTGCCACAGAGGTGGCCTCGCCTTTTCTGACGCCGTTTAAACTCACTTTATTTGTATCTGTATTATTAGCGGTGCCTTTTCTGCTCTATCAGCTATGGTCCTTCATTGCGCCGGGGCTCTATCGCAACGAGAAACGAATCGCGATTCCTTTACTCATCTCCAGTGTTGTGCTTTTTTATGCGGGCATGGCCTTTGCGTATTATGTTGTATTCCCATTGATTTTCGGTTTTTTCACAAGTGTGGGCCCCGAAGGTGTCGCGGTGATGACTGACATCGGCAGCTACCTGGATTTTGTTTTAAAATTATTTTTCGCCTTTGGCCTGGCCTTTGAGATACCCGTCGCCACCATATTATTGATTTTATCAGGCACCATATCACCAGACAATCTGGCTAAAAAAAGACCCTATGTTCTGGTGATTTGTTTTGTATTGGGAATGTTGCTCACGCCCCCCGATGTGATCTCTCAATCACTGCTCGCCGTGCCAATGTGGTTATTGTTCGAGGTGGGGATATTTTTTGGTCGTATGATCAAACGTCAGAAGAGCGCAGAAAGTGAAGCAGAAGCGGATACCTGAAACCTTCATGCGACCGGAGATTGATCTGGCCGCATGAGACAACAACAAGTCAGGAAAGAAAGATCAAGAACCAACCCAATACACTCATCAAAATGGCTTCTTTGGCTTTATCCCAAGCAAACAGACCGTAAAAATAAGACAGCGGTGGCAGGAACAAAGTGGTCAGGCCCCAAGTGTAATCAGCGTCAAACGACTCTTTAAGCATCAATAACCAGCTACCGACCAACAATATAGCGCCAAACGTCTGTAGCGAAGCAGAAACGGGGTCCATAATCACTCTCCAAATTCAAAAAATTATATAGTCTTATTGTGCGAGGCTAAACCTAACTCACTCCTCGAGTAATCTCAACCAAAAACCTAAAAATCCCAGTGCCTGCTTACACCTCCAGCAGGAAAGTCACCGGCCCGTCGTTGAGTAAACTCACCTTCATATCCGCCGCAAAAATACCGGTCGCCACCTGCGGGTGAGACGCGCGCAACTGCGCCTCCACATAATCATACAGACGCTGCGCTTCGGCGGGTGCCGCGGCACTTGAAAAACTGGGCCTCAAACCCTTTTTCGTGTCTGCAGACAAGGTGAACTGTGACACCAGCAAAATACCGCCCTCTACATCTCTGACACTGGCATTCATTTTATCTTCCGCATCAGAGAACACTCTGTAGGCCAGCAGTTTCTTCACCAGTTTATCTGCACTGGCCTCGTCATCGCCTTTATCCACACCCAACAGAACCAATAAACCCTGTGCTATTTCACCGACAATCTCCTCATCCACTGAAACACTGGCATGGGAAACTCGCTGTATTAATGCTTTCATTTTTGTAATAAAGCCCTTAGCGCTGCTCAAACCGCTGCGACATATCCCGCGTCGCCCGAATGAGCCCATCCACGATACCGGGCTCAGAAGACGAATGACCCGCGTCCCGAATAATGTGCAACTCGGAGTCCGGCCAGTGGCGGTGTAAACTCTGGGCATTGTCGATTGTGCAAACCATGTCGTAACGACCGTGCACAATGATACCGGGGATGCCCTCAAGGCTAGAGGCGTTTTTCAAAATCTGGTTTTCCTCAATGAAACCACCATTAACAAAATAGTGTGCTTCGATGCGCGCGAGTGACATGGCCTTGTGGGGATCGGCAAAAGCATCAACCACTTTGGCGCTCGGCCGGAGAGTGGCACATCGACCCTCCCACAGGGACCAGGCTTTTGCAGCGGCCATTTTTGCGAGTTCATTTTTCCCGGTCAGGCGACTGTAATAGGCCTGCATCAAATCACCGCGCTCTGATTCGGGAATTGGCTTGAGAAAATCCTCCCAATAATCGGGGAAAATACGACTGGCCCCCTCCTGAAACAACCAGTGAAAGTCCTGCTGTCGACATAAAAAGATTCCCCTGAGAATCAGGCCCATTACCCGCTCAGGGTACGCCTGGGCATAGAGCAGACTCAAGGTTGAACCCCAGGAGCCCCCAAACAATACCCAGCGTTCAATGCCAAGTGTGGTTCTAATCAGCTCAATATCAGCAACAAGGTGTTCACTCGTATTATCTTTCAACTCCGCGTGGGGAGTTGAGCGCCCCGAGCCGCGCTGATCAAAAACGATGATGCGATATTTTTCGGGGTCAAAAAAACAGCGGTCAGTTTTTGAACTGCCCCCACCCGGCCCACCGTGAACAAAAATCACGGGAATGCCCTCCGGCTCCCCGCTCTCTTCTATATAAAGTGTATGTACGGGGTCTACCTGCAATTGCCGAGTACTAAAGGGTTTAATTTCCGGGTATTGAACTAACATGAATTTGCCTTAGTGTAGCCTGACGGTTTCATAGCTCGCCTTGGGAAACCGCAAAACAACACCTTGCCATATCTTGCTCAACAACAACAACTGCTTTAGCCCTTTTCCTTATTCGGAAATATCAACACCCCCGGATACAACCAAAGGCGATTAAAACACGCACACCAAACACTACTGACACAACGCTGTCAGTAGCCCTGCCCTACCATAAGCCACTCATCAATACCGCTATTTCAAAAGGAAATGATCAATGACCGAACAATTTGTAAAAATGTATCAATTTAAACTGGCTGACAAAACCAATGAATCGAGCTTTCTCGCCACCAGCGAGAAAATGGATAGCTTTATGAAGTCTCAGACCGGCTTCCTGTACCGCTCACTCTCTCGCCAGGAAGACGGCCTGTGGCTGGATTCTTTCTACTTCACCGATCGCGCCGCGGCGGAGGCGATGGAGGGGCGGTTTGAGCAATTTGAAGAGGCCGGGCAGTTTATGATGTTAATCGATCCTGCCTCTGTTGTGGTGACTAAGGCCGATATTGTGAGCGTCGCTTGCACCATGGGCGATGCAGAAGCCGCCTGATCGAGCCACAAGCTTCGACAAAAGCCACACTCTACGGGGTGCCATCTTTTGTCGAAGTGTTTTATGCTCGCCTCAACGTAAACAGGATCCAAACACCCATGCGGCGAGCAGAGCGCTTATTCCAACTTCTCAATGTCTTGAGAAATCGTCGGCAGGTTTTAACCGCCAGGCAGCTCGGCGAAATCCTCGAGGTGTCGGAGCGCACCATTTATCGCGATATGCAGGCACTTTCTTTGTCAGGTGTACCGATAGAGGGAGAAGCCGGCGTCGGCTACCGACTCCAGCGCCACTTTCAACTGCCCCCACTGATGTTTGATCGCGACGAAGTAGAAGCACTTTTGCTGGGTGCTCGCATGATACGTGCCTGGGGCGACAAACAAATGGCCGGCGCGGCAAATAGCGCGATGCAGAAAATCCTTGCGGTGCTGCCGGACGGATTGCGAGACCTAGAAGAAGACCCCAGCATTCAAGTGCCCGACTTTGGTGCAGGCAAAAAACTCACCGCCCATAGCGGTGTTATTCGAAAAGCAATCCGAGGGAAGAAGTCTATTCAGATTACGTATCAGCGCGCAGACGGCGAAGTTTCTACCCGTGTACTTTTACCCTTGGGGCTGGTGTTTTGGGGCAAGACCTGGACGATGATCGCGTGGTGCGAACTAAGAGAGGACTATCGCGAGTTTCGACTCGACAGAATCATGAACCTTGAAGAGCAGGAAAGAACCTTTTCAACCCGTGAAGACATGAGTCTCAATCACTATCTCGCCAGATACAGAGCGCTGCAGGAAAAAGTTAAGGGAGGTAACACGGAGTGACGTTCTGGCAATCATGAGTTTGCACTGAACGGGACCGGACCCCAATGGGCCCGGCCGGCTCATTTATCTTTTGTTGCGCTTGCGCTCGTTTTCAGTCAGGAACTTCTTACGCAGACGAATAGATTCTGGTGTCACTTCAACCAGCTCATCATCTTCAATAAATTCCAGCGCTTGCTCAAGTGTGTGACGAATAGGTGGCGTTAACACCAGCGCCTCGTCCGTGCCGGATGCGCGAACATTGGTAAGCTGCTTCCCCTTGGTTGGGTTAACTGCCAGGTCATTACTGCGAGAGTGAATGCCGATAATCTGACCTTCATAAACGTCTTCAGCGTGGCCCTTAAAGAGTCGACCTCGATCCTGCAAGGTAAACAGACCATAACTGGCTGTTTTGCCTTTCGCCATCGACACCATTACACCATTCTGGCGTTTGGCTACATCGCCTTCTTTCACTTCACCGTAGTGATCAAATACGCTTGTCATGATACCGGAGCCGGAGGTCATAGTGAGGAACTGTCCCCTGAAACCAATCAGGCCGCGAGAAGGGACGATGAATTCAAGTTTCACGCGTCCTTTCCCATCCAGCTCCATGTTAGTCAGCTCACCCTTGCGAAGGCCAAACTCTTCCATGATTGAACCTTGATGTTCGTCTTCCACATCAATAACAACCGCCTCATAAGGCTCTTGCATAACACCATCAATTTCGCGGCGCACTACTTCCGCACGGGAAACTGCCAGCTCAAAACCTTCACGGCGCATCGTTTCGATGAGTACGGACAGGTGCAATTCACCCCGGCCCGATACTTTGAATTTCTCTGGGCTATCGCCCTCTTCTACACGCAAGGCAACGTTGTGGATCAGCTCCTGCTCCAAGCGATCTTTAATATTACGCGAAGTTACGTACTTACCTTCCAGGCCGGCGAAGGGTGAGTTGTTAACCATAAAGGTCATGCTCACAGTAGGCTCATCCACAGACAGCGCAGGCATAGCTTCTACATTGTCAGGGTCGCAAAGTGTGTCGGAAATACCGAGGCGATCAATACCGTTAATACAAACAATATCACCCGCACTGGCCTCGGGTGTATCAATGCGATCCAGCCCAAGATACCCGCGAACATTCAGCACCTTGCCTTTGCGTTCCTTGCCATCTGGCCCCGCCACAATCACCTGCTGATTAGGTTTCAGGGTGCCGCGGGTAATACGACCTACACCGATCACGCCAACATAGCTGTCATAGTCCAGCGCAGATATTTGCATTTGAAAGGGCGCGCCCGGGTCAACTTCAGGCGCGGGCACTCGCTCTGCAATCATCTCAAACAGAGGTGTCATGTCCTCAGCCAGGTCATCGGCTTCGGGACCTGCAATGCCATTAATGGCAGAGGCATAAATAATGGGGAAGTCCAACTGCTCATCGCTGGCGCCCAGTCGATCAAAAAGATCAAACACCTGGTCGATAACCCAATCGGGGCGAGCACCAGGGCGGTCAACTTTGTTGACCACAACAATAGGCTTCAGGCCCTGCTCAAAAGCTTTGGAGGTCACAAAACGCGTTTGTGGCATGGGTCCGTCTACTGCATCAACCAGCAACAATACGGAATCGACCATCGACAATACTCGCTCAACTTCGCCACCGAAATCGGCGTGACCCGGTGTGTCCACAATGTTGAAGTGGTACTTACCCCAGTTGATCGCTGTGTTTTTAGCCAGAATGGTAATGCCGCGCTCACGCTCCTGATCATTGGAGTCCATGATGCGCTCTGCCCCCTCATCCTTGCGGTCAAGGGTGCCTGACTGGCTTAGAAGCTTATCAACCAGGGTTGTTTTACCGTGGTCAACGTGGGCAATAATGGCGATATTACGAATATTTTCGATCACAATGATGGTCTCGTCAGTCGGCTCGCGCGGACAGGGTTAATCAAATTTCAGAGTCTTGCCTGCTAAGGGTAGCAGGGCTCAAAAGGCGCGCATTATACATGGCTAAATACTAGACAGATAGGGTTTTGACCCACTCTTGCAGATTTAACCGTGCGAAGAGTGGGATTTAGCAGGATTAGCGTTAAAACAAAGCACTCGGGAGTAAGTGAACACTCACTCACTCTTTGCCTTCTCTGGACGATAAACGGCCACATTCACAAAACCCTGATCTATCAGGTGGGCGGCGTGCAGCTGACTCATGACACCTTTATCGCAATACAGCAGGTACTGCATCGCTTTATCGAAAGTCGGTGCCACTGAGTTGAGCGTGTAAAAAGGGATCTTTTCAATGCGCTGATCACCTACAACCAGAGGGTTTAGCTCTTCTTCATTTGGGTGGCGTATATCCACAATCACCGAATTACTCTTGGCATGACTCAGTATCTCAACCGGCACATCGGCGTTGATATCATCAACCACGTCATCGATGCTGACCATTTTGGCGTCTGATACTGCTTTATCCAGCACCTCGAAATCAAAGTTCTGCTCTTGAGCTTCTATGCGGTCACGTTTTGCCCGGGTGGTGGGTTTTCGAGAAATGACACCACAATATTCCGGAATATTGGCGGAAAACTCTTCCGTTCCAATGTTCCGCGCAATATCAATAATATCGGACTTATCCATCACAATCAGCGGGCGCAATACCAAGGCATCGGTCACTTCATCGATCACCGTGAGGTTAGTCAGCGTCTGGCTAGATACCTGGCCTACCGCCTCGCCCGTCACCAGTGCCTGCAAGCTCATGTCTTCAGCCACTTGACTGGCGGCTCGCAGCATCATTCTTTTTAGCACAACTCCCATCTGAGAATTCTGTACACTGCCCAGTATTTCGGCCACGACCTCCTCAAACGGCACAGTGACAAACTTCACTTTGTGGGATGCGCCATATTTATTCCATAAATAGAAAGCCACCTCTTTCACGGCAATTTCGTGGGCACGCCCACCTAAATTGAAGAAACAATAATGGGCGCGAATGCCTCGTTTCATCATCAGGTAACTGGAAACCGTTGAATCAAAGCCACCCGATATCAACGACAATACCGGGTCTTGTGTGCCAAGAGGAAAGCCGCCAAGACCGTTGATCTTTTCCTCGATGACGTAAAGCCGGTCCTGTTTTATCTCAAGCCGAACAGTCACATCGGGCTGTTTCAACTTAACACCCAGCGCCTGCGTATGCTGATTCAGGCCACCTCCGACGTAACGCTCAACCTCTGTCGATGTAAACTCGTGATCGCCGGATCGCTTGACCCGCACACAAAAGGTTTTACCGACTAACATGGGCTCGTAGACAGCCCGGGTTTTATGAAAAATGTCATCCAAATCGCCGAGAGGGTAGTCTTGCACCAGAGCAAAATTGGCGATTCCGGGAACATGGGCCAGCACTTCGCTGACGCGGGCTCGCAGAGACTCATCATTGCTGCCGCTGGTCAGTTCAATTTTGTCCCAGTCGCGCTGTACCTTAATTTTATCTGACTCTTCAAGCTCCGCATTAAGGGAAACAAATAAAGACCGGAGATTATCCCGCAACTGTTTGATGAATCGCTTACGCACAGGTGCGCTTTTGATGGTTATTTCCGGGAATAACTTAACAATGAAATGCATGTTTACCTACCGCCGAGCGGGAACCTATGGATGGATGGAGCGCTTCTGGGCGGGATTATAAACTAGTCGCAGCAAATTTCCCTCTCTTGGTGCCACCGGCACTAAGAAGCAGATATCATTAAGATCCAGCACCAATATAGTGCATAGATATAAGCGTCGCCCTATAATGGCGCACGGTTTTGCTACACTAAAGAGCGTTCTTGTTAAACGCCACATAAAAGTGCTTTAAAATTAACGCTTTGTAGCATCTTAGCAATTAAGCAATAATGGCATACATTTTGCGATGTAATGCCCACAGCTTTTAACTGCCTGAACTCAACCCCAACGGGTCGCCAGGCAAAAGAGTGAATGAACACCCGATTTTTTGACTGGCCTAGCCATTTTGGAGGAATACCTACATGTCCGAACAGACACTAAACCTGATTAAAGAAAGCGAAGCTCGCTGGATTGACCTGCGCTTCACCGATACCAAAGGTAAAGAGCAGCATGTTTCTATGCCTATCGGCGAAGTTAACGACGACTTCTTTGAAGAAGGTAAAATGTTCGATGGTTCCTCCATTGCAGGCTGGAAGGGCATTAACGAATCAGACATGATCTTGATGCCTGATGACAGCACTGCTGTTCTGGACCCGTTCACTGACGAAGCCACGATCATCATTCGTTGTAACATCGTTGAGCCTACCACCATGCAGGGTTATGAGCGCGATCCACGCTCCATTGCCAACCGTGCAGAAGACTACCTGAAGTCTACTGGCCTCGGCGACACCGCCTTCTTTGGCCCAGAGCCTGAGTTCTTCGTCTTTGACGACATTACCTGGGGTGCCAACATGAGTGGCGCTTTCTACAAAATCAACTCTGAAGAAGCAGCTTGGTCATCTGAGCACAAATATGACGATGGCAACATGGGTCACCGCCCTGGTGTTAAAGGTGGTTACTTCCCCGTACCTCCCGTCGACTCTCTGCACGATTTACGTGCGGCCATGTGTACTGCGATGGAGCAAATGGGTCTGGATGTTGAAGTGCATCACCACGAAGTGGGCACGGCGGGCCAGTGTGAAATCGGTATTCGCTTTAACACCCTGGTGAAAAAGGCCGATGAAGTGCAGATTCTTAAGTACTGCGTACACAATGTTGCTCACGCTTATGGCAAGACTGCCACCTTTATGCCTAAACCTGTTGTTGGGGATAACGGCTCTGGCATGCACTGTCACCAGTCTTTCTGGAAAGATGGTGAAAACGTCTTTGCGGGTGACAGCTACGCAGGTTTAAGTGACACCGCCCTTTATTATATCGGTGGTATCATCAAACACGCTAAAGCACTGAACGCCTTTGCCAACGCATCAACTAACTCCTACAAGCGCTTGATTCCAGGCTTTGAAGCACCTGTTATGCTGGCTTACTCAGCGCGTAACCGCTCTGCATCAATCCGTATTCCTTATGTTCCATCTCCCAAGGGCAAGCGTATTGAAGCACGTTTCGGTGACCCAACTGCCAACCCATACCTGATGTTTGCTTCAATGTTGATGGCGGGTATCGATGGCGTGAAGAACAAGATTCACCCAGGCGATGCAGCTGACAAAGATTTGTACGACCTGCCTGCTGAAGAAGCAGCCAAGATCCCTCAGGTTGCCGGCAGCTTGCGTGAAGCACTGGAAGAGCTGGACAAAGATCGTGAGTTCCTGACTGCCGGCGGTGTATTCACCGACGACGTTATTGACGCTTACATCGATCTGAAAATGGAAGAAGTTTACCGCGTTGAGCACACCACTCACCCGGTTGAATTCGACATGTACTACAGCTGTTAATTTCGTTTTTCTCCCAAGCTTTGCTTGCACCTGCGAGCAAAGCAGCACGGAGGGAACCGGATCTCTAAAAAAGGCGATGTGAAAGCATCGCCTTTTTTACACCCATCTATACTGCTGCCCACCGGGTTTCTGATAAACTGCCCCACATTCACAGTGGAGCACCCCCTTGAGCGCCAGACCCGATACCCATAATTTCCGAGAACTGTTTCTCAATGACACGCCCTTGCTCGACGTACGGGCCCCGGTCGAATTCGAAAAAGGCGCCTTTCCCACAAGTTGCAATCTGCCACTATTGAACGACGAACAACGTCACGTGATTGGCACCCGCTATAAAGAGCAGGGTCAGGACGCTGCTATCGCCCTGGGGTGGGAGCTCGCTACAGACGATATTCAAAACGATCGCAAACAATCCTGGCGGCGATTTATTGAAGATCACCCAGAGGGATACCTCTACTGCTTTAGAGGCGGTCTTCGCTCACAGCTCAGCCAAAAGCTCATTGCAGAAACTGGCACCCAGTATCCGCTCGTGGAAGGCGGCTACAAAGCCATGCGGCGTTATTTGCTCGATGAACTGGAATCCAACAGCGCCACCGCGCCTTTAATATTAATTAGTGGCAGAACCGGCATTGGAAAAACACGTGTCCTGATGGGCATTAAACACACCATCGATCTTGAGGGGATGGCCAAACATCGCGGCTCTGCGTTTGGCGCCCAATTGGAGCCACAACCACGCCAGATTGATTTTGAAAACACTTTGAGCATTGAGCTTCTAAAGCAACGGGATAAACATTCAAACCCCATTTTTGTTGAAGATGAAGGCAGGCTGATCGGTCGAATATATGTGCCAGACGTTTTTCGTAACCAGATGCAGGTTGCCCCGCTGGTGACACTGGAAACCAGCCTTGAAGAACGCATTGATTTTGCACTTGAGGATTACATTACCGACGCACTGCCACTCTATCGCTCATCATTCGGCACTGAAATCGGGGAACAGAAATTCAGCGAGCAAATTCTTGGAAACCTATCCAGGATCCAAAAACGTCTAGGCTCGGAGCGTTACACGCAACTGTCTGGAGAATTTGCAGAAGCGCTAACAGACTTATTTCAAACCGGCAGAGCAGATGGATTCAGACCCGGCATTGAGCTGCTGCTAACCCATTACTATGACCCGATGTACGACTACCAACAAAACCAGCGAGAAGGGCGAATTATCTTCAGGGGCGATGGTGACGAAGTCATTGCCTGGGCCAACAAGCAGCTTGGCGAGTAAATGGACAACACTCCAGTCTATATAGATGTGTTTCTACTTGGCGGCGGTCATGCCCACGTTCAGGTATTAAAAATGTGGGCAATGAAGCCCTTGCCTGGCGTGCGCCTTACATTGATTTCTCCGCAGGTCAAAACACCTTATTCAGGTATGCTGCCAGGCTTGATTGCCGGTCACTACACGGTCGATGACATTCACATAGACCTCGCCCGCCTTTGCCAATTTGCCCACGCTCGCTTTATCCAGGCGCCGGTTAGCAGCATTGACCTCAAAAGCAAACAGGTACACTTTGACAATCGCAGTGCGATGGCTTTCGACATTGTCTCTATGAATACTGGAATAACCCCTGACTATTCCGTTCCGGGCGCCAAAGAATTCTCCATACCGGTAAAACCCATTTCACAGTTTTATCCTCGCTTTCAAGCAGTTCGCCGCGCCTTAGAAACCAGTCACCGCGCCCAAGACATCGCCATTGTAGGAGGAGGCGCCGCTGGTACAGAATTGGCAATGGCACTTCAATATTCATGCCGCAATAGCTCACATCAACACCGCTTTCACCTGTTTCAGAAGAACAGCGGCTTGCCAGAGGATTACCCACCAAGCGTTCAACAGAAAGTAGCCGATACTTTTCGGCAGAGAGATATTCGAGTCCATGAATTCTCAAACATCACGTCGATCGAGCGCTCTACGTCAACTCCTGCAGAGCAGGACAGTTTATGTATTAAATTTGGAGCGAAAGGCGAGACCTTCCAGGCCGATCATTTATATTGGTGTACACAGGCGGCCACGCCAGACTGGCCAAAAAATTCAGGCCTGGATTGCGACGAGGCAGGATTCATTTGGCTCAACAATGCCCTGCAATCCCTTAGTCACCCATTTGTATTTGCGGCGGGAGACATAGCCCGACAACAAGACTATCCGCGCCCAAGAGCTGGAGTTTACGCAGTCCGTCAGGGCCCTACACTGTTCAACAATCTTCAGGCATTTTGCCTGGGAGAAAAACTCAAACACTTTAAACCCCAAAAGCAATTTTTAAGTTTACTGTCTTGTGGAGACAAAAGCGCTATTGCCTGCAAACCCGGCTCAGGATTACCCGCACTTTCCGGCGCCTGGGTCTGGCGCTGGAAAAACCGTATCGACCGTGAATTCATGAAGAAATTCACAGTGCTCCAAACCACTGAGATGCAAGCACATGGCACACAGGAGGTGAGCCAGCATATTCGAGAGCAGGCAGATGAGAACCCAAATGACAAGATCGTTGCTATGCGCTGCGGAGGGTGTGGTGCAAAAGTCGGCGCCGATGTTCTCAGTCGTGTGATTAAAAGTTTGAATCCGGTTGAACGTAATGACGTTATTCTAGGCCTACACACCCCCGATGACGCCAGCGCAATTACTCTCCCTTCAGACCACCTATTGATACAGAGCGTAGATGTTTTTCGTGCCTTGATTGACGACCCGTTTGTACTGGGCGAAATTGCTGCCAACCACGCATTAAGCGACTTATTTGCAATGAATGCAAAAGCGCACAGCGCACTGGCTATTGTCACACTACCCTATTCTGCGGCTCGCATTGTAGAGCGGGATTTATTTCAAGTTATGAGTGGTGCCCTTAAGGTGCTGAATGAGAATAACTGCGCTCTTATAGGCGGACACACGTCTGAAGGCGCCGAAATGAGTGTGGGTTTCAGTGTGAACGGCACAGCCAAAGCCACGGAAGTCACTCGAAAAAACCGCCCTCGTGTCGGCGATCAGCTCATCTTGACACAAGCTCTTGGTACCGGTGTGTTATTCGCAGCCCACGGACACTTGCAAAGTGACGGGCACTGGATTCAAGAGGCAACCGCGGCAATGCTGCAATCCAACCGTGCAGCTGCGGAGCTTCTTTTTCAGAACCACTCCAGTGCCTGTACCGACGTAACGGGTTTTGGTTTGGCCGGCCATTTATTAGAAATGCTCAAGCCGGACGATCGAAGCGTGAGCCCCCTGAGCGCGCAAATTACACTTGAGAACTTACCGCTCTTGCCAGGGGCATTGGCCTGTTTTGAAAGAGGGTTTGAGAGCAGCCTGCACCATCAAAACAGCCGCATGTTTGAATCCGGTTCATTGAGCGCTACTCCGTCACCGGGAGCCACACATTCCCACAAGATTTTGTATGATCCCCAAACGTCGGGCGGCCTACTGGCGACCATCGCGCCGGAAAACAGCAAACGCTGCCTGGAGCGATTAAAGTCAGCGGGATATAGCCAGGCCGCGATTATAGGTGAGATCATTGAACCCGCCCCAACACCCCTTATATTGGTTTAAACGAGTTTAACTTAGCTCGCTTTCAAATTCAGATAGCAAATCTAAAGGCTCTATCTCATCTCCGTTCATTTCTTCGTCCCAGTTGGTACCAATCAGAACAACATCGTCATGCATACCAGGCAGCCACTCCTCGAGGAACTCTTCCAATGACACCGGTACGGGTTTATAGATTGACCATTCATCAACGCAGTGAACTTGGGCAAATTCCGGCTGTGACCAAAACGGCATAACATCGGATTCTTTGTATTTCTCTGAAGGGCACAATGCCCAACCCTCCGGACCTTCCAGCCCCCAGATGCATCCCTGTGCAATCGCTTCAATAATAAAACGATCATTGTTTTCTTCTAAACTATCACTCAACGGTTCCATAAACTGTCCAACTATTAAAAAACTAACTTGTGCCCATGTGTGCGGAGCCAGTGGCGCTGCACGCTGTAATCCGGACAAATCTGTTCCACGGTGTGCCAAAAAGCAGCACTGTGATTCAAGTGCACACGATGGGACACCTCATGTGCCACTAAATAATCAACGACCTGTTCAGGGGCCTGCATCACCAGCCAATTATATTGCAACACACCTTCGGGGGTGCAATGCCCCCACTTACTTTTGGTCAATCGCAATTTCACTTCTGTTACGGTCACATCCAGCGCTTTTGCGTAGCACTCGGTTTTTTGCTCCAAAACGCTCTGGGCACGCTCTCGGTACCAGCGGCTCATCAGTTCCGCGGCTTGCGCTTCTCGGGGTTTCTTTGAGCGGCGGGCCAGGACCAAGGTAATGCTTTGGTCATCGCCATAACACACGGCCCGAGGGCCAACGGCCAAGTGTAACGTGAGCTGCTTGCCGAGATAGGGCCACAGCTCACCCTCACAATAGCTTCGCTTTGGCACTTCCGCCAGCCGGGTAGATTGTTCAAGCAGTTTTTTTCTCACCCAGACTTGCTTGTGGGCCACCCACTCCCGGATAACACGTTTTGATGTGCGAAGCGGTGCCGCGACCGTAACACAGGCTTGATCGACCGTGATTGTCATTGACCGCCTGCGGGACAGGGCCACACAGTATTCAAAGCCGAGACCCTCTGCGTCCGTTACCCTGTGTGAAGCTTCAGCTTTGCTTGTGCTCAATCGTGTATAAACTCATTATGATGTGAACCGCCATTCTGATAGCAACACCGCCCTAGATCAATGGGTTTATGCCCCATTAGGCCTTGGAGGGCTCTCTGCGTCTGGGCCGGCCACAGCCAGCCATACCTTAGGAATAGCCAAGACGAGAAAAAACAGCGCCGGTAAAAATACCAGAGGTAAATCAATCCACCAGTGAGAGTGTGGCAGCAAACCTATCAAAATCTCCACCACATGCCCCAGAGCGTGCAGCGTGAGAAAAAGAGAGACCATCAACAAAACGGGCCGTCGGCTTTGCAGCCGTTGCGCGCTCCACATTAGTGCGATGCCAAACACCAGATAGGCGAAACCCACATCGCGAATCAGGTGGCCGTTGGGCTCGCCCGTTGCTGGCATATCCGCCGGAATATTAAAGAACCATTGAATCGCCCGAGCCACCATCCACAATCCGTTGGCGATCATTACAATACCAATCAGTTTAATCGCGATCTTTAGAATATTTTGTCTCACGCGCCCCCTCCTTTGCCGCTATTGCATATCGTTTGTTTAAACCTGGAAGACCAGAGGACGGATAATATGATACTGCGACAGCATCCGAACTGAACCAACAGTGCCAGAGAGCGCAGAAAAAAGCGAGTGGCTAAAATTAACCCCTTAACTTGAATCCTGTAAAACTGCCCCAAGAATAATAGTTAAGCAACAGAACTTAGATAGCGCAGCTCAGGCTGCAGAGGGCCAAGCACATGGATATTGCGATGATCGTGCAACTCGGAGTTGTACTGGGTAGTTCTCTAGCGCTCTACCTGGCAGTAAAAGCGATAAGCTACCTGCGCGCAAGAAACACAAACACCGAACTCTGGGCAACGGTTTTTGAGGGTCTAACGCAAAACGCCATTCCACAAGAGCCGCTCAAAGAACCCAAAACGTTTATTGAAAAAAAAGCCAAAAGAAACGGTGAAGACAAGGACCCTTTTAATATCAATAAGGCTCGATCAAACAACGATTCGAGCTAATAATTAAGAACAGTGAGCAAGAGCTGATTTTCACTTGGAGGACTGCGCCTAATGTTGATTAGAACTGGCCATGGGCATACTAGTTCAATTGCAGTTGATTCCACATCTCTATAATTTTATTTTCCTTTCTACCATCGATCCCTGCTTCCCAACAATAATCTTTTGGTCTAGTTTGATTCCACTTTTCTGTTGAAAGAACAGTTTCTTCTAGAGGGCGAAATGCTAACCCGGCCTTAATGGCTCTCTCGTTACTGCATTTCATGAAGCCGCTTAGTTCAGTCTCTGACTCAGGAATCCATAATGGTAGCTCTTTCCAGTATCCCACTTGTTGTTCCAATAGAAAGCTATCATCCATCCACACAAAATCTGCCAAACTATTGATCGTGCGGGAACAACATTCTAACAGTTCCCCCATTGTGAGGGGCGCCTCTGGACCAATTGCGTTGAAAACGCCTTTTGCACCCTCATTTATTACAATAAGTATCCATTCAGCCAAATCTCGTACGTCAATTAGCTGAACGTGCCTTTCTTTTCTACCTGGGGCAATAATTCGTCCTCCTTGATTAAGCCGGTTCGGCCAATAAGTAAAGCGATCGGTTGGATCGTGAGGACCTACTATCAATCCTGGCCGAATAATCGTAGCCCTATCTCGGAATGCGTCCTCAACTGCCTGTTCGCAGAGCGCTTTAAGACCTCCATAAGTCTCCGCGTCTATTACCTCTGTATCTGGGTCAGCCAACTCGATTGTAGGCATCGTTTCATCTACCCCAGAAAAACTCACATCGGCATA
>CAJWCA010000008.1 GCA_913020395.1 uncultured Cellvibrionales bacterium | reverse complement strand
GCATTATTTCTGTTTAGCGCAATAAGCAATTCTTCCTGGGCGTTTACCAATTGAGGTGAATATAATTCGTATAACGCTTGGCCTGCTTCCACGGGATCACCCGAAGCCTTAACAAAGAGCTTTTCAACCCAGCCTTCAACACGCGGATGTATATGAACAAGCTTATCTTCGTCATACCGCACATAACCAACGGTAGTAATGTCGGACTGTAATACACGCATGCTTGCTTTTTGTGTTCTGACACCCAGGTTATTAACGACATCCGGAGAAATTGAGACAGTACCTGCGCCTGCAGGGCTAGGCTCACGTTTATAAACCGGAATCAAATCCATACCCATAGGAGATTTTCCAGGCTTGTCCCTTCGGTAGTTTGAATCCATTGGTGCAACCCAGTAGAGCGGTTCAGATGTATCTGCACTTTTAGTTGCCTCCCCGCCAGTTTCTTTTCCAGGCTCGAGAAAAACAGCGGAACCAAGCCCAAGTACAATTCCCGTCAACAGAAGAGAACCTTGTTTTAGCATCACAGATGTTTTCATGAGCGAACTCCTTCACTGGCGTGCTCGGGCGTCTTGGGAAGAAAATAATTTATCTTGGCTACGGTTTTCAGGTAGTCAACACGAATATTCAAATAGTCAATATTGGCATTCAACTCTGCTATTCGAGCTCGAATAACCTCCGAAAAATCTCCGTCGTTATGAGTGTAAGCCGTTAAAGAGGCCTCGGCTTGATCGTGAACCTCTTTTAACAAACGGTCGCGATAAAGAATCTTTCTCTCTGATAAACGCTTCAAAATCACATGAGCTTCTTCAAAGCTTGTTCGTAGGGACCTCAACGCTAATATTCTATCGGTTTTGGTGGCACTTTCGGTTGCCACCGCCGACTGAACAATTTTGTCTTGCCGGTTTTCAGTGAATAGCGGCACATCAAAGCTAACAGCAAAAGAGAAAAAATCACTTCTTTCGACACCCAATGGATCGTCATCACGATAGCCATAACCCAGACTCAAGCCCCATTGAGGTTTGTATTGCTGCTGAGCGATCAGCACATTAGTTCCGCCCACCTTAACTTTTTGATCGAGAATCCTGATAGACGGATGACGTTGTAACCAATTTATTAATCTAGCTTCACTGACACTTCTTGTTTCAATAAGACCTGGGTGACGTAGAACCAGCGTCGGCAACTCGGAGTCGATAGATAGCCTTACGGTTTCAATAGTCGGCAACCATTCACTAAGCTGCGCCCGAGCCCGCTCTTCCCGCTGCTGCAAGACAGTGAGGCGATCCTCTAATCTTGTGAGTTCCAACTGGGCTCGAATTAAGTCTTGTTGCCGGGTTTTTCCGAGCGCACTGGTGTAGCTCGACTGAGCGACGTCCACCAGGTGCTCAAACAGCGCCCGATCTTTTTCTATCAAACGAATGGCTTCTCTATTCCGGTAGTTTTCCAACCACAAATGGGCCACTACAACGCCTAGCTTCTCACTGCGTTCCAGTCGCATAATAGAATGCTCTGCTCCCAGCTCCTGCAGGTGACGCTGCTTAAGCGCACGGGAGTCGCCCCGAGGAAAAACCTGACTAAAACCCACTGTTAATTGGCTCATCGGCTCTTGGTTTAACTCAAAGCTATCGAGAGGTAGATTGGCAATACTCATTTTAATCACTGGGTCTGGCAGCTGTCCGGCGACAACGCTATTCGCTCGAGTAGACTGTTCCCGAAACCGACTTGCCTCTAACCACAGGTCATTCTGCGTGGCCATCAATATTGCCTGATCCAGAGTGATAACACCCTGCGCCGACGCCTGTGGCACAACATTGAATAAAGTAACTAGAACAAACGCCAACAGTCGATAGGCAATCATCTTTTTACATCTCATTTTTAAGCACATAAAAACTCCCCATCAGAGGGATTTGTGTGACCGTGAGGCCATTTCAAAAGAGAGTTTTTACACTCCCGCCGTCAATTTGGGAGTAGGGCCTGGCCGAACGGCAGGCACAGCTACGCCGCGTCAGCGGGCAATAGGAGGGCGAAAAAGGGAGGTCGAGATTTGGCGATACTGCAGTCCCGAATAATCGTCTGGAGACTGCGTTATTAAAGGATCCAAAATAAACAGGGAGGATGTGAGCATCACTGGCGAAAAGGTGCCAATGCGGCATTCGTTATCAGGGCAACATTTTGTCAGGAGGTTCTTATCCAAACCAACATCACCGTCGAGGGAAACAGCGCTTTTACCATCGCCGCAGCCAGTATGGTCGGTCGATTCCTCGACGCTCAACTCCACCACTTGCACATCAGACGGCAGAGACGTCATCTCGCTGTGGCAGTTCACAAGGGAAAACGCCATCACCTGGCCGATGAATGTACTCATCAGTATGGCGAGAACTACTTTTATGGTCGTTTTATTGTGCATGGGTCGCTATCTGTTTGATGGCTCGTATGGAGTCTATCGCGCCACATTAGTTTAAATTATGGCGACTTGCAATGTCACGACCCAATAAATCGACGGCGCTGGTCTTCCGACTTTCCACTTAGCGCTTGTAGCTTTTATGTCCGCAAGGCCTGGGAGCACAGTGCTTGTTTAGGCGATAAATGGCACAGCAACTTGCATTAGTCGTCGACTTCCGTTATATCGACTATACTCTTTATGCTATTCACAGGGGGCTGACGCCTCTAATATTTACTGTTTCGTCAGAAAAATACTCGGGATGTAAGATACAGTTGGGATAATTCAGGCATATCTGTAATGACAGACAACGACGATAAAGAAGCGGCTACGTTCACTGAGGTTACCCTTCAGTTCGACGAAAGCTGTGACTGCCTCAATGCCCACCTGGCAGAAACCCCGATCAACCCGAATTTTTCACTTGCTGACCTTCAGGCACTTATTCAGGCTCAACAGTACGAATCCTTGTTTTACGAACCTAACGCTCTCACCAACCTGATGAAACGGGTCAACGAAAAAGAGCGTGGAGTTTTCCCGATCGCGCTGCGTAAAGATGCAGAGGTTTCGGTCAAGGTATCCAGCGAGGCAATGAAGGCAACAATCACCACAACGCAGCCTTTTGGCGGTAAAAAAGTCACACAAAAGAGAATCAAATCGGCTATTGCCAAGGCTCGTATAAAACCTGAATTTTGCGATTTGTCGGCCCTGCAGAAATCGTTAACCGAACCCGTGACAGACTTGGTTTTCGCCCAGGGCAAACAACCGGTTCCCGGCATCGATAGTTCTTTCAACGCTCTGGTGGAGGCAATTGTTTATCACGCTCCTGCCATAGATGAAGAAACAGGGAAGGCTGATCTCAACGATATCCTCGACTTTACAACGGTAGATGCCGGCGATTCTCTAATGACCCGCACACCTGCGACTGAAGGCGAAAACGGTTGCAATGTCCTGGGCTATTCAATTACTGCAGAACCTGGTCAAGACACTCCCTTTACCAATGAGATTGAAGGCGCGATTGTCGACCCCAGCAATGAAAATAAGATCATTGCAACGGAGATCGGCCACCCGGTCATCATGCCCGATGGCGTAAGAGTTGATAAAACATTGACGGTGAGTGACGTCGATTTTCGCACTGGCAATATTGATATCGATGGATCCCTGCTGGTGAAGGGCGAAGTTAAATCCGATATGGAGATCACTGTCACGGGCGATGTCATAGTGGTTGGCGTTGTGGCTAATGCCACCATCACTGCAGGCAATGACATATCAATAAAAGGCGGCGTTATCGGCACTGAAGACAAAGATGAAGCAACACAAACACCTACCGCAACACTAAACGCAGGCTGCTCGATCAAAGCGCAATTTGTCAGCCTTGCAAATTTAAACGCCGGTAAAAATATCGAAGTCGCCGAATACATTGCCCACAGTGAGGTAGTGGCTAAAGAGAAGGTGTTGGTGGGCCAAGACGGCGGTAAAGGGAGAGTTTTCGGTGGGCACTGCCAGGCATCAGAGTCTGTTATCGCCAATATTATTGGCACTGAAACAGATGTTCGAACGCAAGTTAGTGTGGGGGCAACCGCCACACACCGCGAAAAACAGGCTCAATTAGCTGAGGAGAGAGCCGCTCTGAGCACTCAGAACCAACAGCTTCTGGAGGTGCTGATGAAATTCAAACAACTCGCGGAAACTCAGGGACTCAACGCAGAACAAAGCAAGAAAGTTGTTTTAATTCAGGAAAACATTTCTGCCGGCGATCAAAAAATTGAAGCACTGACCGGGCAAATCACTCAATTAAGTGAAGAGCTCAGCGACACCTCCCAGTCTGATATTACCGTTAAGAAAGCAATGTTTCCCAATGTGCTTGTTGCCGTCAATGGACTCGAACTGCCCATCAGGCAAGAAATAAAGTCTGCCCACTTTATTCAGCAGGGCAAAGATATAAAATGGACCAGCCTCTGATCGTTTTTTGTACCTAGTAAAGGCTTAGGCGGCTCACTACACGAGCCGAATGGCTGGCGGCCGCCTTTCCTTTAACTAACACAGTTTATACGCGCGCGATTTTCTTAACTTCGCCGGTCTTCACCTTAACGGTACAACGAACGTTATAGGCTGTGTCACTCTCTCCAGAGATGCGCATCAGGACCTTTTTAACACGACCCGAACCCGTGATTCCTTTAAAACGGATTTGAGCGTCTTCTGACAGACCCAACTCCTGGGGTGCGGCAGCTTTGCAGCTGTCTATAATTGCAGTGTTCTTGCCAGCCAATGCGGGAGTGGCAGCGACGAGGTTTAAAGACAGGGCGATTAAAGCAGCATTTAAAGTTTTCATAGTGTTCCCGTTTACCTATAAGTGGGTTGATTTGTTACGACAGCTGTTACATTCTAACCCCTGCAATTATTATCAACAACATTCTTTTGTGCAACAGAGGCGTGCAAATATGCAGAACGTGAACTGGGAAGGTATTCAATACTGCCTGGCAGTGATTCGAGAGGGCTCCATCAGCGCGGCGGCAAAACAGCTCAACGTCAACCACACCACGGTCTCCAGACGTATCTCAGGCCTGGAGTCGCAGCTTAACGTGCGTATTTTCGACCGCTCGACGGCGGGCTGGCTATTGACCCCGCTTGGGGAAGCCATCTTGCCTTCAGCCCAAAATATGGAGGAAGAGTTCTTCAATTTGTCTCGGTCGGCACTTGCCGATCAATCCGAATTACGAGGAAGCCTGCGTGTTACGGCGGTGGAGGGTCTCTTCAATCGAGTGCTTATAGGGCCACTGGCGGAATTCTCGAAGCGATACCCTGAAATCGACATTGAGATTATGTCTTCCGGCAATCTGGTTGATCTGGCAACCCATGAAGCAGACATTGCTTTTCGGGTAACGGACCAACCGCCTCCCGAGCTGGTCGGTAAAAAAATTGGCAACCTGGCCTTTTGTGTTTATGCCACCCACGAACTATTCGCTCACTGGAAAGAAAACCCCGAGGACGTCTCCTGTATCGTCTGGCGAGACACTGGTTCTGACGCCCCCACCTGGGTTCAGCGGCATTTTCCCAATATGCGTGTGAGATTCCAGGTCAACTCCCTGAATGTATTAATGGGCATGGTCACCAAAGGTGCGGGTTTTGCAGTATTACCCTGCGCGCTGGGCGATCGAGAACCCTCTTTGACACGGGTGTTACCTACCGAAGCTAAAGAGGCAGTAGGTTTCTGGGTATTAAGTCATATCGACCTGCGCACAACAGCCAGGATCCGTATATTCCGCGACTTTATGATTGATTCCATTACTCCCCTGGTACCGCTGATGGAGGGGGCTTGCCCAAACGAATGGAAAAAACCCAACCCCTATCCGATTGACTGAGCACACCATGAAGGGCGGGCCACATAAGCCTGACTTATAGGCCGGGATCACTAAATTAAATAAATCTCAGTGCTTCGACGTGATAACTTAGATCTATTCTAATAAAGCACTGGATTCACCTATTCTATAGCAGTGCTAAACCCATCACTCAGAGAGAACCTCATGGTTGACGAAATTAAAACCAGTTATCGCGCCTGTCATTTATGTGAAGCGATTTGCGGATTGGAAATTAAAACCCAAGGCGAACAGGTAATATCCATTAAGGGCGATAAAAATGACCCTCTGAGTCACGGCCATATTTGTGCCAAAGCCGCCGCGCTGCAGGACCTGCATTTTGACCCGGACCGGCTCAAATTCCCTGTTAAACGAGTCGATGACAACTGGGTGCAAATTAGCTGGGAAGAAGCCTTTGAAACCGTCGCACAAAACCTGGCCAAGGCACAGGATACCCACGGCCAGAACGCTGTCGCCCTCTATGCCGGCAACCCCAATGTACACAACTATGGCAGCATGACCCACGGCGGCATTCTGCGCAGGGTACTCAAAACAAAGAGTAATTTCTCGGCCACATCACTCGACCAGTTACCTCACCACCTGGTGTCTTACGCCATGTACGGGCATCAATCCATGTTGCCGATTCCCGACATCGACCACACTCAGTATATGTTGATCATCGGGGCCAACCCTCTGGCGTCGAACGGCAGCATTATGACGGTTCCCGATGTCACCAAACGCCTGAAGGCGATTCAAAAAAGGGGCGGCCGGTTTATTGTCATAGACCCCCGAAAGAGTGAAACGGCTAACATTGCCGACGAACACCATTTTATAAAACCTGGCTCAGATGCCTTTATGCTGATGGCGATGATCCACACTCTATTTGCGGAAAGCCTGGTAGACACAGGGCATCTGGAAGAGCGACTGGAGGGCATTGATGACGTATGCCGCACCGTTGAACCCTTCACCCCGGAGCTTGCGGAATCGCAGACAGGCATAAGCGCTGACACCATTCGCCAGATGGCACGCGACATGGCCCAAATTGAAGGCGCGGTCTGTTACGGGCGCATGGGGGTTTCCACCCAGGTGTTTGGCACGCTTTGCCAATGGGCCATTCAGGTCATCAATATTCTAACCCACTCTCTCGACGTTCGCGGCGGTGCTATCGTCTCCTCTCCGGCCTTTGGTTATGTAAAACCCGGAGACTCTGGCGCCGGGCACTTCGCCCGCTGGCACAGCCGCGTTAGCGGACAACCGGAATTCAATGGTGAATTCCCCAGCCCCGTGCTGGCAGAGGAGATACTCACGCCGGGGGAAGGGCAAATCCGGGCGCTGATCACCATGGCAGGCAACCCTGTACTCTCTGCCCCTAACGGTCGGGAAATGGATCGCGCGCTGAGCGACCTGGACTTTATGGTCTCCATTGACCTTTATATTAACGAGACGACCCAGCACGCAAATATTATTCTGCCACCTACGGGTGCACTGGAACACGACCACTACGACCTGGCATTTCACCGCCTGGCGGTTCACAACACCACACGTTACAACGAACCTCTTTTTGAGCCCGAGCCCGGCACACTTCACGACTGGCAGATTCTTAACGGCCTCGGCCAAAAACTGGCAGAAATAAAAGGCGTCGACTTTAAACCTTCGCCTGCACCAGACAAACTGATTGATATGGGCATTCAACACGGCGTATACGGCGAGTCGTCGGGTCATGACTTAGCCCTCAGTCTGGATAAAATTAAGCAACACCCACACGGCCTCGATCTCGGCCCATTGCAACCTGGGCTGGCTGAACGACTGTGCACAAAATCGGGTCAGATCCATATGAATATAGACTTCATACTGGAGGACGCCGACCGCCTACAACAATCTGCTCAGCCTCAGGGCACACAAGAATTACTGCTTATCGGTCGCAGGCATGTTCGCAGTAATAATTCATGGATGCACAACTACAAGCGGCTGATAAAGGGCAAACCACGTTGGCAGTTATTGATGCACCCTGAAGACTTGGCCGCCCACCAACTGGAAGATAATTCACAAGTGCGTATACAATCCAGAGTGGGCGAGGTTGTCACCACGGTGCAAGCCAGCGAAGAAGTTATGCCTGGCGTGGTCAGCCTTCCCCACGGCTGGGGACATAAACGCAAGGGCGTTAAAATGACAATCGCAGCAGAACAGGAAGGCGTAAGCTGCAATGATCTCACCGATGAAAAACTCATTGATGCCGTCAGTGGCAACGCTGCGTTTAACGGCGTACCCGTAAAAGTTTCAGCCGTCGCTTGAGTTCAAGCCTGTAGCGCTTACACCACTCACACACCCAAACTCTGCAACTTTCAGAGTTTGGGTCTTGCTCTGTCTATGATAAACGAACAGTCAATCCCATCCGGCAAGGTGCCGTAAACCCTGCCCGAGTTCGTCTCACTCAGCCGAGACCGGCAAAACGCATCGGCAATCGTCGAGTCGCCAAACTGAATCAGGGAAGACGCTTGAATAACAAGAGCCATGTGTTCAACAATTGTTCGCGCATGAAACTCCATATTGTCACGAGAAACAAAATGAGACTTCAGAGTTTGTTGGGCGCGATCAAACTGCGCGTTAACACCTCTGGCTTTGGCGGTTTCTTCCATAAATGCGTCGAGAGAATCCGGGTTTTTTGTCAGTGCACGCATCATATCTAAACATTGAACGTTACCGCTGCCTTCCCAGATTGCATTGATCGGTGCCTCACGATACAGCCGGGGCATAATAGAATCCTCCATCACACCACTACCACCAATACACTCCATGGCTTCATAGGCATGGCCCGCTGAACGTTTGCAAATCCAGTACTTGCCAACCGCGGTACCCATTCTAACCAGGGCCTTTTCACGCTCATCCTTCTCGCTATTGTCCAACGCCCGGGCTATACGCAAGGTCAGCCCCAACGCAGCCTCCTGCTCAATCACCAGATCCGCCAATACATTTTGCATCAAGGGCTGATCAATCAGCGGCCTGCCAAAAGCCGATCGCCGGCTGCAGTGGTGGGTGATCTGCGCCACTGCCTGGCGCATTCCTGAGGATGATCCAATCATGCAATCAAAACGTGTCATGGCCACCATTTCCAGAATGGCAGCCACACCCCGCCCCTCTTGACCCACCATCCATCCCAGTGCCCCGCGCAATTCCGTTTCACTGGACGCGTTAGAGACATTGCCCATTTTATTTTTTAGTTTCTGAATTTGAATCGGGTTTTTTGTGCCGTCGGGACGCCATCGCGGCACCAAAAAACAACTCAGTCCAGTTGTTGTCTGGGCAAGCACCAAAAACAAATCACTCATGGGAGCAGAGACAAAATATTTATGACCGACCAATTCATAGGCCTGACCCGGACCACCCTCTCCCAGGGCATAAGCGCGGGTGCTATTAGCCCTGACATCGGAGCCACCCTGTTTTTCTGTCATCGCCATGCCCACCGTCAGCGCCGTCTTCTGACTATCGGGTATATTGCGAGGATCATATTCGGAGGCGAGAATCTTGGGGGCCCACTGCTTAAATAAGTCCGCTTGGTTTTTCAGTGCGGGTATTGCGGCAGAGGTCATCGTTATAGGACATCCATGACCGGCCTCGACCTGCGCCAACATATAGTATTTGGCAGCGCGCTCCACCTGCGCACCTGCGTGTGAGTCCCGCCAGTGAGATGCGTGCAAACCCTCTTCCACCGCCAGATTCATCAGCTGATGATAAGCCGGATGAAATCGCACCTCGTCTATTCGCTGTCCCTGGCGACTGTGGGTATGCAATACAGGTTTGACTTCATTCGCCTGAAAGCCCCACTCAATTGTGTTTGACGAACCACAGACTGCTCCAAATTTTAATAAACCCTCCTCAGACAGGCCCGCCCCATGGGCCGCAACCCCTTCGCGCAAAGCCTTGTCTTGCGTATACACATTGTAGTTCTCAAGCGCCGCCGGCTGGTTAACAACATCATGGGTTTCGGCCCAATACGCCGTGCTGGGTTTGAAGTCTTCTGAATCGTGCATAAGCTGAATTCTCTTTCGCCGAAATAAGCATGTAATGAATCATAATAGTGTGATTCGGCGTCACCTGAAATGGCTTATTCGTTATAAATTTGTGACACTTTCGTGAATGCTGCGTGATGCTCCACTGCAATACTGAGATTTCAAAATCAGCAAAAGTGGAGAGCCACACCATGCCCAAATCTAACTATTTAGCCCCCGTACTCTTATTTGCATCCTGCGCTCTGGTCAGCACCGTTTCATTGGCACACGGCAAGGAAGAAAGAACCACAGGAAGAGGCGCTGCGGGCGCCCCCGTCGTCTACGTTGAGACTCAGGGGCTGTATTACGACTCTATTGCCCTGACAGACTTGCCAATGAAAGGAGAGTTCCAACAGTTGATTCCCGGAACCAATGGTTTGGCAACCCAGTATGGCCCAGGCGAGGTGGGTTACCTTGGAGGCCGCTGGTGGATAGATCTAAATGCAGATGGAGAAATGGATGAGGGCGACAAATTTTTCCTTTGCCCGCTATTAGGGCCCGGCCGCGAGACGCCTTAATACCTGTAATTGAGTTGCCCAGGGCACAGCGTTATGCCCTGGCACTCTTCTTTACGACAGTTCAAAGCGACAAGTTAACGTGCTGTCCAACCGCCATCCAATACGATTTCCTGGCCGGTAATATTTCGCGCCACATCGCTAATTAAATAGCTCATCGCACCCGATAGCTCGTCCATTTCAATGAAACTCTTCTTAGGCATTGGCTCAAGCATAATTTTATACACGACATCTTCTTCAGAAATACCGTTTTCTTTGGCCTGATTGGCAATCTGTTTTTCAACCATGGGCGTTTTAACATAAGAGGGGCAAAGCGTATTGATCGTGATATTTTGATCTGCGGTTTCTAAGGCCACGACTTTTGAAAAACCCAGCAGGCCATGTTTTGCCGCCACGTAGGCACTCTTATGGGCTGAAGCCACCAGTGAATGAATGGAGCCGACATTAATGATGCGGCCAAAATTCTGTTGGCGCATCATCGGCAGCAGGGCTCGTGTTAACATAGCCGGCCCGACAAGCAGAACATTGTTAATTAATCTCCAGCGATCAACGGGAAAATCCTCGAGCTTGGACACATGCTGAATACCCGCATTATTCACCAGTACAGACACCTGAAGCTGGTCTTTTTCAAGGGAATCCACCACACCGGCAATATCCTCATCACTGCAAACATCCAGGCGATGTGGCACCGCTGACAAACCCTCGCCACACAGTGTCTCTGCCGCCGCCTGAGCAGCTTCAAGATTGGCGTCGGTCAAAATAACCGTATAACCCTGCTCTGCCAATTCCCGGCTCAAAGCCAAACCAATGCCACTGGCCCCACCGGTCACTAATGCTGCTTTATTTCCCATCTCGATACCTTACGATTCACTCAAGTCAATGTTCATGCAGCAAGCTTAACTACCACACACCTCTCTAAATCCAGCTGCCACAAACGGGATCATGCGATCATAGGCAGCGTCAAAATCTGATGACAAACACTTTCCTCCAGACAGTCGGTCGATACGCCCGGTTTGCGCCAATGTAAGAGCCAAAGCCCCCGACACATAGTGATAACACCAGTGAATATCTTCATCTTTGGCATTGGGGAAAGCCTGTTTAAGCGCCTCGATAAACTCACCCACCCGGCGATCAAAGTTATCTTTCATCAGTTTTTTATTCCAAATCGGAGACGTCATTACATAGGCCAACAGGGCCATATAATTTTTCCAACCTGGATCGCCCGTTTCCTGGGCAAATTTCAGCGGCAGCAGAAATGCTTCAATAATCTGTTCGAGTGTCTGGGGTTTGTTGGCAGAATCTTTCTGACTCGCCAGAAGCAGCTCTCGACGAGTTGTGCTCAGCAGTTCGGCCCGACGATTGAAAACCGCGTAAAATACATCTAATTTTTTACCAAAATGGTAGTTTGCCAGCGCCACATCCACCTGGGCGCCGCTGGATATCTGCCGCATGGTAACGCCGTCGTAACCATGCAACGCAAAGAGCTCTTCCGCTACATCCAGTATGCGCTCGCTCTTTTCGCCCTTGCCCTTTTTGCTCATACTACCCTCACAAATATGCTGTTCGATTTGCATATTCAACACTTGTTGAATATAGTGCCTCATCAACTGTTGAAACACAAGTCTGGAGTATTACATGATGTCAGCCGAAATATTTAAATATTTGTTCACCGGTGCCTATGTCGCTCTGGTTTATTGGCTTTCCTGGGTTGGCATGCGCAGAACCAAGGACATCGGCGGCTTCTCTATCGGCAATAAAGATATGAGCCCTTACCTCATTGGCATCACACTTGCCGCGTCAATCGCCTCCACGGCCACCTTTGTGATCAACCCAGGATTTATTTACGCCCATGGCTTTTCAGCATACTTGCACTATGGCCTTGCGGGTTCTCTCGGCATATTGACGGCATTTTTGGTGCTATCAAAAGGCTTTTTAAGACTTGGCGAAGAAAAACAGGCATTAACCATTCCCGACTGGATCTATCATCGCTATCAACACCGGGGGTTCAGCCTGTTTTTTGCCTTCATCAACCTGCTGTCTGTCACCTTCGTGGTGCTGATATTAGTGGGCTGTAGCATGCTGATGACGGGTATATTCCCCATCGAACAAAAAACGGCACTGATCGTTGTTTTGCTGTTCGTATTTTCCTATGTCTTGATGGGGGGCACCTACGCCCATGCCTACACCAATACACTCCAGGGAATCATGATGATTTTTGTCACCCTGCTGCTATTTGTTGAGGGCCTGAGTTACTTTGACGGGGGCTTCTTTACCGCACTGAAAACCGTGAGTGAATCCTATGCCGCGGCCTACAATACCGACAGTTCGCTCTATTACAGCTTTTTCTCGGTATTTGGCAGTGGCTTCATCATTACCTTTGCACTCATGTTGCAACCGCATATTTTGACTAAGGTGCTCTATCTACGCAGCGAAGCCGACATCGGCAAGTTTATTGGCACAACGGTGATTGTCGGCACACTGTTCACCTTGATATTGATGGTGGGTTTCTACGCGCGCCTGGCGGGACTGGACATTCCAGCCCAGGATACTGTTGTGAGAGAGTACCTTTTACATGAATTCAGTGGTTCGGCCATGGGCGAGCTAACACTTACTTTCATATTCATAACACTGCTGGCAGCAGGCATGAGCACGCTGGATGGTATTTTGGTGTCGCTGTCCGCCATGGTGGTTAACGACATCGTGACGCCACTGAGTGGAGACAAACACAAGGGGCTTGCCTGGTCTCGCTGGGTATTAGTGCTGGTCGGCATCATCGGCCTGATACTCGCCTGGAATCCGCCTGCACTGATCGGCTTGTTTGCTCAAAAAGGCGTATATGGCTTGGCTGCAGCGTCGTTGGTGCCCATGTTATTTGGTGTGCTCATTCGAGGGCATATCCCCCTGTGGATAGTGAGTAGCGCCGCGGTGATGGGCCTGCTGATTCACTTTTACCTGAATCTTTTTGGCGGTGTTCTGAACCCAGCGGTTTCAGCCAGCTATGCCATTGTTATTTCGACAGTTTTTGCCTCGGCCAGCCTCTTTGCTCACAGATCAATGAGCACTGAAAAGCAACTCGCCACTAAATAAATCTTGACAATTCAACAAGAGTTGAATATTTTTGGCTTTAAGTTTCAACGCTTGTTGAAACTTTTGCCGAGCCTTCAAGCGGTAGCTCCGGCACAAATTGATAGTTCTAAGGACACAGAATCTCAAAGGGGATCGCGCGCCGGAATTTTTAGGCAGCGAATGATAACGATAGCAATACGCACATATAAAAGGTGTCACATGAAACGCATAAATGATGAGAGAAAAGTACTCGCAACCGTGATCGCGGCCTGCACCACAATGGGTATGATATCTGGCCAGGCATGGTCACAAGCCGACGATAGTTTTGCCCTGGAAGAGATTGTGGTCACCGCGCAAAAGCGCGAACAGAATCAACAACAGGTACCCGTTGCGATTACCTCCTATAGCTCTATTGAGCTGGAACAGAAGGCAATCAATACCATTGTTGACCTTGAAAAAAGTTCACCCAACACCCAGTTTCGCGCCAGTCGTGCAACCAACTCCACCCTGACCGCCTACATTCGAGGTGTCGGCCAACAGGACCCACTGTGGGGATTTGAACCCGGTGTTGGTGTGTATGTTGACGACATCTACTACGCTCGACCCCAGGCTGCGGTGATGGATGTTTTTGATGTTGAACGAATTGAAGTATTGAGGGGCCCCCAGGGAACCCTGTACGGAAAGAATACTGTCGGTGGCGCAATAAAATATATCACTAAAAAAATGACCGGTGATGCGACCGTGAAAGCGAGTTTGGCGGCGGGCACCTTTGGCCAGCAGGATTTAACACTGTCTGGTCAGCTCCCTCTGATAGAAGACAAACTGTATGTCGGCGCGGCCATTTCAAATATGACTCGCGACGGCTACGGCACAGTGGATACCGGTTATGACATTGCTACCGGTACTTTCAACAGCAGTGAAGAGAATTACAACAAAGATGTATCTGTCGCGCGAATCAGTGTTGAGTATACGCCGACCGAAGCTTTGTTCTTCCGCTTCGCCATGGACAAAACGGATGATGATTCGAATCAGATCTGCGGCACACAATCGACTCAGACGACCCTGACACATCCAGCTACCGGCGAGTTGTTCCTAGCCTCCGGCGACCCCTATGATTCCGCGTGTGGCACCACTCATAAGTCTAATGTTGAAAATGAAGGTTTCTCTTTTACCGCTCAATACGATATCAGTGAGCAACTCGCGCTGAAATATGTCTATGCTGATCGGGAAGGTGAAACACAACAGTTCATTGATTTTGAAGCAACACCTCTAGATTCTTTTGATGTCCCGGCCTCCTACTCCGATGAACAACAGTCTCACGAGTTACAGGTTAACTATGACACCGAACGTTTGTCTCTAGTGGGTGGTGTCTACTACTTTGAAGGCAACTCCGCAGGTTCCTTTGATGTGGTCTTGAACGGCGCGCCATTCATGGATGGCAGTCACTTGGGATTGGGCATTGGCGGAGACGTTGATACTGAAAGTTTGTCTTTTTATCTCAACGGTAGTTACAGCCTGACCGATACACTTACGCTGACTGCCGGCATTCGGTCAACGGAAGATGACAAAAATTCAAATATTCAAAGACTCTTGTACAACACGGTGAACTCTTTTCCCTATAGCACAAACCAGGGCAGCGCGTTTACTTTTGGCAATCCAGCGGATGATGTTCAGTTAGCCACGTTCACTGACATTAGCGATGCAGACGCCGACAACAGCTGGAGTGAGATCAGCCCCTCCGCGAAGCTGGATTGGCGCATGAATGACGATGTCATGTTTTACGTGAGTTATTCTGAAGGTTTCAAGTCGGGCGGCTTTGATATGCGAGGCAATGCCTCAACCAACCCCAACGTTGCCAATGGTTATGACCCAGAAACGGTTGAAACATGGGAAGCGGGTGTCAAATCCCAGCTTATGAATGACCGTTTACGCCTTAATTTTACCGTGTTTGATATGGACTACACAGACATGCAACTCACGGTTCAAACCGCGCAACCCGCACCGATTTTCTTTTCTTCGGATGTCGTCAACGCCGGCACCGCGGAAATTAAAGGCGCAGAACTTGAAGTACTGGCTCAATTATCGGAAGGTTTGAGTGCAACCCTGGCGGTCGGTCACATGAATGCTGAGTTAATTGAAGTGATTTCAGCCGGTGTAGATGTCTCGGCCACCTGGGAAATGCTCAACGCACCCAACTGGACTGGACAACTTGGTTTTTCCTATGACATGGACCTTGGTGATGCGGGAAGCCTTGTATTGAATACTGCTGCGTCCTACCGAGACGCCAGTAGAAACTTCAACAACACGACCTGTAGCTGTGATCAGGACAAGTCATATACACTAGTGGACATCGGCGCAAATTGGTATTCTGCTGAGGGGAACTGGTCTGCCAGCCTCTACGTTAAGAACTTGGGTGACGAGGAATACAAAACCGGTGGATACAACCTCGGATCCGGTGAGCTGGCATTCTACGGCGCACCCAGAACAATGACAGCCCGGGTATCTTACGAGTTTTAATTGATCGAAATCGATCCACCCCGACGAGTGTTGCTCATCGGGGTGGCGACCACTAAGATTATCGAAAACCGAGTTCTATTTGATGTCTAACTACAAACATATTTGGTTTCAAAGCCACGACGGCCTTAAACTGTATGCCCGTGACTACCCTGCCGACAAACCGGTGGGCACCATCATTTGCATACCGGGGTTGACACGGAATTCCGCTGACTTCTCTCTGCTGTGTGAGCATTTGTCTCAACAATACCGAGTCATTGCAGTGGATTTACGCGGCCGCGGTCAGTCTGCCTACGATCCTAATCCGAATAACTATTTTCCCGGTATTTATGCCGAGGACATCATGACTCTGCTCGACGAACTGCAGCTTTCCTCTGTTGTCCTTATTGGCACATCACTTGGCGGCTTAGTATCCATGTTGGTTGCCGCCCAGCGACCAAACAGGGTAAGCGCCGTGATCATGAATGACATCGGGCCCGAGGCAAATCAATCAGGCCTGGATCGAATTAAATCCTATGTTTGCAACACAACACCTGTTGCCAACTGGGAGGAAGCCATCAACAAAACACAGGAAGTTCAGTCTCGAGAGTATCCCGATTTTGAGCGGGTGGATTGGGAAAGGTTTACCCGGAATATTTACAACGAAAATAGTCAGGGAACACCTGAACTAAATTATGACCCCGCAATTGCACTGCTTCTCGAGCAAGCCCAGGACAACGCGGTCCCACCGGATCTTTGGCCGGTTTTTGAGGCAATACGATCCACACCACTATTGGTTTTTCGCGGTGAACTATCAGATATTCTCAGTGTCGACTGCGTTGAGAAAATGCTGACAATACACCAACAAATGGACTACAAAGAAGTTTCTCGAAGAGGGCATACACCCCTGCTTAGCGAATCAGAATCACTCGACTCCATCGATAATTTCCTAGAACGTATTGCTTAATAAAGTTTAAAAATCTCTCCGATCAAACTGGAGAGATTTTTAACTTAAAGTCCAGGCCCTGACTATCCCGCAGGAAACAAAACATTTTTTGCTTTTACGCAACGGCTATTGCTTTCCTGACTTTCCAACAGAACGTTGCGCAGGGGTTTGTGGCTGATAGATTTTTTGTCGAGAACACTATCAATGTAATCACCCCAGGATTCCTCACACTCATAATAACCAGGAAGGTTATTACGCGTGAACTCTAACATCATTTCGGTACTGATCTCATCGGCATTATCAACTACCTGCTCGATAATTTTTTTGGCGATCTCACGATGAATTTTTGGCTGTCTTAGTGGATCCAAAGCCCTCACCGCAGATCGTCTATTACCCAGGCTATCGGTACTATCTCGGTGAATCACCTCAGCAAAAATCTTCAATTTTTCGTCTGCATTCGCCAAGCGAGTTTTAGCGCTCAAATAAAGTCTATGCCCCCTTGCAGAGGTGTCATTTCGTTTTTCCTCCTCAATCAGCTCCGCCACTCCGGAATAATTTCTTTCCGCAAGAATAGCTAAAAACAACCACCGAGTACGTTGATCTAAAGTCCACGATTCAACACGATCTTGTTTTAGCCAGGCGTGCAGCTGATCTAAATGCTCAGGCAGATACGTCACATTACGATAAATGGTCAACCAAATTTGAAAATCATCACCATTGGGGTCACTGGATTTCAAACCCGCCAAGGCCATCGCTTCAACTTTCTCACTGTATTGCTTTTGGATATCCCGAGCGGCATCACCCTCCATTTTGAACAGCCAATTTTGTGCCTGCACCAAGCCAGAGCGAATACCATTTAGAATTTGTAGATTGGATTCAGAAGACGCCTGACTTAACACGACATCAAGATAGTCGCTCACCGAGTATCGACCATCTACAACACCGTCCCAAAGAGCAACCCAAAACAACGCTCTCGCATGTGGGTCTTCCACCTGCCCCAGGTAAGCATTCAGATTCTTACGAGAGTCTGAATCAAGCACCACCTTCATATACCCATAATCACCAAAGTTAGGTAGAATAATTGATGGGCATGGCTGGCCCGTGGCAGCGGCGATTGTAGTGGCTTCATCTTTCATCTCTACTTCGAAAATGGAAGGTGCCTGTAACTTACCATCCACAGCACTGTAGAGTGCCAACTTAAAGTTCTGAGCGCGAAGTTGCAGCTTGTCGCCCTTAGAGCTTTGAATTAATTCCAAATTTTTGATTTTGGAGTCTTCACAGCTTAGCTTTGTTGCGACTCGGTTAACACCGCTCGTTTTTAACCAATCGTGAGCCCAATCATCCATTGGCCTGTCAGCGGCGATAGACAACTCATTAAGCAGATCTTCAAATCTGGCGTTCTTGTAGGCATATTTTTTCATATATGCCTGCACACCTTTCTTGAAGGTTTCCTCCCCAAGATAGTACGACAGCTGCCTCAAGACCGCAGAGCCTTTCGCGTAGGTAATGCCGTCGATTGCCGACATTACATATTCAGTATTTTCCACAGGAAACTTGATGGGGTGAGTGCTAATTGCATCGTCATCCCGATAGCCCCACAGCTTTCTCGCCCAAAGATTTTCAAGCCAGGGACTCTCAAAATCAGTACCGCCGGCAAGTGCGAGATATCCCGCAAACTCTGCAAAGCTTTCGTTCAGCCAAATGTCATTCCACCAATCCATAGTGACCAGATTGCCAAACCACATATGAGCTTGTTCATGCAAAATAGAATTGAGAAAAAATGTTTTATGACTCAGGCTTCGCTCACCGTCCACGCAGCAGTATTGATCGGCAAAGGTAACCGCACCCACATTCTCCATGGCACCGGAATTGAAATCCGGAACGGCCAGCTGATCATACTTTCCAAAGGGGTAGGCGATACCAAAAAAATCATTAAAAAAAGCGAAACCCTGACGAGTCACGGTGTTCCACTCTTCAACAGGTACAAACGCCTTGTTCGACTGTCGGGAGAAGAGACGCAAAGGAATTCCCTCATATTCACCCAGGTCAAAACTGGCATAATCCCCCGCATGGATAGACACAACATAACTGCTCATCAAGGGAGACGGGGGAAACTTCCATACAGAGCGATCACCCGCCGGGACCACTTCTTTTTCTTTCATATTACTAACAACAACCCAGTGGGAAGGCGCATCTACCGTTATGGTGTATTTGGCTTTCAGATTGGGTTGATCAAACAACGGGAAGATCATGTTTGCATAAAAAGGCTCCAGATCACTATAGGTATAAACCGTGTCATCTAGCGGATCTTTAAAATAATATAGACCCGAACCTTCCTTGCTGTATTCGCGGCGATACGTTATTGCCAGCTCGTTCTGCCCCTCGATAAAATGGTTTTCTTTGAAAGTTAGAAAGTGACCG
Organism: uncultured Cellvibrionales bacterium; assembly: GCA_913020395.1. Lineage (GTDB taxonomy): Bacteria > Pseudomonadota > Gammaproteobacteria > Pseudomonadales > Cellvibrionaceae > CAJWCA01. Next base: position 13,356 of record CAJWCA010000008.1, on the reverse strand, counting down.
TTGTATTCAAAGGGCTCTGCTTTGCCGTTCAGCAGAACCTCCAACACTTCGCCCCCGCTAAAATCCAGTGTCAGATCGGACCCCTGGGCCGCAAAGTCAAAACGGGCAAGCAGGCTCCCCGAGAACGGCGTGCCTTCAGCATTTAATACCACACTGAGCTCATAGGAGGGATTGGCAATCTGTTTTTTCCTCAGAACCGCGATACTTTGATGCAGGCCCCGCTTTGCCTCTCTGACAACAGGGTCGTGACGCTCCGCTGAAGTTTGTTGGCTTGCCCCTGATGAGTTCTGCTCACCGCAGCCGGCAAGGACCGCGAAGGCAAGTAGTAGGCTTAGTATTCGCATGGCTTTCTCTCAATTTATTGTAGTCTTGTATTTATTTGATGCGGTCCGCAGAAACGCGACCATTAATACCAGCATATCATCAATCGAGAAACCTCCTAACTCTACGCCAAGGCTTGTACCTGTGAGATCGACAAAACGAGTCGTGGATGCGACGGTGAGAAATCAAGCAATGCGCCTGCATAGAAGCTATAATTGCCCTTTTTATCCAGATCGGAGTCTCATCTTGACCCTTTTCCGCCCCTGCATCGACCTTCATCAAGGCAAGGTTAAACAGATAGTTGGTGGCAGCCTCAACGACGATGGCGCAGATACCAATTACGTAAGCCCCTATAATGCCAGCTACTATGCCGAGCTATATAAAACGCACAAACTACAAGGCGGTCATGTCATCGCTCTGGGGCCCGGCAATAAAACAGCGGCACTGGAAGCGCTGAAAGCCTGGCCCGGTGCCCTTCAGTTTGGTGGTGGTGTTAACCCTGAGAATGCCGAAGAATTCCTGCGGGCGGGAGCCTCACACCTCATTGTCACCTCCTACCTGTTCGACAATGGCCAGTTTAGCTGGGAAAGGCTGGAAAAGATTAAATCTGAAACCGGTGTTCAACAGCTTGTACTCGACCTGAGCTGTCGCAAAACTGCAGAGGGATGGTGCATAGCAACGGATCGCTGGCAAACAATAACCCAGACAGCAATTACTGCAGACACCCTGACGGCACTCAGCGAGCATTGTGCTGAGTTCTTAATACACGCCGCAGACGTTGAAGGCCTGCAGGGAGGCATCGATGGCGAACTGGTCGAATTACTGGGCAAACATTGCACGATACCCGTGACCTACGCGGGTGGAGCAAGATCGCTGGATGACCTTAAGCGGGTGCACTCACTATCCAAGGGCAAGGTCGATTTAACCATTGGTAGCGCGCTGGACATTTTTGGTGGCGACGGGGTCACTCTGGATGAATGTATTCAATGGAACAGGCAAGCCTCAGGCCAATGATTGAATAAGCTCTGAGAGTATGGCGAGTTTTTTGTTGGACAGCTGCCTGTAGTCAAAGTAGGGGCAAATAATCAGGCGGCGCTCGGCGTTAATCGAAAAATCCACATCCACAGGGCTGAGCGGATACTGACAAACACTGGCACCATATTGCTTACCCATAATTACGTGCACGCCATCAACACGGGACAAACCCGCACCGGGTCCGGGAGGGCTAAACCATAGAGCAGTTTCAGACCCCTGCATCAGTAGGGCCTCATCTCTGTATATTTGCCAGCGACTATAACGATCAAGCTGTGGACCGAGCTTGCCCCCTGCGAGACTAAAAACCAATTTTGCATAGACGTTAAAAATTTTACGCCAGTGGTTGCCCGTCTCCGTACAAATATGAGCGATTTCTCCGGGGCTCAAGGGCCGGCATGACTCTAAGAATTGGTACAGCGCCAGCGGAGGTCTATTGGCAATATAAACGTTCAGCTGAGCGTCGGCCTGACCCAAACCTATTCCAGGCCCATCAACCATGGCCACTTCGGTAGTCTTCATAGGGGTTACCCGTTTCCCGCTGATTCTTGAACTTGTCGACAATTTGCATGATTTTGCCTTGCAACCAACTGTGCGCAGCAGAGTTCGCCGTGCGCTGGTGGGCCACCAACATGTAATTAATATTAATTTCAGACCCCTCCGGAAAGGGAAGCAAACGGATACCAGAGCGCAACTGGGGATGACTCACCAGCAAGGGAGGCGCCGCCATTAAACAATCCGTGCGTCTAACAACTTCAAATGCGGTAAAAAGATGAGAGGTTTCAAACACCTCTTTGATCTGGCTTTCATAACGGGCAAAGGATGTCTGTTGCCGCATAAAGGCAAGCTCTTCAAGGTCTGGGACAAACAGGCTCACATGAGGCCAGTCCACTAGACATTGCCAGGTAATATCTTCATTGGTTAAAGGGTGCCCCTGTCGGGCCAACAAAATCGGCGGCATACTGCCCAAAGAGTGAACAGTGAATTCATCGCCATAGTGATTGCGCTGCATATGAACGGCAAAATCGAGGCTTCCTGCCTCCAGCTCCTCAAGCTGACTTTCGATACGACTCAATACCTTAATTCGCATCCCGGGCGCTTCTGTTTGCAATACCTCCATCAGGGCCGGCAAAAGGGATACGCCAATATATTCGGCAATCGCAATCACAAACTCACCCTCGTAGCGGGACGGTTCAAATGCCTTTTCTGTTACCAGCGCTTGAACACCTTGCAGCAAACAAGCGAGCTCTGTTTGTAAAGATTCTGCCCGGGGAGTTGGCACCATGCCGTGAGGAGAGCGAGTAAACAAGGGGTCATCCAGCAAATCGCGCAGGCGCCCCAAGGTTTTGCTCATGGCTGATTGGGTGACAAACAGCCGCTCGGCAGCCCGCGAGACATTGCGCTCCTCAAGCATGACCTGAAGGGCCACCAGTAAATTCAAATCTATTCTAGATAACTGCCTCGTGTCCATTAGATGGCCTACCAGTCGATGATGTTTAGGTTGTGATATGACTTGAATTCATGATCGTAACAAATTTTAACCATTAGATGAATACCCCTGCTTTCGTTAAAGTAACACCACTTAAACGAAACGGGCCATAGAGGCCCACAACACTGGAGAACGACAATGATCATTACTATCGCTTACGGCGCTTACCTCACCCTCTTGGCTGCTATCGCCTGGCAAGATCTGGCCGTATAACATGATGGCCTCAAAAACAAAAAAGCCCGCTATGAAGCGGGCTTTTTTGTAGGTGACAGGTCTGTCGCGACACTAGCCAAAGGGGTGACGTAAAACAATCGTCTCCACCCGATCCGGACCCGTGGAAATAATGTCCACAGGTGCACTTATCAAGGCTTCTAGTCGTGCGATATACGCTTTAGCAGCCTCTGGCAAGGCATCCAGACTCTGTGCACCAAAGGTAGATTCGCTCCACCCGGGCAAAGATTCATAAACGGGCTCTACTTCATCCCAACCCTCAGCATCAAACGGCACATTAATGGACTCGCCGGCTGCATTTTTATATCCAACACACACCTTAATTTCGTCCAGACCATCCAATACATCCAGCTTGGTCAAACAGATACCCGAAATGCTGTTAATACGTATCGCGTGTTTAACGGCAACCGCGTCAAACCAACCTGTGCGACGCTGGCGACCGGTGGTTGCACCAAACTCATGGCCTTTTTCGCCCAAGTGGCGGCCTACGTCACAATCAAGCTCAGTCGGGAAAGGGCCTGAACCCACACGCGTGGTGTAAGCCTTGGTGATGCCCAGAACATAATCCAGATACAAAGGCCCCATGCCACTCCCCGTGGCAGTACCGCCCGCAGTGGTGTTAGAGGAGGTTACAAAGGGGTAGGTTCCATGGTCAATATCCAGTAGAGAACCCTGGGCTCCCTCAAATAAAATGCTATCACCGCGCTCTCGAGCTTCATGCAAATCATTGGTGATATCGGAAACCATGGGTTTCAGCTCTTCACCCCAGGCGATCGCTTCAGCCAGTGCATTCTCGTAATCTACCGCTTCAACCTTGTAATATTGGGTGAGGGCAAAGTTGTGGTACTCGAGCAGTTCTTTCAACTTGGCAGCAAAACGCTCCGCGTTAAATATATCGCCAAGTCGCAAACCACGACGTGCCACTTTATCTTCATAGGCGGGGCCAATACCGCGGCCTGTGGTGCCAATTTTGGCATCTCCACGGGCTTTCTCGCGAGCCTGATCCAGCGCGACATGAACCGGAAGTATCAATGGGCAGGCGGGAGACAGGCGCAGTCGCTCTCTCACCGGCACACCCTTTTCTTCCAGGCCAGCAATTTCTTTCAACAATGCATCGGGTGCCAACACCACGCCATTGCCAATCATGCAGGTGACCTGCTCACGCAAGATGCCCGAGGGAATCAAATGCAGTACGGTTTTTTCACCATCGATCACCAGGGTGTGGCCCGCATTGTGGCCCCCCTGAAAACGAGAAACCAGGGACACCTGGTCCGTTAGAAGGTCAACAATTTTACCTTTGCCTTCATCACCCCATTGGGTGCCTAACACTACAACATTCTTACCCATGACTCGAATTAACTCTCTAACGTGTTAAGAAAATGTCTGCAGCCCCTTTACAGGGCCTGCACTCGATACTCTCCATCTACCAGCAAAAGCTGGCGATCACAGCGATGGTCTTCACTGACCTGACAGTCGTGCAGACCACACACCACTCGTTCACCCTGTTCTCTGAGTTTTTGCATTGCCTGCCATCGATCGCCGGGCTCACCGAGTTCAGCGGCCACAAAGATACCTTGAGGCTTGGGCGCAGCGGCCTGCAACAAGCTGTTCAGCGCCGTAATATCCAGCGAAAATCCTGTTGCGGGTCTGGCGTGACCAAAGACTTCGCCGATGCGATCATAACGACCGCCATTGGCAATCGCATTGCCAAAACCGGGCGCAAAGGCGGCAAAAACGATACCCGTATGGTAGTGATAGCCCCGAAGCTCACTGAGATCAAAATAAAGTTTGGCCTGTGGGTAGCGACTGGCCACCTCATTGGCAACGGTCCGCAGTTCCTGAACGGCACCCAATGCTGCATCGGACACACCGGTAAACAGATCTATGGCCGTTTCTAGTACTGATTGGCTACCCGCCAAAGAAGGCAGCTTGAGAAGAATGGTCGCCATCGCAGGGTCAGTCACATTGTCGGAAACCCAGGCTTTGATTTCGGTGCTGGCTTTGCGCTGCAACAACTCAAACAAGGCATCCTCTTGTGCCGTGTTTAGTCCTGCTGTTTGAGCCAGAGCGCGGAAAATACCGACATGCCCCAGGTCTATATGAAGTGCAGGCAGACCGGCACAATGCAGTGATTCCAGCATCAGCGAAACAACTTCCGCATCTGCGTTTGGCCCTTCATTGCCGTAGAGCTCAACACCTGCTTGTATCGGCGTGCGTGTCGCCAGAGGGCCACGAGGGCGTGTATAGACAACATGTCCGGCGTAACAGAGCCGGTTAGCGCCACTGCGTCTGAAACTGTGGGCGTCCATTCGGGCGGTTTGTGGCGTAATGTCGGCACGAATACCCAGAGTGCGACCACTCAGCTGGTCAGTGACTTTAAATGTCAACAAATCCAGATCGCGCCCCAGACCAATCAACAGGGAGTCGGTGTATTCCAACAAGGGTGGAATCACCAGATCATAACCCCAGCTGTGGTAAAGGTTCAGCAAACGACGGCGTAATTGTTCGATGTGCTCGGCATCAGCGGGCAGAATTTCTTCCACCCCGTCAGGTAATAACCAGCGATCTGCGCTTGTCATGGCAGTGTTTTGATCCCTTGTAATAGCGTGTTTGCACAAAGGGCACACACAAAAAAACCGGGTCAATAGACCCGGTTAATGCATTCTATCATTCTTTCTTAGGTGATGTTTAGACTTTAACCACCCGAATCATGATTTACAGGCTATTTTTTCCCGCCTGTGGAGTCCTTCAAATACCTGAAAAAGTCACTGTCAGGCTCTACCAGCATAATGTCACCCTTATCTCTAAAGGTTTCTTTATAGGCATTGAGACTACGCACAAACGAGTAAAACTCAGGATCCTGACTATAGGCTTCAGCATACACTCTGGCTGCTTCAGCATCGCCGTCACCGCGAATCAATTCAGACTCCCGGTAGGCTTCTGCTTCCAGAATCGTACGCTGACGATCGGCATCGGCACGAATCACCTCAGCCTGCTCATAACCTTTAGATCGATGCTCCTGAGACTCCCGCTGACGCTCAGAATTCATTCGGTTATACACCGAACCACTGACCTCAGAAGGCAGGTCGATGCGTTTAACTCGCACATCGACAACCTCGATTCCCAAAGACGTCTGGGTGAACTCATTGAGAGCTACAGTCAATTCATTCATCAACTGATCCCGCTCACCACTGACCACCTCTTGCAAGGTGCGCTCACCAAAGCCATTGCGCAAACCTTCATTGACACGCTGTGCCAAAAGACGCATTGCACGAGACTCTTCACCGTTTGTGGCAGTGTAATACTTACCCACATTAATGATGCGCCACTTGGCAAAGGAGTCCACCATCATGCCTTTTTTCTCAATGGTAAGAAAACGTTCAGGATTGGCATCAAGCGTCAGGATCCGGGCATCAAAGGTACGCACCTCGTTTACCAATGGCCATTTCCAATGCAAACCTGGCTGAATATCAGCCTGTTCTACTTTACCAAACTGAAGCATGACGCCACGCTCAGTTTCTTTAATAATAAACAAGGAATTTGACGCCAACAGCAGCAACACCGCCAAGACAACAACAATACCGGTCATTTTATTGCTCATGATTAACGAACCTCCCTGCGTCGAGTCGTACGAGTTTGTGTATTACGCCCTTGATAGTCTGCAAGCCTATTGCTCAAATCCCTCAGCGCTTCGGGCGTCAGCCCTTGAACACCAGCAGTGGTTTGTGCGGGGCTCACCAGTTTATCGAGAGGCAAATACATCATGTTATTTCCCCCTTCAATATCAACCATCACTTTGGAGGTACTGCTCATCACCTGCTGCACAGCATCCAGATATAAACGCTCACGGGTTACCTCTGGTGCCTTTTTGTATTCTTTCAACAGCTTGGTAAATCGTTGCGCCTCACCTTTTGATTGGGCGACAACCTGGGCCTGATAAGCACTGGCCTCTTCAAGCATCCGCTGAGCTTTACCCCGTGCTTCCGGAATAATTCCGTTGGCATAGGCCTCTGCTTCGTTCTTGGAACGCTCTTCGTCTTCACGCGCCTTGTTAACGTCGTCAAACGCTTCCTGCACGGCATCCGGCGGATTGGTTTCTTCAACGTTCACTTTCTCGATCTGAATACCTGTATTGTAATTATCCAAATAGCTCTGCAAGCGGGTGGCAACTTCTACGGCAATTTGCTCACGCCCCTCGGTCAACACAGAGTGCATCTCTGTCGATCCGACAATGTGGCGAAGTGCACTGTCTGAGGCCTGGGCCAAGCTACGCTCGGGGTCTCTTACCTTCAGTACAAAATTTTGCGCGTCGGCAATACTGTACTGAACCGACAGGTTGACCTCGACAATATTGAGATCCTCGGTCAACATTTCACCTTTAGTGCCATGTAAACGCACTCGGGTCACGTTCACACGTGTCACATTGTCAACCAAAGGCGGATTCCAATGAAGTCCCGGCCCTTTAGTCTGACTATAGAGACCAAAGCGCAAGACCACGGCACGCTCTTGTTCGTTCACCTGATAAAAACCAGACGCACCATAGATCAAAGCAAAGATAAAAAGCAGCACCACAATGGATGAAGGGCTAAGCCCCCCACTACCTTTGTTGCTGCCAGATTTACCGCCACCAAACATGCCGTTCAGTTTGTCCTGCATTTTTTTGAACGCCTCATCGAGGTCTGGTGGGCCTTGATTGCCCCCACCTTTTCGACCGCCCCAAGGGTCCTGGTTGTTACCACCCGGTTCATTCCAGGCCATAATGGTTCTCCATCCTAATTAAAATTGTTGGTTGGCCGCAGCCACCCCAGATCTTTATATTCAAGATCTACGGCACTTAAAATTCGAAATAAATCGGCCTTCGGAATTCTGACCTCAAGCTCCGAAGAGCCATCATCACTGTAATTTTCATTGAGTACAGCATTGTGCTGGTAAAGCATAGCACGAAGGCGCCCCTGATCGGCCTTGAGTTTAAGTTGCTCCTGAAGCACATCCTCACCGAGGATCTCCGCAATGGCCGTCAGTAATAAATCAACACCTTCGCCCGATTGTGCCGACAACCAGACTGCTACCGGAACGCCGTGTTCATCTCGATCAATTCGCGGCGACATGTTTGTCATCAAATCAATCTTATTGTACACACGCAACTGGGGCAGCTCGGCCGCGTCTATCTCTTCTAATACTTCATTCACTTGCTCAATATTGTGCTCGCGCTCCTCTGCGGCACCATCAACAACATGAAGCAGCAAGCTGGAATTTGCAGCCTCCTCCAATGTTGCTCTGAACGCCTGAACGAGGCGGTGAGGCAAATGACTGATAAAACCAACGGTATCTGCCAGTACGGCTGCACCGACATCAGGCAATTCAACCCGACGCATGGTCGGGTCAAGCGTGGCAAATAGCTGGTTTTCTACATAGACATCGGCATCGGTAATCTTGTTAAACAAGGTAGATTTTCCGGCATTGGTATACCCCACAAGTGACACAGTCGATACCGAGGCACGCTGGCGAGACCTGCGACCTTGATGTCGCTGCTTTCGCACCTTTTCCAGTCGCTTCTCAATCGACTTTATGCGTACCCGCAATAAACGCCTGTCGGTTTCCAGCTGGGTTTCACCGGGTCCGCGCAGGCCAATACCGCCTTTCTGCCGTTCCAGGTGAGTCCAGCCCCTGATCAGGCGGGTAGCTACATGGCGCAACTGTGCCAGCTCAACTTGCAATTTACCTTCAAAGGTCCTCGCACGCTGAGCGAATATATCCAAAATCAAACCGGTTCGATCGAGAACCCGACACTGAAGCGCCTCTTCCAGGTTTCGCTCCTGACTGGGCGAAAGACTGTGGTTGAAAATAACCAATTCAGCCTCGTGCAACTGCACCAGGTCCTTAAGCTCTTCCAGTTTACCGGTGCCAATAAAATACTTTGCTGTAGGCACAGCCCTCTGCCCGGTCACAAAAGCAACCGGATCTGCACCCGCTGACAACGCTAACTCTTCGAATTCGCGAGGGTCCTCTGGGTCCCCTCCTCGGGTGAGTTCCAGATGAACCAATATCGCGAGCTCACCTGAATCAGGACGATCAAAAAACAACTAAGTACCTCTATTAGTTTATCGCTTAGTTTTATAGCGGCCCGCTCAACCTGCATTCACAATCAGCAAGTAAAGCCGCTATAAAATCGTTGTGCGACCCTTAGCTGTCGTCAGCCGCGTCGCCTTCCTGATCCGAAGGCGGATTCAGCATTGGCACACGAACAGCACGGGAGGGTACAACGGTGGAAATTGCGTGTTTATAGACCATTTGACTCACTGTGTTTTTCAACAACACAACAAATTGGTCAAATGATTCGATTTGCCCCTGGAGCTTAATACCATTCACCAGATAAATTGAAACGGGAATGCGCTCTTTACGTAAAACGTTCAAGTAAGGGTCTTGTAGACTATGCCCTTTAGACATGTTCTATCTCCTTAGAATTATTAAAATATAAAAGTATTCGATCAAATTTTGTACTCTTCGTCATCCTGACGAAAAGCTCGAATACAAGCAAAAAACTGACTGAAGGAAAAACCTCTCCCATTATATGGCCGCTCAAGTCAAAAAATTCAAGGCTTTACGTAAAATTTCCTGCTTTTCCAGCACTTTACCCGACTCAGACTCAGTATAGAGCCAATTCAAATCAGGCCAAGCCCTCAACCACGTTAATTGTCGCTTAGCCAATTGGCGGGTTGCAACAATGCCTTTCTCTAACATTTCTTCTTTATTGCACCTCCCTTCGAGGTAATTCCACACCTGCCGATACCCCACGGCGCGAATGGCAGGTAAGTCCTCATTGAGGTCCCCTCGCGCACGCAGAGCTTCGACCTCGGCAATCAGCCCTTGTTCCAGCATGAGTGCAAATCGTCGTGCGATGCGCTCATGAAGGATCGCGCGATCTCTGGGCGCAATGGCGAACTGAGTAATATCATACTCATCCGACAGTGGAGCCGCCCCACTTTTCGCCTGCTCCGTACGCAACTCGCTCATCGTCTGGCCACAAGCCCGAAACACTTCTAACGCCCGACTAATACGTTGTGAATGGTTGGGGTGGATCTCCGCTGCGGTCACAGGATCCACCTCTGCCAACTGAGCATGTACGGCAGGCCAACCTTTAGCCGCGGCCTCTGCTTCGATTTCAGACCTGATCGATGGTGAAGCCTTGGGCATTGCTGCCATGCCCTCCAACAGCGCTTTGAAGTACAACATGGTGCCGCCAACCAGAAGAGGAATTCTGCCCGCATCCCGTGAGCAAGCCATGGCGGCCAGAGCGTCCTGACGAAAATCAGCGGCGGAATAAGGTTCGGCGGGATCGCGAATATCAACGAGTTGGTGCGGAGCGGCGTGCTGCTCCTCCAACGAGGGCTTGGCAGAGCCAATGTCTAAACCTTTATAGACCAACGCAGAATCGACACTGATCACATCGACGGGCAGGTGTTGATGCAGGGCAATGGCTAGATCCGTTTTCCCCGAGGCGGTAGGCCCCATTAAGAAAATTGCTTTAGGTTTTGTTGAAGACATGTTTCCTACTGCCCGCGCATAAATAGCTTATCCAATTCATCCAGAGTCTGCTGAGCCCATGTCGGTCTGCCGTGATTGCACTGACCACTACGCTCCGTGGCTTCCATATCACGCAACAGGGCATTCATCTCTGGAATACTGAGCCGGCGGTTTGCTCGAACGGAACCATGGCAAGCCATGGTACTGAGGATTTCATTGATATGATGGCTGATCCTTTCACTGCTGCCATGTTCAATTAAATCGGCAATAACATCCCTGACCAACTGCTCTACCGCAGCCCGGTTCAACAACACCGGGACTTCACGGATAAGTAAACTTTCAGGGCCCGCTCTCTGCAGTTCAAATCCCAAGGAGCGGAACGTTTCTTCGTATTGCTCCGCTATGTCTGCCTCTTTCTGGCTAAGGGCAACGGTTTCAGGTACCAACAAAGGCTGTGTTTTTAATCCATCGCCCTCAAAGGCTTGCTTCATTCGTTCATAGGTGATGCGCTCATGGGCAGCGTGCATATCAACAACAATTAGGCCCTGAGCATTTTCAGCCAGAATATAAATTCCTTTCAATTGGGCAATGGCATAACCCAGAGGAGGAATTTCGCCAGAATCCTGAGCTAGCTCCTCGAGCCGGGGCCCCGGTGTAGGTTGCGCTGTTGAGGATTCTGCTCCCTGATGCAGCGTATCGTAATGCGCCATCACTTCACCGACCGATTGCGGCCTTTGATCACTAACCCGCCCCGCCTGCACCTGCGGCTGAAAAGACATATGCTCTTGCTGCTTAAATTCTCCGGCGACTAAACCTGAGGCTTGAGACGCCGTTTCCGTCATCACTGTTTTTGCCAGTTGATCTTCAGGTCGCACGTCGGCCAGAGCATGATGCAGACTGCGAAACAGAAAGTCGTGCACCATCCGGCCATCCCGAAAGCGAACTTCATGTTTCGTGGGATGCACGTTGACATCAACCGTGGATGGGTCCAAATCCAAGAAAAGTACAAATGCCGGGTGCCTGCCATGATAAAGAACATCCTGATAAGCTTGACGCACCGCATGGGTCACTAATTTGTCTCGAATCGCTCTGCCATTGACGTAGAAGTGCTGAAGGTCCGCCTGACTGCGCGAGAAAGTGGGCAGTGCCACCCACCCCCACAATCGCAGACCCGCACGCTCAATATCAACATGTACACTGTTTTCAATAAAGGCCGGCCCGCATACCTGAGCCACTCGGCGCTCACACTCGGCCTGAGAGTGAGCTGCGCGCCAGTTGTGAATTGCGCGCCCGTTGTGAGTCAAATTGAATGCCACATCAAATCGCGACAGCGCCAGGCGTTTGATCACCTCGTCCAGTCGATTGAACTCTGTTTTTTCGGTGCGCAAAAACTTTCGGCGAGCCGGGGTATTAAAAAACAAATCCCTGACCTCTACAGTTGTACCCTGAGGATGTGGCGCCGGGCTCAGTTCCGCCTCCATATCGCGCCCTTCAGCTTGCACTTTCCACCCCGAAGCACTGTCTCCGGTATTGCTGCATAACGATAACCTGGAGACCGAACTGATACTCGCCAGTGCTTCGCCTCGAAAACCCAGTGTTGAGACCGCCTCCAAATCATCCAGGGCGTAAATCTTACTGGTGGCGTGTCGGTTCAACGCTAACGGCAGGTCGACTTTGTCCACCCCGCCACCGTTGTCCCGAACCCGAATGAGCTTAACCCCGCCTTGCTCAACATCGATATCCAATCGAGTGGCGCCAGCATCGATACTATTCTCCAGTAATTCTTTAATCACCGACGCAGGGCGTTCCACCACCTCACCGGCGGCAATCTGGTTGGCGAGACGTGGGCTTAACAGTTTAATTTTCGACATAACAATTCAAATTCGATAGTAATTTTAAGGCGGTGTTCCAGGGTGTCAGACTTCTAGCCGGCGGGCACTTTTAGACGCTGCCCAACCTTTACCACAGAGCCCGATAAGTTGTTCAAACTTTTGAGTTCACGCACAGAGCTGTTAAAACGATTAGCGAGTGCCGAGAGTGTATCGCCCCGGGCAACCACATATTCTTTTTGACTGGCGAAACCTGTGCCAACCTCTCCCAATGCCAACAGAGAATCAGCGGGCGGGTTTTTCTGAAAATAGGATTTAACCCCTTTAAAAACGGCTGTAGCCAACTTGCGGCGGTAACGTGATGTAGCCAGCTTTTTTGCTTCCGCTGGGTTTGAAATAAAACCTGTCTCAACCAAAATAGAAGGCACATCGGGCGATTTCAATACCGCAAAAGCCGCCTGTTCCACACGCTTTTTATGCAGTGGTGCCACGCGACCGAGTTCGCCCAACACCTCGGCACCCACCTGCAGGCTCGAGCCGAGTGTCGCCGTCATCGACAAATCAACCAACACACCTGCAAGCACCTGATCTTTGTCATCCAGGCTGACGCTGCCATAACCACCAATCAAATCACTTTCGTTTTCGCGCTTTGCTAGATAACGGGCAGTTTCACTGGTTGCCCCTTTGTGGGAGAGCGCAAACACCGACGCACCATAAGGTGTGGGGCTTCTAAACGCATCTGCGTGCACAGAGATAAAGAGATCTGCCCGCTTATCTCTCGCAATATCCCGCCGCTTTTTATGGGGAATATAATAATCTCCACTTCTGACCAGCTCAGCTCGAAAGCCCGGAGTCCTATTTATTTGACCTGCCAATTCTTTACTGATTGCCAGTACCACATTCTTTTCCCGCAATTTTCGAGGCCCCAGT